>DASSNG010000009.1:0-4181 GCA_035688135.1 Saccharimonadales bacterium (SeqCode) | reverse complement strand
TTTATATTCCATATATGGTTCGAGTGCGTGTTGGGAACGGCTTTGGGCTTGCCGGTTGTCCCTGATGTAAATGTCAGACTTACTATCTGTTCGTCCGGGGGCAGTTTCACAGCCGCCGCCGGCGACCCTTCATAATTGCGGATATCCTTAATCAGGACCGCCATTTCCTGGTGTTTCTGGCTGAAACGGTTTAAATACTTGTCATTTGTGATAATCAGTTTAGGCGGAAGCTGGTCGACTATGTTGTCCAGTTCCAGGCTTTTATACGTAGGATCCATCGGCAGCGCGATATGGCCGCTGCGGACAACAGCTAGATAAGCTTCTACGAAATCTATTGAATTCGGCAGCATTATGGCTATCACTTCCTGACGGTCTGATGCCGCCCGGTTCGATATATAAGCGGACGGAGCCTTCGTAGCCTCCCACAGCCGGCTCCAGCTTATTGAACGGTTATTGAATATTATTGCCGGTTTGCCGGCATAATCCCGCGCGTTACGAATTAAATAGTCGGTAAGATATTCCGTGCTGATACTAAAGTTCCCTCTTTCGAAACTGAATTACTCTGTTTCTATTATACAGGGCGGGCTGAGCGCAGCCTGAGCTGCCGCGCATTACTTATCATCTTTGAGCTTGACCGGATGCCCCCCAAAGGCTATTCGCAGAGCGCCCACCATGCGGGCGGCAAAAGACGCCTGAACATACTTCTCCGTCTCTGACCGGAGTCTGAAATTCCGGGCCTGTTCGATTGATTCGACCGGCAGGTTGTTCCTCTTGGCCTCTTCTATTGTCCAGACCGCTTCGGGCGAAGCGGAGCCGATCACGCCCGCTACTTTTTCCAATCCCGGATCAGCCTGAAGGGCTTCTACGGCCCTGTCCAGCATGAAACCGGATACCAATGTGCCCTGCTGGTACAGTTTAGCTACTTTCACGAGGTCAAAATCGTAATCGGAATTCGCTAATACTCCGAACCCCTCTCCCAAAGCCTGCATTATCGGATATTCAATGCCGTTATGTACCATTTTTACGAAATGGCCTGCACCGCCCGGGCCGAAGTATTCGTGACCTCCGCTGGGTTTCGCCAAGCTGTCTAAGATGGGCGTAACGTATTCATAGGCGCTTTTATCGCCGCCTACCATTTGGGGGTATCCTTCCGTGGCGGCGATTATCCCGCCGCTGATGCCTATCCCCAAAAACCTGATACCTTTGCTTTCCAGCTCTCTAAAGTGGCGTTCAGTATCTTTATAGTGGCTGTTACCGGCATCTATGAGGATATCGCCTTTATCCAGAAGGCCTGAAATCTCAGTTAGCAAAAGCTCGGTCGGCGCTCCCTCCGGCAGCATGGTCAGGACGACCCGTGGAGTCTCCAGGGACCGGACAAGCTCCTCGATACTGCCCGCAACTGATAGATTTTTATAATCGGAGAGCCTGGCGGCCAGGGCCTCGGCTTTCTCGTGAGTGCGGTTCCATACGGCTACTTCCTGCCCATCCTTTATCAGCTTCTCGGCCATCCGGCCGCCCATCTTCCCAAGCCCCGCGATAGCGATCTTCATCGTACCTCTCCTTTATAATCATTAAAAACAGTTACATTTTTAAGCGCCTTCAGCTGCTGCGCCGGCTGTTCCAGGGCAGGCACTTCGCCTTCAAGCATATCCAGCTGGGCGTATTTCTCTTTGCCGACGGCATAGACAACCACTTCATCCAGTTTCTTAAGCAGTTTTACGGTCGGCGTAAGGCGTTTAAAATCATCCCAGTCATACCCCGCCACGTCTTCTTCGGAAAGAACGGACGGGCTGCCGGGCTTAATCCCAAAGATGTGTCCATCCGGACCCATCCCTGCCAGTGCCAGGCTGTAGCCACACGTATCGATTGCTTCGTTCAGGAAGTCGGCGTACTCCCGGGCGGTACCAGCCATGTCCTTACCGCGCAGCACAGGCCGTAGCTGCGCCCCGGGCAAACTGAACCCTTTATTTTCCAGCTGGCGCCAATTGGAGTCGGCGTGTCCTACGGCGCCAAAGCGTTCGTCTGTAAGAGTCACCATAAGGTTATCCAGATTATCCACGCCCGCCAGCCCTTGGGCGGCTTTTACGGCAACATCCATAGCCGAGCCGCCGGCCACCAGCCAAAGCACCTTGCCGCCCTTTGCCAGTTCATTCCGAATCCTGCCGGCAATATACTCGGATACGACGGACATGTCATTTATCTTATGGAACTTCAACACCGCAGCGCCCCTTTATCTATTAATTATAACAACCTGTGATTTCACGCACTACGCTTATGATAAATTTCTCACATGAGTCCGCTAAGCTATTTCACAGCGACTTGTATTAAATATAAATACACTACTAAGCACAATAACTTAGGGGGAGTTATGAAAAAACATTCGGCCTTCGCGGGCCAAATAAAAGACAACACATTAGACAAGTACTACATCCTTACCAGACCGTCCAAACTTTCTGATTTGTCGCTGGATGAGCTTGAGGCTGACGATTCGGCTGGCTGGAGGGAGAAATCCCGGCAGCTGCAGGCGCGCCGCTGGCGTAAGATCAAGCACCAGCTGGCATAAGCGGCAGACATTTCCGAGTTTTAGAATACCCAACCAGTTCAACCGCTCTGCGTGAGAATGTCGAGCCCTGCGTAGAGAGTGTTGATAGAAAAAGAAGCGATCCTTACCCGGCACTGGGCAAATACTTACTACCCAGTTAGAGAAGAGTCCGAGGCGAAAAGGGTCGCTCTTTTATTTGGCTCGGAAGTAAATAGCGGCGATATCGATGCTGTCGGTTGCCGTGCCGTCGTTGCCGGCCATCGCCCGCCGTATCGGCCCTTCAAAAACCTCTTCTCTTATAGCGTCCCAGCGGCCGTCATTGACAATCGGCCTTTCAAAAAAGTGGCGGTAGGAGTTGTACGCCCAGATATAATCCGGCAGTCTTTCTTCGTCGATCAGCATCGTGTCCTGGTAGACCAAAGGCTCGTCCACGATATCAAAATCCTGTGACAGCATCTCAACGGCCTGTGGATAATATAGCCGGGATGAAACCGTGGTGGATGCCGGATTCCTTAGCGCTTCTCCTGCCTTTTGCAGCGAATTTTTAAAGTTCCGCTTATCATCAGGCCCGTTCGTAATCAGCATGCCTATGGCTCCCGGGGCCATCACCCTGCCGGCTTCCGAAAAGGCCTGCCTGATATCAGAAAAGTGGTAGGCGGAATGTATCATGGTGAGTTTTGAAACGCTGTTATCCGGTAATGGTATATCCTCGGCCACAGCCTCAACCGGCTGGATGTATGTGATCCCAGGCGCTTGGATACCAGCAGCGGGAGGACCTATTTCCGCAGAAAACCTTTTAAAATCCGCTGACGGTAAAAGCCGCACATCGGTCAGGCCTTTCTGCCACAGAGCGATTCCAAGATGGTAATATTTGACGTCAAAATCAGTCACGATGCCCTGGCCCTCTTCATCCTCATCGGCGTGCGGCTCCAGAAGATACACGGCCCGGGGACGGTATGTCGTAGCCATGCTTAGCCCGTCATATCCCATACCCGCGCCTACGTCCAAGACTATATCGCCATAGCTTATTCCCAGCCTTTTCAGTGCTTCACCATAAAAATCAAAACCGGACGCACCCCACTCGTGCATCTGGCGACGTATCCATCCGTCTGACGGATAGGAATAATTAGATACGCCAAGTTCTACCGAATACTCTTTTTTTCTGGGCATCTCGACTATCTCTCGTTAAGGTGTGCTCCACTTAAAAAATAACCTCAATCCTGCTATAATTAATTATACATGTCAAGCAGCAAACAGTTAAGAGAGAGTAAGCTACACGACCTCCTGCGGCAAGGCCGGCGTTATACTTTGGGCAAGCAACAGATAATCCAGTCCACCGAAGACCGGCAGGTAGTCAATATAATCCTAAGCGGCTACTTCAGAAAGTACCTGATTACCAACGACGGCTCAGTAGGCGCAATGATCATCTATGGGCCACAGGATATTTTCCCGGTAACCATTCTTTATAAAAAGCTGTTTAACCAGCCACTTTATCACGGTATAGAGACTCATTTTTACGAGGCTTTGACTCCGGCGGAAGTCTGCACGGTGGATGCCGACCAGCTGGTCGAAGCTATCAAGAGTGACCCGGCATTATATCCGGATCTTTTGCAGGAAGTAGGAAGGCATCTGGACTTCT
>DASSNG010000016.1:0-3126 GCA_035688135.1 Saccharimonadales bacterium (SeqCode) | reverse complement strand
TTATCTGGGCGGTGACGCCCAAAACCAGACCGGGCAGTTCCTGGCCGCCCGCCATCAGTTCGCCCAGACCGGCAAACAGCCCAGCCAATACTTGGATGTGCGGGTGCCGGGTAAGATTTTTTATAAGTAACTGTGAGCTATCTAACTGTCGGCTCGAGGTCAGAGGGGGTAGGCTAAATGTGTAAGTTAAGGAGGGAATCATGGCTAAGTATGGACCAAAATCTAAGAAAAAAATGGAAGAGACCATGCATGAGTTCAAAAGGGGTAATCTAAAGAGCGGCAACGGCAAGAAAGTTACCGATGCCGACCAGGCCAAGGCCATAGCCCTGTCAGAGGCGAGGGAAGAGGGCGGTAAAGTACCAGACCGCGGTTAGAGAACAAGCCAGACTATTAGATAAAGGGAAACAGAGCCCAGGAGCCAGCCGCCGACTACATCGGTCGGGTAATGAGTACCTAGGCTAACCCGGGAAACACCAATCAGGATTACTATTACTGCCAACGCTGACAAGACAGCGAAATCCGCAGGAAAAGACAGGTGACGGTAGACAAGGTTGGCATATAGACCGTAGAACACAAGCGAACCGAAGGCGTGTCCGCTGGGAAAGCTATAGCTTCTGATACCCAGCATGCTGATGCGCCGATTATGCGGCCGTCGTCGTCTGGTTATCTGTTTTATTAACGTATTGATACCATAAGCAGTGCCAGCCCATATGAAGGCCCACTCTAAAGCCTGCTGATTGCTAGCGGCCGCCGAAACTAATCCGCCGGCGGCTATGGCCAACACTATCCAGGGTTCACCTAAGAAAGTTATTCCAGCCAGTAATGACTGCCAGCGCGACGGCCAGCTCAATATCCACTTGCTTGTAACGGTGTCGAACCGCTTAAGTCTCTCCATTAAACGTTATTATAACGGTTAAACGGCCAATGCCTGCAATTGGTCAAGACTGATAGGCTTGATAGTCAATTTATGCATTTTGGCCGCCAGGAATGACCGGAGAATCTTATAAGTATCAATGTCGAACATCTTATCCTGGTAACTGACAACCGGTTCGCATTCCGGCTCCTGGGTGATGTTAGCAATCACGCACCACTGGTCGACGACTATCGAGCTTAGGGTTTCGCCGTTTAAATCTTCTTGGATGAGCATCGGGCTGTCGTAGGGCCACTCCTGAAGACGACGGCCGGCGAAAACGTTCAGCAGCCGCTGGTTGTAGTCTGAGTAAGTCTCACGTCCGCAGCAGGCGCCGGAGCACTTTTTAAGCTGGAACAAGAAGCAGGCGCCGCGGCCTTTTTCCAGACCCATCAGCCGCGGGCAGAGACCGTAATCTTTGACGGCCTGGTTCAAAAATTCCCGGGCTTTGCCCTTAGTTGTGTAAACGCCTAAGATATCGCCGATTTCGGCCGGGTCGATTTTATCTGTATCCTGGATATCCACCGTGATATACCCATCCGGGCTTACAATCTGTCTGGCTAGTGTCAATTTCTGCTGGCGCCGCAGCTGCCGGTTATATAGCGGCTGTTTTTCTTTAACCAGTTTTGATTCCAGCAGTAATGCCTCTAATTCACCGCCGGTGGTGAGAGCCAGGACATCGGCCACTTGCTGGGAAATCTTGAACTCGCTTTCGTAGGTATGGTCGGCGCTGAAGTGGCTCATTACCCGCTGACGGATATTGACGCTTTTGCCGATATACAGGGGCGATGAATTCTCATCCTGGAAGATATACACGCCTGGACGCTCCGGCAGGCTCGATACCAGCCCCGGCTGGAGACCTTTGGGCAGTGACGGCGACTTGATTTGATGCCCGACTGCGGCTTCAACCTGCGGAGCAGGGAAGTTATCGCGAGCGTGTTGTATAAAACGCCACATGACTTTGGCATCGTCAAACGCCCGGTGGCGGCTTTCAACAATAATGCCGCAGCGGTCGATAAGATTTTGCAGTTTATGATGGCGTTCAGCAGGGTAAAGCGATCGGGACAGCCGCACAGTGCAGAGCAATTTAGGGTTGAATTTACGGCCGGTATCGGCGAACTCACGCTTTAAAAAGCCGTAATCAAACCGGACGTTATGAGCCACGAAGACGGCGCCCTCCATTATCCTATAAAGCTCATCGGCGATGTCATAGAAAGTAGGGGCTCCGGCCAAATCGGAGGCGTAGATGCCCGTCAAACTGCTTATAAAAGGCGGCAGTTCGGACTGGGGGTCGACCAGGCTGGTGAAGCTGTCCACGATCTCATTATTCTCAACCCGGATGGCCGCTACTTCAATGACCCGGTTGCGGCTGTAGCTGACACCGGTGGTTTCGATGTCAACGAACACCAGCGGACCGTCTAAAACGCTCATCCTTACATTATAACCAATATTTACCAGCCTCTGTTATCATGGAGTCATGAGTAAGCGGACACTGACTCTGATAGCGACTATCATCGGCAGTGGGGTGGTGTTCCTCGACGGCACTATCGTGAACTTGGCCCTGCCGAAGATTTCCGAGGGTCTTCATGGGCACTTCTCAGACCTACAATGGATAGCCGACGGTTATCTTCGGTCCTTATCCTCATTGATACTTTTAGGCGGTTCTCTTGGTGATATATTCGGCCGTAAACGCATATACCTTATAGGATTAACCGGTTTCGGGATATTTTCTTTACTGTGCGGCTTGTCGCCAAGCATCGGCCTACTGATAACATTCCGTATCTTGCAGGGGATTTTCGGAGCCTTATTGGTGCCCGGAGGATTGGCAATCATCAATACGAATTTCCCCAGGGAAGACCGCGGATCTGCTATCGGCCGCTGGTCGGCATGGTCGGGCATCATGACAGCGATCGGGCCGCTGGCGGGCGGCTACCTTATCGACGCCATATCCTGGCGCTGGATTTTCTTTATAAACATCCCGCTTATCATTGTCTGCGGACTTTTGGCCCTGGCCAATTTTGAAGAAAGCAAGGATACCCGGGCCCGGCATCTGGATATCAAAGGCGCTATCCTGGCGGCCCTGGCCCTGGCCGGGATAACCTATGGCTTAATTGAAGGCCCAGCCGACAACTGGCACGCCAAATCGTTGGCCACGCTGATTGCCGGCTTGGTACTTGCCGCGGTCTTTCTGTGGGATCAGGCGCGGAGCAAGGATC
>DASSNG010000037.1:0-7331 GCA_035688135.1 Saccharimonadales bacterium (SeqCode) | reverse complement strand
GATAGGAGGAGTGTTGGCTGAGACGCTCAGCGACATACGCTGCCGCTTCAGGTGGCACGGCGGAGGCTGGCGGAACGCCATCGACACGGTCGTAATCAGGCCGTGCGTGGTGAACTGCGGCGGCCACAACAGATTCGCCTTCGTCCTGGTGGGCGATGTTGGCAGCCGCCAGGCAGACCGCACTCCCGAGAGCATGTGCTCCGGGTGCGGCAACCGGGTGGGCCTGACCAACGCGATGCTCAAGGAGGTCTTCAAGGCCGCCGACGAGTGGGCGGAGCCCCAGCTCGCGCGCCAGCGCGAGGAGCAGGAGCGCGAGCGCCAGCTGCTGGATCGCCTGTGGGGCATCATCGAGGATGTCCAGCCGGACACGTCCATCCGCGAAGCGCTCAGCGGCTCCGGCTACGTCTACGACCTGATCAAGCTGTTCAACCAGAAGGCCGGCGGCGACGAGGAGCGGTTCCGGCAGCTGTTCGGCGGCGGCTGGGCGCAGGCGGTCATGGCGAACGACAGCTTCGCGGAGCACAAGCTCCGCTGCAACCAGGGCTTCATCGCGAAGGTCCTGGACATCGGCGGCGACACGCAGATGAGGGCCAGGTTCGTCAAGGTCTGGCGCAAGCGCAGCCGCTTCCACCTGGGACGGCTCAGCTTCATGGCCGCGGACGACTGGTTCTACCGGGCGGACTTCTCGCTGGTCTACGCGGAGACGGAGTACATCCTGAACCAGCTCTCTGCCTGGCGAAAGTACTCGCCCGGCAAGGAGTTCCGCATCGTCGCGGACAAGCGGCCCGGCAGCTACAACGACCGGTACCGCCTGGAGACGCGGCGCACCAGCCCCCGCAGGTGAGCTTCACAGAAGAAGCCCCTGCGGGGGCTTCTTCATATCATTTCTTTGATTTGCCGGAGCGGCGCCGGGCAGGTTTAACCCGGCTTTTGCCGGCTCTTCGCGGCTGGGCAGCCGTTTTACCGGTCAGAATATCCCACAAAAGCGGATGCGCATCTGCCAGTTTTTCTTCGATTTCCGAAACAACCGGCTGGTACATACCACTGGATTTTAATTTATGGATTTTGAGCATCTGCTCGGCATCGGCCTGTAGCTGCCATCGCGCCTTATGGCCCAGCAGAACACCGTAGACGGCCGTTTCTTCGCCGGCTTCCGCCTGAAGGCTGCTGTATGCGGCCAGGCTTGCATCAAACACCTCGCTGTAACTATCATCTAAGCCCATTTCTTCTATTTTAATTGGGATATCAAAGCCGAACCTTGGCGTCGGGGGCTGGACTGCCGTATTTTGCAGCCCGGCGGCCTGCGATATCCGTATTTGGGTAATTAAATCAGAGATAATATCCAGCTTATAATGGGCCTTTTTAAGCAGCCCGGGCTGAGCCGCCCACTTTTTCAGGCTTTCTGATTTTTGAGAATAAGGCCATTCGGTAACTTCTTCGGAGATTTCAGCCAGCGATAAATTGCTATACGGATAGATGCTTTCGGCCAGCAGGTCGAATTCGCGGCGCGGCGAGGCGTCGAGCAGCTTTACCCTGTCTTCTAAGCCGCCGTCAGCGCTGAGCCACTCGCTGGCCAGTTTGGCCATGACTGACTGCGACATAGCTGAAGGTTCGTCGGCGGACTCAAGGGGCCGCTTGAACACCTGCGGCCATTTTTGGCGGGCGGCCATATAAATCTGCTTGGCGGCCCACTGCGCTTCCGGCTGTTCACGGGTTAGCAGCCGTGAGGTCATTTCCCGGACATCTTCTATATCTATGGTTAATGTGAATGAAGTCAGCGCGGCCAGCGGCGTCAGATGCATCAGCAGTTCATCAGCCTGCTTTTTATCGGCGGCTTTTTGCCTGATTTGCCTTTCCAGCTGCTGATATGAGGCAAGAAGCTCCCTGAAAGCGCCCGCGGTTTTTGGCATGCGGGCCGCATTGAATTTATACAGTTTGTAATCGCCTGAAGACCAGCTGCCCAGCGCCGGCGAGGTGCTGCCCGGCCTTATCTGCTCCATGAACATCTTTAGCAGCACGCTGCCCTCTTTGATGGGCAGCCGGAGCGCCTTTTCATCGCTGCCGGCAACCGGAAAGGCGTCTTGCTCTTTGCCTACGGACACCACGACGCTGCGTGACGGACGCGGTTTTTCGACCGGCAGAAGCGGCTTTACGGCATCCCATATAAGATTATTGATGGCGGTGAAGTCCAGCTTTTTACCGTTCTGGCTGGATTCCAGCGCCCGGTAATCCTTTGGAAAAAGACGGCACAGCAGGTCGTAGGTGGCTAGGCGCTTCTTATACTCGGTAAGTTTGAGCTTGTTATTTGATGCGTGCTGAGCGGAAACGTCAGCCGGCAGACGCAGATAAAGGCTGATGTCCGGCCGCGGCACACCCATCAGCTGGTATTCCAGGCTGTCAATCCACACGAAAAAGCCGCGCTGCTCGGTAGGGTCGCTGAACTTGCTGCCCTGCTCCGCCATGCTGGCACCCACGTAATTGCTGGCTAAAACGATTCTGCCGGATTCTATGGAGCGTTTGATACGCTCGGCGGCTTCGTACCTGTCCAGAGCGTAAAAAAGAGCGGCTGCGTAGGGGCTTACCTGTTCGGAATCGCCGTATCCGCCTTCCAGGTACCTCCTTATGAAATGCCCGGAATCATGGGATAATCTGGGCAAATCCACCAGTTCAACATCATGGCCCACGGCCTTTAGGCGCTCGGCGAGCAGGTTGAGCTGGCTGGCGGCACCGGAACCCGGCGCGCCTTCTATAACGATGAATAAACCTTTAGCCACGTCACTCCTTATCGTATCTTAAGTATAAAAGAATCTACCAGATAATAAAATTGCCCGGATTTAAAAATTCATGCGGTTGTTGAGACGCCTCGTCGAGTATGAAAGAATCAGTACATGCCGGTGAACCAAATCGCAGGAAAAAGCAGTTTACATGAGGGTTTGGAAAAACTTTATGGCTTTAAGATTGAGTCGGTATTACCCGAACATATGGGCTATCGCAACCGGTCCTACCCTTTTACCACGGAGGCCGGAGAACACCTGAACTTTATTGTCTATAAAGACGAGCCGGATATATTGAACCGGGTCAGAAACGCTAATAAGGTATCGGGATTATTATCTGCAGGCCTGCCGGCGCGGACGCCGTATGACGGCCGGCTGATTGAAGTTGCGGCGTGCGGCAGGCGCCTGGTTGGCTGCCTGTACCTCTATTTGCCAGGCGAAGTAATTCCTTGGGAGGCCTATACCGCCAAACACCTGAAATTATTGGGACAGGCTATGGCAAAAGTCCATAACGCCTTGTCGGAGACGGACGGCGCATTTCTGCCGGACGTTGAAGATGAATACCTGGCCATAACCGGGCGCATGAGAACGTACTTTAGCCAGCCTGGGGTGAAGCAAGCCATGAAAGAGAAGCTTGGTCTGAATATAAGGCACGAGGTCTTTGACTACTGCGCTTCAGTAATAAACCTGTGCCGGCGGCTGCCGGACCGGCAAGCCCTTCATATGGACCTGGTGCGCGGAAATATATTGTTTGATGAAGGTTCAGGCGGCCTTTTCATCAGCGGCATCCTGGATTTTGAGAAAGCATCTTATGGTTTCCGCTATTTTGATTTGGGGCGGACGCTGGCGTTTTTGCTGACGGATAGTTTTTATAAATCAGACCAGGAAGTGTTTAAGAATTTCCTGCTGCGCGGCTATGTCCGGGCCGGAGGCGGAGAGTATAAGAGTATAAAAGTTGGCAAAACCGACTTACTGGCGGCCATAATCGACCTTTTCTGCGTTTATGATTTTTATAAGTTCCTAAAACATGCGCCCTATGAATCCCTGCCGGATAACCACCACTTTGTAAGGACCCGCGAACGCCTGCTAAAGCGGGGGCTTGTCACCCCTGGCTGACCGGCTGTATAAATGTTAAAGTATTATCAGCAAACAACAACGGAGAGGTACTGATGGCAACGTCTTGGAAAAAGCGCCTTATTGATCAAAGCGACCTAATGACTCTGCACGACAAATTAAAAGAGGCAAACAAAAAGATAGTGTTCACAGCCGGCTCATGGGACCTGCTGCATGTTGGGCAGTGCCGGTACCTGGAAGTAGCCAAGGCCCACGGCGACGTTCTGGTGGTGGGCGTCAGCAGCAACGAGGCTATCAGGCGGGTAAAAGGCCCCAATAAGCCGATTTTAGACGAGAAAATCCGGATGGAGATGCTTTCATATCTGCGGCCGGTAGATTTCGTAACCCTGCTGCCTACTCCCAGCTGCCAGCCCACCTTGGGGCTGCTGCAGCCGGACACTTACATTACCGTAAAAGAAGACTGGACCAGCAACTACAAAGAGTCCAAGGAATATAAGACCGTCACTAAATATGGCGGCGAAGTTAAGGTGCTGGACCGCCAGTCCACTACCCTGTCGACGACTAAAATCGTACAGCGCGCCATAGGCGGCCACCTGGGCGAGATATTCAAAGATTTCATGGAACTGCGCAAAGACCCTCTGAAGGAGTAGGATGGCAAAACTCACTCCGGAGGAACGCAAGAAGCAGGAGTTCTATAGGACGGCGCGCACTACCGGCGCGTATGACAAGGTTTGGCAGACGGTTGGTTACTGCGCATTCTGTAAGCTGAATGAAAGCTATGTCTTTCATGAAGAGAACGGCATTGTGATGACCGTTGCGCTTTACGCGTATGTTGACGGCCATTTTATGGTTATTCCACGCCGCCATGTGCGGTCCGTAAAAGACCTGACGCCGGCCGAATGGGAAACGATGCGCAAGTTCTTTTACATCGCCAAGAAACTAATCCGCGAGGTCCATGGTGTTAAAGGCATGCAGATTGTCCAAAAAGACGGCGTGGAGGCCCAAAGCACCGTAGAGCATCTGCACTTCCACTGCATCCCGTTTGATTCGCCGGACCTAAGCAAATGGAATTACCGCGATTTGAAAAATACGCCTATTGAGAACGCCGAGCTTTACCACTCGCAAGATAAAAAAATAAACCAGCTGAGTAAGCGGTTTAAAAAGAAATATACCCAGACACAGGCTGCCGTCCCCGATAAAAAAAAGGTTTACCGCGAGGCCTTCATGAAAATGCTGGCCAGCAAGAAAGAATCGCAGGCCAAAAAAACAGCCAAAGTGGGCGCTGCGATAATAGCCGGCGGTAAAATAATCGCGATGAGTAATGCCAGCCTGATAGACGGCCCGATGGAAGTAGAAACAGACGGCATATGGGTAAGCCCGCCTGCGGTTTCGCATGCCGAAGAAAGATGTATCGCCCAGGCCGCCAAAGATGGCCTGCCCTTAGACGGAGCGACTATGATAGTAAATCTGTCCCCCTGCATGAAGTGCTGCCGGCTGATAGCGAGCTCCGGCATAAAAGAACTGCATTACATTGACGATTGGTGGGATAAAAACGCCTTGGATTTCCTGGCCGGCCAAGGGGTTAGAGTAGTAAAAGTTCCTTATAAGAAACCAAAGAAAGTAAAATAAAAATATGCATCCCGAATACCAGTATCTGAAACTGATGGCCGACATTATCAAAGATGGCAAAAGCAAGCCCACCCGCGGCATTCACGATATCAAGAGCCTGTTCGGCTACCAGGTACGGTTTGATATGCGCTACGGCTTCCCCCTGCTGACCACCAAGAAAATGCCTTTCAGCCTGCTGCTGCATGAACTGCTGTGGTTCATATCCGGCAGTTCCGACGTAAAATACCTGCACGAACACAATATCCACTACTGGGACGGTTTCTTGCATGAGGGCAGCAGCGACCTGGGCCGGGTTTATGGAGTGCAGTGGCGCCATTGGCAGCGCCCGGACGGCACCGAGTTCGACCAGCTGCAGTGGGCGATTGACGAGCTTAGGAATAACCCGGACTCAAAGGGCATAATCGTAAACGCCTGGAATGCCGGCGAACTTAAAGAGATGCGCCTGCCGCCCTGCCACACCATGTTCCAGTTCGACCTTACGAAAGGCAAGCTGCGGCTTCAGCTTTACCAGCGGTCGTGGGACGTCTTTTTAGGAGCGCCGTTCAATATCGCCCAATACGCCATGCTGCTGCACATGGTTGCGTATCTGATTGGGGCCGAACCGCGCGAACTCATAATTTCAGCCGGCAACGCCCACCTGTACAAGAACCATATTGATGCCGCCAAAGAGCAGCTTAAACGAAAGCCTTACCCGTTCCCAAAGCTGAAGATTACCGGGAAAGTGAAAAGTATTGATGACTTTACCGCCGAGAACTTTGAGCTGGTTGATTACAAGTTCCATCCGCACATAAAAACCGAACTGGTCATACTTTAGCCAGGGATTTATATACCTTGATATGGTCATCGGCCATCCGGGCGGCGGTAAATCTTTCTTCAAAGTCCAGACGGCAGTTTTTTCTGTTTATCTTATCCAGTTTGGAAATCTGTGAGCTTATGCCCCGGGCGGTAGCATGCTCATCCAGCTCGCCATCTTTACCATATACCTTGCCGGCTATATAGCCGTTTTTGCCGTCCTCAATAGTTTCCGGAAGAGCGCCGGAATCCAGCCCGATAACCGGCGTGCCGCAGGCCAGCGCCTCTATGGCCACCATACCGAACGGCTCCTCGAACAGCGACGGCACAAGAAGGGCTTTGGCACCGGCGAGCAATTCTTGCTTATCGGCCGCTGAATCAACGAACCCGATGTACTGGATGCACCTGTCGGCTAATTCCGGCTCGATTTTTTCTTTCCAATATGAATCCTTTTTGTGGTCGGCGTAATGCTTGCCGGCGATTTTAAGCGTCAGCTTGCGTTCATGGCTTTCGTTATATAGCTGGACAGCATCGATAGCTAGATGGACGCCTTTGGTACTGATTATCCGGCCAAGATAGACCAGATAATCGGAACCCGTATCGTATGAGGGCTTATAAAGATTGGTCGGCAGGCCGTGCGGGATGTTGGCCAGCCAATTCGTATCCGGCGGCATCTGGGCTCTTTGCGACAGAGAAATCGATATCCAGTTATTCTGGGAATACTTTGGATAGAAATTCTTGTATTTGACTAAGAAATTGAACGGATCGTGGTGAGTGAAGACCACCGGCTTTGAGCACAGGGCTGAAAACGGCAGCGCCGTTTCCTCCTCATTCGTATATACATGAAGGATATCCAGCTCATTGTCGTTGGCCATCCGCATAGCTTTGGCAATAAGCTCGTTCTGGACCTGCCGGGAAAGGGTTATGAAAGTAAAAGGATGTTTTCTTAGAAGCGATATATAACTGTCGCCGCGCAGTTTTAGTTCGTTTTCAAAGTACGAAAGGTCGGCGTTAAGGTTTTTTACCTTGGTGGTTATTTTTCCCGGAGTGAATAGTGTTACC
>DASSNG010000005.1:0-8414 GCA_035688135.1 Saccharimonadales bacterium (SeqCode) | reverse complement strand
CGGTTCCCATTTGCACTAATTCTATCACGCGGCAGCCGGGCGTAATCCGTGAAACGCTTCCAACCCATATCCGGTTCGGCACTATCCTCGGCCTTACGGCTGTTTAAGCGCATAGTACAGCCTCCGGCCTGCGGACGTGCCTCTCGGACAAGGGTTTACGCGTTATGGCATAAAGGCCGTGAGCGCCGTTTCAAAAAAGAGACTGGGTTTGCTGAGTGCAGCCGGAGCCGCAGGCGGCCCCGCGTGGAACGTGCTCTTTTTTGAAACGCGTGCGGCAGGCCTTACTTAGATGTTTACAGATAGGGCGCAACACCTTATAATAAGAATCAATCTACGAGTGCCTCTGCTTCTTTTGGCCCTGGATATCCCGGGCCGGCTGAAAGCGGATGTCTCTTAGAAATACTACAAGAAGGGAACTAATAGAATTGGCTAAAACAACCAATATAACTATGGACGACCTGCTGGCCGCCAGCGAGCTTAAACAGCTCAAATCTGGAGATATGGTGGAAGGCACGGTTATGTCCGTCAAAAAACACGAAGTGTGGGTAGACCTGGGCCCCAACGGCCTGGGCGTTATTTTCCGCCGAGAAGTCGGCTCTAACGCTTTAGCGGAAGGAGAGACCGTGACCGCCAGCGTGGTAGACCCGGAGCTGGATGAAGGCTACGCATTGCTATCCATGAAGCGGGCCGTCAAGGACCGCGGCTGGGGCGAGCTGCAGAGGATGTTCGATGAGCACGAAATCGTGGAAGTTGTTCCTTATGACGCCAACCGCGGCGGCTTACTGATTGAACTGGAAGGTATCCGCGGATTCCTGCCGGTTAGCCAGCTGAGCGCCGAACACTACCCGCGCGTATCAGACAGCGATAAGGACGAGATCCTGACCAAGCTGAACGCTTTGGTGAACAAGACGCTGCGCGTCCGCATATTGGACGTATCGCGCAAGGACAACAAGCTGATTTTCTCAGAGAAAGAAGCCGTCCGGGGCGATATGCAGGAGAGGCTTGAGAAGCTCAAGGTAGGCGACGTCGTGGAAGGCGTAGTTACCGGAGTCATAGACTTTGGCGCCTTTGTGAACGTGGACGGCATTGAAGGCCTGGTCCACATCAGCGAGATATCCTGGGAGCGCGTGGAAGACCCCCGCAAGTACATAAAGGTGGGAGACCGCGTTAAAGCCAAGATAATCGCCATCGACAAGGACCGCTTAAGCCTGTCTATCAAGCAGATGAGCGAAGACCCGTGGCTGAGCGAGGTAAAGCAGTTCAACAAAGGCGACGTCGTGGAAGGTAAGATTACCCGCATCACGCCGTTCGGAGCCTTTGTACAGCTGTCGCCGGCGGTAGAGGCGCTGGTACACGTTTCCGAGATGAGCGATGACGAGAGCGTTGACCCGGAAGCCGTGTTTAAGCTGAACGAGAAGAAGAAATTCAAAGTTATCGACGTGGACACCGATAACCGCAAGATAGCGCTTAGCCTCAAAGACCTTAAATAATCCGAAATGAAAGGAGGAATCCAGTGGCCCGACAAATCGAAATCGACGACCAAGTCACAGTCGGCAATCTGGCCGAACTCCTTTCTATTCCGGTCAGCCAGTTAATCTCCGAGCTTTTCAAAAACGGCGTTGCGGCGACCGTCAATGAAAAGATAGATTTTGATACCGCCCAGATAATCGTGGGGGAGCTGCCCGATGTGGAGGTGGAGCTGACCCGTAAGGCCCACGAGCCCGCCCCGCCCCGCGTAAAGCGTGATGTTTCGGCTAATGCCCAATCGCGCCCTCCGGTAGTAGCTATGATGGGCCATGTGGACCACGGCAAGACCACTCTGCTGGATGCTATCCGCGGCGGTTCTACCGCCAGCGGCGAAGCCGGCGGCATAACCCAGCACCTGGCGGCCTACCAGATAGACCACGGCGGCCGGCTGATTACGTTTTTGGATACCCCGGGCCACGAGGCTTTTGCCGCCCTGCGCGAGCACGGCGCCCGCCTGACCGACCTGGTAATCCTGGTGGTGGCCGCTGATGACGGCATCAAGCCGCAGACCATGGAAGCTATCCGCTTTGCCCGCCAGGCGGGGGTTAAGATGATAGTCGCCGCCAACAAGATGGATAAGGCCACCGAAGCCCAGCTGAATATGCTCAAAGGCCAGCTGGCCGAACAGCAGCTAGTGCCGGAAGATTATGGCGGCGATACGATTGTCATCCCGGTATCAGCAAAGGAAGGCACCGGTATAAAAGAATTGCTGGACATGGTGCTTCTGGTGTCTGACGTAGAAGAGCACAAAGCTGACAAAGACGTTCCGGCAACAGGCCTTGTCATAGAAGCCCATATGGAGCAGGGCCGCGGGCCGGTGGCCGAAGCCCTGGTAGAGCAAGGCACCCTGCACGCCGGTGACTTCGTGGTGCTGGGCGGTACCTACGGCAAAATCCGCAACCTGGAAACCACCGACGGCAAGCCCATAAAAGAAGCGGGACCGTCCACACCGGTAAATATCACCGGCTTAAAAAACCTGCCGGAGTTCGGCGATGAGTTCCAGGTGGTCAAGAATGAGAAGCAGGCGCGGGACCAGTCCGCCCAGACGGCCGCTGCCCGCCGAGCCGGCGCCAGCAGCGCCGCGACCAGCAGTTCGGAACTGCTGCGAATTATCAGCCGCAGCAACAAGCTGCAGGAATTCAACGTGGTTATAAAAGCCGATGTGCAGGGTTCAATAACATCGGTCATCGACAGTCTTAAGACCCTGGATAACGAGGAAGTCGCCGTACGGGTTGTCAGTTCCGGCGTCGGCGTCATCAGCGAAAGCGACATCCATACCGCCGCCACCAGCCATGCTATCATCTACGGTTTCCACACCAGCCTGCCGGCGCACGTCAAGCAGCTGGCTTCCAGGGACAAGGTGCAGGTGCGGCTGTTCACGGTCATCTACGAACTTATAGACGACGTCAAAAAAGAACTGGAAGCCATGCTGTCGCCGGAAGTCGTAGAGGAAGAATTGGGCACTCTGCAGGTCAAGGGCATATTTAAAATCACCAAGACCGAGGTTATCTGCGGCGGCCAGGTGACCAAAGGCATGCTGCGGACGCCGTCGCTGGCCCGCGTGGTACGCAATAAAGAAGTGATTGCCGATAACCTGCCGGTAACAA
Organism: Saccharimonadales bacterium (SeqCode); assembly: GCA_035688135.1. GTDB lineage: Bacteria > Patescibacteriota > Saccharimonadia > Saccharimonadales > UBA10212 > JAIFWC01. The sequence goes on along the minus strand of DASSNG010000005.1, from coordinate 5,280 downwards.
AGCTGCAGCGCGGCCCTACGGAAGTCACCGAAGTGCCGGAAGGCGAGATGTGCGGCCTGAGCTTTTCCAGCGACAGCCGGGTAGAAGTCCAGGAAGACGACCGCATAGAAGTCTTCAGCCGAGAAACCCGTACCCGGACCCTATAAGCCTGTAAGACGTTTCACTGAGCGCTTTTATTAAAAACCTTACTTTATAGTCAGTTAAAGTGAGGTGTTTATGTCGGAGGTTTTAGCGACCCTTGACCCCGAGCTGCCCGGCGGTTATGAAAAGCTGGACGGCATAGAGGTGGTAGAGCAAAAAGACGGTTCGTACCGTTATAACGGCCTTGTAGAGCTTGGCGAAGGCGATGCCAAGATGATCAGGCGGGTACAGCTGCCGGACCTGGCGGAAATGTGGGGTTACGACCCGGCGGAAAGCGAAGCCGAGTGGCAGGAACGCCAGGCCGACCCCGAAAAATGGGAAATGAAACGGCAGATAAAGGAACTGTCCGGAAGGCTGGAGGCCCTGGAAGCCAAGAACGCCGAATTGGAAGCCAGGATAGAAGCCAAAGACCCGCCGCCGGAGCCGGAAGCCCGGAAAGTGGCTTACCGCGAACCCTTAAGCCGCCGCCTAAGAAGAAGAGTGACCGGCGAACCGGAGCCGCCGCAGTATTACCAGGACGAAAAAGGCTATTTTTACCTGGAAGACGAACAAAGGGTTTACGTGCCGCCGGAAGCGGTAGAAAGAAGGGATGGCGGCGCCGGCGCGGCCTTGGTGGCGCTGGGAGCGGCCGCGGTGGCTGCATTCATAGGTTACGAGCTTGGCAAAAGAGGGCACAGCTATAGTCCGGATGTTACCAAAATTCATAAAGAAGTCGCCGACATCGACCAGCAGCTGAATATATTCGAAGCCCAGAGCAGCGCCCAGCATATCCACGACCACCAGCACGAACTGCAGGCCATACATGGGCTGCATGAACAGATAGAGAAAGACCATGCCCAGGAAATGAAAGCCATAAACGGTTTAAGAAGCGGGAGCGGCGCCGGTCTGCACGAGCGGGCCCAGGACAGCGGCCTTTACTGGGGGATGCGGTATCCCTGGGACTGGGCGGCTAACAAGGTAGGAGCCTGGCGGGCCGAGGGCTGGCTGCACACGCTGGCTGCAAAAGCCGCGGGCCATGGGCATAGCGTGCATTGGCTGGCAGGCGGCCACGGTTCTGAAATACTTCAGGTGGACGGCCGGACCGATACCGGCTATGTAGTGGACGTGCTTAAGCAGTATTAAGCGTAAGCGGAGATTGACATTTGGTCTACGGGTGTTAGGATTTGATTAGGTATAAAAAATAAAAAAGCTAAAATGCCCGGCGAAACACTTACAACTGCAGAAACGCCGCCAGCCGAAGCCGGTTCTTTTCCTGAGCCCTCCGGCGGCTATCCGGCCGGCCCCCATTCGGCGGAGGGTCTGATGCTTGATCCGGTTGAATGGCAGGCGGACGAGCTGCCTGCGGCGCCGGAACTTTTGACCGTAGCGGCTCAGCCGGAAGCATCCGCCCAGGTCTTTACGCCGGATGCCGAAAAACATGCGCCTGCCGAAGCCGAAAGCAAGGCGGAAGAGCCGGAGGAAACGCAGGAGCAGTATTCATCAGCCGATGGCTGGGCTATATCTGGCAGGAATACCGACAAGGATGAAATTATCTTAAAACGGCAGAACCCGGACTTTCCCAGCGGCTATGAAATCAAGCGGGTCAAGCCTTCGCAGTTCCAAGAGTCTGCTGAGCCGGTAATAGAGCCGGAAGCCCTGCCAGCGCCCGCGGCCGAAGAACCCCAGCCGCCGGATGCGGCCGAAAGTACATCGGAGGAGACCCAAAGCGATGTTCTGGTCGACCAGCAGGGCAACCTCTGGCGCTACAAGGGCAAATCATCCGAAACCGGCATGCACAAGATTGAAAGTCTTACGGAAAACCACACCAAATTCCTGACCGATGAACGGATGAAGGAATTTAGCAACTTCGAGCCGGAAGCGGCGCCTGAAGCCCAGGCCGCTGATTCCGCGGAAGAGGCACCGGCCCCACTAGACCCGGAAAAAGAACAGATGCGCGAACAGTTCCAGCAGTTAAGCGACCGTGTAGCCAAACTGGAAGCCATGCTGCAGGAAAAAGAATCGCCTTATGAAATCAAGCCGGGCGGCCTGGTACCGGTGTATTCCTGGGCAAAAGGCTTTGAGTCTGCCCGGATACTGGAGGAAGGCGAAAGGGACGGCGAGTCGTTTTATAAGGTGATTACCGCCGAAGGCGATACAAGGACGTTCTTCAAGGACGAAGTAGAATACTGGTTCTCTCATAGAGCCGAGCCGGAAGCCGCGCCAACCTCCCGGGACGAGGCCCAAAAGCGCTTCAGCGGGAAATTCAAAGCGGTCCGGGAGGAGCTTAAGCAGCTGGGAAGCGCCGTAAAATCCGCGGCCAAAGACGCGCTGGAACCGATGGCGGCCGAGGCTATGGCCAGGGCCGGCTATGTAGCCGGCGCCGCCAAAGAAGCTTTAGGCACATCGCTGATGATGGGCCAGGTGATCGGTGAAAAAGCGGCTGATGCCGCCAAAGAAGCAGCTGTAAGCGCCGTATTGACCGGCCAGGTCCTTGGCGAGAAAGCCGCCGGCGCCGTAGCAAACGGGACATCTGCAGTGGCTGAGGCCGCCAAAGAATCAGCGGTCACTACCGCTCTGACAAGCCAGGTGATAGGCGAAAAAGCCGGTGAGAAAGCCCGCCAGTACCGCCGCCGGCTGATAGGCCGGGCGGCAGGCTATACAGCGGTTTTCAGTATCTGGCTGTTAGGCCCCTCGGAAACCGAGTTGCCGGCAGATACGGAAGATAAAGAGGAAGAAAGGGTGGAGTCGCCGCCGCTGGCCGCTTGAGCCATAATTATTTGGCGAAAGGTTACCACTCAGATAAAATTCAAAGCATAAGGGATAAAAAATATGTTTCAACTGGATGACAATCTGCTGCGCGAGCTGGGCCTGGGCGAACTGCCGGCCGCCGAAAAGAACAAGATGCTGGCGCATATCTACGAGACTTTGGAACTGCGCGTGGGGATGAAGCTGGCCGAGCAGATGACCGACGCCCAATTAGATGAATTCGAGGGTTTCATAGACCGGAACGATGAGGCCGGCGCCTTAAAATGGCTGGAGACCAACTTCCCGGATTATAAACAGGTGGTAGCAGACGAACTGGAAAAGCTAAAAGCCGAAATCAAACAGCAGGCGTCGGCCATCCTGCAGGCTACCATGGCCGATATGGGCGGCCAGCAGACTCCGCCCGACCAGCCTCAGACAATGCCTCCGGCCGACCCCGGCCAGCCTCAAGCCTGACTATCTTTTGTAGCCGCGCAGGAATTCAGCTCCGCCCATGGTGCGGCCGCTGGGAGCGATAAGTTCTAAGATTTCCAGATAACCAGGGCTGCATTTGACGACTAAGCCGCCGTCTTCCGGGCTTTCAGCCACCCGGGATCTGGTGATGACTATATCTCGGCCATGGACCTCTGCGCGCGTCTTAGGAAAGCCTAAGAATGCCCGGACTTTCCGCTCAATGTCTTCGGCCGGCTCATTAAAATCGATATGCCCGTCCTGTTTAGACAGCAGCCGGGAGTAGGTCGCTTCGGTTTCGTCCTGGGTTTTGGGAGCCAGCCTGCCGGATAATATATCGTCAAGGTTTTCTATCAGCAGCTCAGCGCCCATCTTATTAAGCTTTCGGGCCAGATCGAACTTTGTCTCGCTGCCGTCCAAGGCCAGCTTCCGCTGGGCGTAGACCGGGCCGGCGTCCATTTCGGCGGCCAGCTTCATCAGCGACACGCCGGTCTCTTCGAATCCGTTCAAAATAGCCGTTTCAACAGGGGTGGAGCCGCGTAGCTTGGGCAGCAGGGAAGGATGTATATTGATTATGCCTTTTGGGAAAACGTCCAGCACTTCCTGCGGGATTATCTGGCCGAAAGCTACCAGGACCGCCGCCTCGGTCCTGTGTTTGTTAACCTTGGACAGAAGGTCCTGCTTGCCGCCGGCCAGGACCACCGGTATATGGTAAGCGTGGGCGATGGGACCGATTTCCAGGTCTCTTTTTTGCCGGGAAACGGGCTCTTTGTGGCTGGTTATGACGGCTTCGATACCATAGCCGGCGGCTATCAGGGCTCTAAGCACAGGCGCGTCCGTAGAGGCGCCCGTCGCCAGCCTTTCGTTGCCGAAGAATACCAGCTTAGTCTTGGAAGACACCGGTTTTTTCTACCTCTTCATAACTTAGCGGGTCCAGCCTGCCTTCGGACGTCAGCTTGTAAAAGGCGTCTTTATCATCTTTAAGGTGGTCCACGAACATGATGCCGTTAGTGTGGTCGATTTCGTGCTGGAAAATACGCGCCAAGAAGCCTTCGGCCTTGACCCTGACCACTTGGCCGTTCTCGTCTAACGCCCGAACGCGCACCTTACTGTAGCGGGGTACCTTGCCGTATATATCTGTTACGCTCAGGCAGCCTTCGTAATCTTCTTCTACTTTGCCTTCGGCTTTCATGATTTCGGGATTTATAAAGACGCTGAAGTTTTTATCGTCCTTGTTCTCAAAGTCGTTGCGTACGATGATGATGCGGTAGGGCTGGTCGATTTGCACGGCGGCCAGGGCTACGCCGACTTCATGCTCCCTGGTAGCTTCCCAGTCCAGGGTGGAATCAATCATCTGCCGGATGACTTCCCGGGCCTCGGGAGTAATTATCGGCAGGCGCTGGGATTTTTGCCGCAGGCGCGGGTTGGGCAGGGCTATGATTTTATCTTTAGCGGACATCAGGAACAGTATAACTTAACAGAGGTGAGTAATCCACCTTGCAGGCTTAGCACTTCAACCCATATCCGAGAGGCACGTCCGCAGGCCGGAGGCTGTACTATGCGCTTAAACAGCCGTAAGGCCGAGGATAGTGTCGAACCGGATATGGGCGGGAGTGGAATTAGAGCAAATCGGCCGGGTCTAAATCTATCTGCCAGTCCGGCGGGACGATTCTTGCCAGCGCCACCAAATGGTCGCGCTCCTTGCTTTTACAGACCAGCTGGTAGTAAAGATATTTGCCGCGGCGGGCGTAAAAAGACGGCGTCGGCCCGATGATTTCGACCGGCAGGCCTTGGGCCGCAAGCTCGTCCTTAAGCTTGTCGCTGGCGTTCTGGACGCCGCTCAGGGTCGCCCGCCGTACAGTCAGTTTCATCAGGTAGCTGAAGGGCGGGAAGCGGAACTGCTGGCGCTCCCTCAATACGTAATCGTAAAACAGCTTATAGCCGCGG
>DASSNG010000068.1:0-14161 GCA_035688135.1 Saccharimonadales bacterium (SeqCode) | reverse complement strand
GGCGCGGGCGGCGGCAGCAGCGGACTTGGCGGCAGTGCGAACGGAAATGCTAACGGAGGAGGCGGCGGTACCAGCAGCGCCGGAGGTGCCGGCGGCGCAGGCGATAACGATGGTACAAGCGGTAGCTCTCTGGCCGGCGGCGCGGGCGCGGATGGCCGCAGCAGCCAGGGAGCGGATGGCGGCGCGGGCGGAGCCGGCAGCCATGGCGGTGCCGCCGGGGGTCTTGGTAATATCGCGGCTAACTACGGCGGCGGAGGCGGCGGCGGAGGCGGCTACTTTGGCGGCGGCGGAGGCTCCGGCACCTTTAATATGGGCGGCGGTTTCTTCGGCGGCCTGACGGGCGGCGGCGGCGGAGGCGGCGGTTCAAGTTATACTTCCGGCACCAATGTTACTAATCAGGCCGGCAGCGGGCAATCGCCCGGGAACTCCGGTGATCCGGATGTCGGCTCAGCCGGACAGGGTGGCAATGGCTCTACCACCGGTACGGGAAGCGGCGGAACCGCCGGTAAAGTGGTGATATCTTACGGCAGTACCGATTCTCTCTATATCAGCCCTCAGCTTAATTCCGGAGGCAATATCACATCGGCCTGGACTTCCAGCGCTAACTCTATCAATGCGCCCCGGTCCGGGCTTACGGCCGTAGCTTATGCCAACAACCTATACATCATCGGCGGTACCGACGGCGCCAATTACTACAGCGATACGCAGTACGCGCAGATAGATCCTACTGACGGGTCCGTTGGCAGCTGGTCATATTCAACCAGCCTTCCCCAGCCGCTCAGCCAGGGTGATGGCTTTGCCGCTAACGGCTATCTTTACATGTTCGGCGGCCGCTCTAACGCCACTACTTGTTCACCGGTAACCTATGTGGCGCCTATCAGTGCCAATACTACGATTACCAGCGGTAATCATCCTACCGGCGTAGGGCAATGGTTTATGACCAACCAGAAATATACCGGCAACCGTTATGGCAATGCCGCGGTGTATTACGACGGCAAAGCTTACGTGCTTGGAGGCGGATGCGGCAGTACCATCACCTATGCAAGCCCGGTAATCCAGCAGACCAGCCTGTTAAGCCAGCCTCAAGTTGCAAAATATTCAATCATGATGGATACCGACAGCGACGTTTTCCCTAACCAGTGGCTGATGAACGGCCTGGATAACTCCATCGGCGCCCGCTGGCAGCTTAAGTACCGTTCCATGACCAACACCACGACGCTTTGTACCAGCCCCGCAATGACGACCTGGGGTCAGGAAACCAACTTCGGCAATGTCACCCTTGGGACGCCGGGTACATATATTCCAAAGGATGGCAGCGGCAGCAGTACCAACTGCGCCCGCTTCTTCTATTTCTATGTAACGGTAGACAGCTCCCAAGCATTCGGTTATCCGGATGATGTGACACGCGGCCCGACTATGACTGATATCACCCTCCAGTTTACGGCCGACCCCAGCAAGCGCCTGATGCACGGCCGGACCTTCACAGGGGGTTTGCAGATGCCTGATGATACGCCATACTACACACATTAGGAAAAATAAAAATGGACGACATAAGACCACTAAGGCGAACCGACTACACCAGGTACATAAGGCCCAGGCGAACCGCAGCCGAATCTCCGGCTAAGGCATCCGTTAAAGAAGCCGCTTCCGATACCATGACTATATCTATCCGGTTCAGCCTGCCTCGGTTTTATGAGTGGAAGGCCTATGGCTTTATCAAACAGTATCCCTACATATCGGTGGCCGCGGCCGCGGCCGCTTTCGTAGGTCTGGTGCTTGCCGGGGACGCGCTCTCCTGGCTGTGGCATGCAGTCCATAACAGGGGTATAAGAGGCTGATATGGACCGCAGCCGTTTTAAGGACTACACCTCTAGGAATCGCCAGGATTGGGTAGATTGGCTCAGTGATGAAAAACCTTCGCCGGCAGCCAAACAAGCGCTTAGGCAGGCAAGGGTGAATAGCGCGGCAGCTTATCAGCCGCGTATGAATCAGCCTGTCGCGGCAGCTAATCCAGCCGCGCCGCCTAAGCCGGATGTGACAATAAACATCAATCTTCAGAAGATTAAGCTGCCAAAACCAAAACTGCCCAAACCGAAGTTATCGGCGGCCATCTTATCTAGGCTTTTGCCATCCAAAAGAGTAGCCTTGGCCGCGGTGCTCCTAATAGCGCTTGCGGGAGGTGCTTATTATTCATTTTTCCGCGTTCCGGAGGGTAATATCGCGGCGGCCGGGCAGGCCGCCCGCAGCCAGCCTTCTTTCAAACCGGTGGCGCCGGCTACCAACCCGCAGCTTGGCGGGTTCGCATCCCATGTGACGGCCTACGACGGGCGGCGCGACATCTATAGTTACGCCGATAATATATCCGGTGACAGGATTACCGTAAGCGAACAGCCTGCTCCAAAGAACCTGGGATCAGTCGAGCAGACGGTCCAAAAAATAGCTTCACAAACAGGGGCGGATAGCAAAATCGCTACCAAAAACGGCGAAGCGTTCATCAGGACAAGCAAGGAGACCGGCGCTCAGACAGTAGTTTGCTCGGTCAACGGCCTTTTGGTGTTCATAAATAGCTCCACCAAGTTCCAGGATACCGACTGGGTTAGATATATAAACAGCCTGCAGTAACCCTTAGCGCCGGGCCCAGGGTTAACGGCTTACTTTCAGCTGGTCCAGCACCCTGGCCAGCTCGTCCTGGGATACGGGCCCGGTGGAATTGGCTGAAATAAGGGTAGAACCGGCTAATATCTTAGCGGCCGGCAGTCCGCCCTGGTAGCCTATGACGGCTTCGCCGGAAGCCGATTTGAATTTACGGGCAGCAGTCAGCGATGAAATATCCAAGGGGCCATGGGCCGCCTGTTCGTGGAGTACTATATGTTTGCCGCCTTTAGCCAGCATAAAGTAAACCTGTCCATCCTGTACGGCGTTGAACTTCTGTTCGTATACATAGCCCGAAGGCATCGGCTGGGGGTAAAAGAAAGCAAAAGAGGCTTTTTTAGCCAGTTCGGATTCTGTGAACCCGGAAGTTTTTGCCGGCCTGGTAAGCATAAAACCGGCCGCGGCTATCAGAACGGCGACTGCCGCCCCTGACAGCGCATACTTTACCGGCAGGACTCTGAGTGGGTTGCGCCGCTGCTTCGGCTGCGCGGCCGGGGCGGGTGCCGGCGATGTATAGTGCGAATAAGATTCTTCGTAAGGGCGGGGAGCCGGCTGCGGAATGGCCGGAGCCGCCTGAGGAGCTGCCTGGGCTGGCGGAAAGGCGGAGTAACTGGGCGCCGGGGACTGAGCCGGAGAGGCGCTTACGGGCACCGGCCGGCGCAGATCCGTTACCGGCTGCCGGGGAGTGTAACCTCTGTCGCGCATGGCAAAATCCCGCCGCTGCGGGCTTGGCATGCGAATATCATCCATAGGTGTTAATGTACCTTAAAATGCTAAGCATAACAAGCTTATCAGAGCGTCTAGCACCCTCCGCCTCTTGTGTGATAACCTTAAGAGGATAAACGGCAGATAAAAATGGCTAAAAATATCATCGCTGTACTGAATCAGAAGGGTGGGGTCGGTAAGACGACCACATCCATAAACCTGGCGGCATATCTTGCCAAGGCGGGCCGGACAGTGCTGCTGGTTGATTCGGACCCACAGGGCAATACCACCAGCGGGCTGGGTTTGGACAAGCATGCCCAGGATGTAACATTGTACGACGTTCTGTTTTCCCGCCGGCAGGCACATGAATCCATCCAGAAAGTGAATTCCGCACTGCACATAATACCGTCCAACGCCGATTTGGCCGGCGCCGAGGTCGAGCTGGTCAGCCAGGAGGGCCGAGAGCTCAAGTTACGCCAGGCGCTGCATGGGCTGGATTACGACTTCATAATCATAGACTGCCCGCCCAGCCTGGGGCTGCTTACCGTAAACGCCCTGGCCGCGGCTAACAGCGTGCTGATTCCTGTCCAGGCCGAATATTACGCCTTGGAAGGCCTGAGTCAGCTCCTGAACGTTATCCAGCAGGTCCGGGCCGGGCTGAATCCCGGCCTCGATATTCTGGGCGTGGTCATAACCTTGTTTGACAGCCGCAACTCATTATCTGCGCAGGTTAAGAAGGAATTAGAGAACTTCTTTGGAGCCAAGCTGTTCGAAAGTGTCGTGCCGCGGAATGTCCGGCTGGCCGAAGCGCCCAGTTTTGGCCGGACTATCATAGAACATGATAAATGGAGCAAAGGCGCCCGCGCCTACAAAGCCCTCGCCCGCGAAGTAGAAAAAAGGTCTGTATAATATAGATATGAGCGCGCAGAAACCAAGCCTAGGACGGGGTCTTAACGCCCTTATTTCCACGGATTTAGACCAAACCATACTGCAGGATGAGAATGAAAGGGTACAGAAATTACTCATCCAGGACATAGTACCCAACCCGGATCAGCCCCGCCGGGTGTTCGATGAATCAGCCCTGAATGAGCTGGCGGACAGCATCAGGCAGCATGGTGTGGTGCAGCCTATAATCGTTGTTCGGCATGGTAACCAGTACCGTATAGTCGCCGGGGAGCGCCGGTGGCGCGCCGCGCAGGCCGCCAGCCTTACGCACCTGCCGGCCATAGTCCGTTCTATGCAGGAATTAGAAGAGATAGAACTGTCCTTGATAGAGAATATACAGCGCGTAGACCTCTCTCCGCTGGAACAGGCTTTAAGTGTTTATAAATTACAACAGCAATTCAATTTAGGACTTGAAGAAATCGCCCAAAAACTTGGAAAAGCCACAAGCACTATCAGCAACCTAACCCGATTACTACAGTTACCGGACAGTGCCAGGGAGGCTCTTAGGCAGGGCCGCATAACCGAAGGGCACGCCCGTGCCATCCTGTCCCTGAAAGCCTGGCCGGATAAGCAGGAAGAACTTTTACGTAGTATTGAGGACAACGGGTGGACCGTGCGCCAGGCTGAGCAGTTCGCTGTCGCGGCCAAAGCGGGTGCTGATGCCGCTGACGCTAAGAATCGCACCGTAAGCGAGACCGGCCTGACCCGCACAATAGGCAAAAAACTGGGCACGAAAGTTCAGATAAAGCATACCGCGAAGGGCGGACAGCTGATAATACGGTTCGATTCCGATGAACACCTGCGTGATATAGCCCAGAAACTAGACGCCAGTTCGTAGATACCAGAATAAATAAGTTATACAGCCCGCTTATGATTTAATCGCTAAAATCCGCGGGCTTTATTTATCGGAAAGATTCTAAGAACTAATTTGGCTACGACCTGGTCTGTCTTAATCGGCCCGAATGAGCGCGAGTCCTCTGAATTGCCGCGGTTGTCGCCGCAGACGAACAGCTCATCGCTTTTGAGCACGCCGTCATAAGGCAGCCCGGTGAGCTGGTCTATACGGTAGTCGCCTGTCGTGTCGGGATTAAAACCCTGCGGATGCTGGGCGTTATATATAGTGATGTGTCCGCCGCCAACTACCACATGGTCGCCGGGCAGCCCGATAACCCTCTTAATAAGCTGTTTCTCGCCGGAAAAACCGGGCAGGCCCTGCTGGTTGAAAATTATGATGTCGCCGCGCTTAGGAACATACTGGTGGCCGTCAATCCGGGCGATGGTCCTTGGTACCTTATCAACGATCAGCCGGTCGCCATCTTGCAGGGTCTTTTCCATGCTCTGGCCGTCAACCTGGTAGCTCTGGATAACGAATGTATTTAGCAGCACGGCTATGATAAGCGCGCCTACGAACAGCCATACGGTGGATAAGACGTTCTTAGCATGGCTTGGTACCGGCGTTACGCTGGCACCCTCAATAGGTTCGCCATGGCGCAGGGACTCCTGCGCAGGTTTATCTTCGGTATCGGGAGTGTGTTTTCTGTGCGGTCGGTACATAAGACCCATCCATTATATCCGCTTGGCCGGCATATTCATAAGAGGATTTTAAGGCCCGGGAGGGGCTTCTCGGCCGCCGCCTGTCTGTTATACTGGTACGTGCGAAATGGAAAAACATAAGGGCCAATGGGGCCGAAAAAAACCGGCCTCGATTGACGGAATTGTACAAAGCGGAAGGCAGATAGGCTTTCCAAAGACATCCTCTTACCAGCCTACACGGCAGGCTCCCGCGCCGACCTTGGATAACTTTATGAAGCGGACCGACGGCTTTTACGCCGCCCGCGAAGCCATGCCTGCCAGGCCGCTGGACCGGCCGGAAGCCGAAGAAGCCCAGCTGCTGGATGAGCCGATAGTCTTAGACCATATAGAGGAGCGCAAGCGCAAACTGCGTTTCTGGCAGCGCCACGGCAAGCTGAAACGCCGTTTAAAGCGGACCGCCATGGCCTTCATGATACTTATCCTGGCCGGCGGCGCTTATTTTGGCTATAAACTTTACCACACCGAAAAGAAGGTTCTGGCCGGCGGCGGCAAAGCGGCCACTATCTGTTCCGATAACGTGGACACGTCACAGCTCAGCCGCGAAGGCGACAGCCGCATCAACATATTACTGCTTGGCATTGGCGGCCCGGGCCATGATGGCGCGAACCTTACCGACACGATACTTCTGGCCAGCATCGACCCCATAAATGATAAGGCGGTCCTTCTTTCCATACCGCGGGACCTATGGGTAAAGATACCGGGCTATGACACCAATAAGATAAACCATGCCTATGCTTATGCCGTGGAAAACTCCAAGTCAAAGACCCAGGCCGGCCAGGAAGAAGACGGTATCAATGAGCTGGACAGTACGCTGGAGCCGGTCTTGGACGGAGTCAAGATACATTACCATGTACTGCTGGACTTCTCGGCTTTCAAGCAGATGGTCGATGCCCTGGGCGGCGTTACGGTGAATGTTCCGGAAACTCTTTATGACCCGACCATAGCCTGGGAGAACCACTGGAATCCGGTAATCGCCAAAAAAGGCATGCAGACATTCAACGGGCAGCAGGCTCTGCTGTATGTCCGCTCCCGCGAAACCTCCAGCGACTTTGCCCGCGGCGAACGCCAGCGGCTGGTGATTTCGGCTATAAAACAAAAAGCTTTCAGCGCCGGCACCTTCAGTAACCCGTTCAAGATTTCCAGCCTGTTAGACAGCCTTGGCAAGAACGTATATACCGATTTTTCAAGCACCGATATCAAGTGCCTTATGAAACAGATGTCCACCATACCCACAAGCGCCATACAATCGCTGGATATGGTAACGCCGCCGCATGAGCTGCTGACTACAGGTACGGAATACTCGGGCGGTTCAGCCCAGTCGGTGGTAGAGCCCCGGGCGGGCCTGAGTAATTATTCGGATATCCATGATTTTCTGCATGAATCGCTTAAAGACGGGCTGATTACCAGAGAGAACGCTCCGATTGCCATCTATAATGCCACGTCCATCAGCGGGCTGGCCGGCTCGGAGGCCAAGACGCTGAAATCATACGGCTATAACGTCAAGACCGTGGACTCTGCGCCAAACGCCGCCGGCGCGTCGTCTGATACTCTGGTCGACTTAAGCAAGGGCTCCGCCAAGTACACGGCCCACTATCTGGAAGGCCGCCTGGGGGTGACATCGGTTGGCAAGGTTCCGGCTGATTACGACATCGCCCCGCCGCAGGGCACTAAATTTGTTATAATTCTGGGAAATGAGAGCTCTACCAGCCAGAATTAAGCCGGCCCGCGGCTTTTCCCATATTTTCTATTTAGTCCTGAACCTGCTCCTGCCGATACTGGCCTACATCCTGGTACGCATCGATTTCGTGGCTATCGCCATCTTTCTGATACTGCTCAGCAAATGGCGGATGTTCGCGGTCCGCCCGCGTTACTGGATGGCTAATCTGATAGGCAACGGCGTGGATATCATGGTGGCCGTTTCGCTGGTGCTTTTTATGGCCAGCACTTCGGTAGTCTGGTGGCAGCTGTTCTGGACGGCGCTTTACGCCGGCTGGCTGCTGTGGCTGAAACCGCGCTATGACGTCCTGAGCGTCTCGGCCCAGGCCATGATAGGCCAGCTGCTCGGCCTGAGCCTGCTGTATCTTAAATTCGGCGACAGTTCCATAACCGCGCTGGCCGCCGGCACCTGGCTGGTTACCTACCTATCCGCCAGGCACTATCTGACTTCTTTCGAAGAAACCCACAGCGCGCTGCTGGCGCATATCTGGGCTTATTTTTCAGCCAGCCTGGCTTTCGTCCTGGCGCACTGGCTGCTGTTCTATGGCAGCGTGGCCCAGATAATCGTCATCCTGACCACTATCGGCTATGGCATGGCGGCGCTCTACTATCTGGATGCCACCGAAAAGCTGTCAGCCTTGCTGCGGCGGCAGATGCTGGGCATTATGCTGGCCATACTGCTGGTAATAATCATCTTTTCGAACTGGAACGGCAGCACGCTTTAGAACCGCTCCATAATCTATTAAAGGGCGTCCAAATTCAGTTAAAATTCAGAAAAAGCTTTAGAATATAAAAAGCATGAATGACGACAAAGAACCCAAAGACGAAACAGGGACCTATTCTACCCGGCAGCAGCCTTTAATAAATATGAGTGCCCTTAAGGAACGCGCGGCGCACTGGCGCGGCAAAAGACGGCCGCGGGCGGCCGGGGCGGCGCTTCTGCTTCTGGCCTGCCTGATTTTGGGTTTTGGCGGCGGCTGGCTGGGGTCATATGCCCAAAACCACGGCAAAACGGCTATCGCCACCAGCCGGGAAGCCAGGCAGCAGTACATCTCCAACGAAAGCCAGCTTATCGAATCAATCGCCAAAAACGTCGGCCAGAGCGTAGTGTCCGTGGATGTTACCGGACAGGCGACCACCACCAACACGGACTTCTTCGGTTTTGCCTTTCCGCAGACCCAGCAGACGCAGGCCGCCGGCACCGGATTCATCATCAGCGCAGACGGCATAATCGTTACCAACCGGCATGTGGTCCCGGCCGGGACCACGTCTGTCAGTGTAACGCTTTCGGACGGCACCAAATACGATAACGTGGACGTCATCGGCCGCACCAGCAGCAGCTCGTCGCAGGACATTGCCTTCCTGAAAATAAAGGACCTTAAAGGTAAGAAGCTGGTTCCGGTAAGCTTGGGCGACTCGTCGCAGGTGCAGGTGGGCGACAGGGTTATCGCTATCGGCAACGCTTTGGGGCAGTTCCAGAACACCGTCACCACCGGAATCATTTCCGGCTACGGACGGGACGTCACCGCGGGCGACCAAAGCGGGCTTACCAGCAGCGAGAACCTTACCGATCTGTTCCAGACCGATGCCGCAATCAACGAAGGCAACTCCGGCGGCCCGCTGGTAAATATAAACGGGGAAGTCATAGGTATAAATACGGCCGTGGCCAGCAACGCCCAGAGCATCGGCTTTGCCCAGCCAGTCAACGACCTTAAGGCTTTGATATCCAGCGTGCTGAGCAGCGGCAAACTGCAGCAGCCTTACCTGGGTGTCCGCTACGTATCGCTGACAAACGACCTGGCGCAGGAATATAACCTGAAAGTCAGCCGGGGAGCTTATGTTGTCAGCGGAGATACTGATCCGGCGGTGGTGCCGGGAAGCCCCGCCGACAAAGCCGGTATCAAAGACCACGACGTCATCACAAAGCTTAATAACATCAATATTGACGACAAAACCAGCCTGACGGCCGCTCTAAGCCGCTTTAAGGTCGGGGACAAGGTTACGCTGAGCGTTAACCGGGATGGCAAATCGCTGACGCTCCAGGTTACTTTAGCCGCAGCGCCCACAGGTTAAGAATTCTTAAATACCTGTATGAAGTCCTGGGAATGGTACAGGGAAAACCCGTGTTCTGCGGCGATAGACTCCAGGTGTTTATGCTGCGGGGGCAGGGCTTCGGTAAGGACGAACCTGGGCTTCCAGGTGAAGCGCTCCAGCTGCTTGAATAACTTACGGTATAAATCAAGACCGTCCTCGCCGCCGAAAATAGCTATTTTCGGCTCGGCAAGCGCCGCCTTGTTGATTTCCCAGTGGTCTGGCACGTAGGGCAGATTGCACAGCAGGGCGTCGTATGGCCGCAGCGGACGGCTGAGCAGATTCATCTTGCGGGTCCTCAGATGAAGTTCATGCAGGTGGGTATTATGTTTTGCCACAGCCAGGGCGCCGGAACTGATTTCGTATAAGTCCACGGTGCTTTCCGGTATTTCCAGGGCTGCCGTGATGCCCAGTGCGCCGTTGCCGGTGCCGATGTCGGCGATAGCGGGATTTCGCGGCAAGTCCAGGCTTAAAAGCAGCTCAATCATGGTCTCGCTTTCGGGGCGAGGCTCCAGGACGTGCCGGTTGACCTTGAATCTGCGGCCGTAAAACTCCGTGAAACCGCGGATATAAGCCAGAGGTACATGTTTTGTCCTGCGGTCTAATTTACGGTCCAGTCTTCTGAACTGCCTTTTGCTGATTTCGTGTTCCGGGTGAGCCAGGATCCAGCCTCTGTCTTTGTGCAGCAGATCCTCGATCAGGATCAGCGTGTCCAGCCGGGACGAGCTTATGCCGGCTTTGTGGAGTTTATTCTGGCCATAGTTCAGACAGGTCCCCAGATTCATTACTCGCCTGATTTAAGGAGTTCCGCCTCCCGGGCGGACAGCTGCTCCATGATGTCATCGATTTCGCCGTTCAGGGCGGCCGGCAGATTACTGCGGCTGTAGCCGATGCGATGGTCGGTTATGCGGTCTTGGGGGAAGTTATAAGTGCGGATTTTTTCGGCCCGGTCGCCGGAGCCGATAAGCGAGCGGCGGGCGTCGGTAAGCTGCTTTTGCTCTTCTTCGATTTTTTGGGCGAGCAGGCGGCTTCTTAACACACTCATAGCTTTGTCGCGGTTCTTTATCTGGCTTTTCTCGTCCTGCTGGGAAACGACTATGCCCGAGGGCAGGTGGGTTATGCGCACGGCGCTGTCGGTGGTATTAACAGACTGGCCGCCGTGGCCGCTGGCCCGGAACACGTCCACGCGGATATCTTCGGGGCGGATTTCTACGTCGGTTTCTTCGGCTTCAGGCAGCACGGCTACGGTTACGGTGCTGGTATGGATGCGGCCCTGGCTCTCGGTGACCGGGATGCGCTGTACGCGGTGGACGCCGGCCTCGAACTTAAGTTTCTTATAAGCGTTTTCGCCGCGCACCATGAAGATGATTTCCTTGAAGCCTCCGGCTTCGGAAGGGCTTTCATTTATAAGCTCGGCTTTATACCCATGGGTTTCGCACCAGCGGCTATACATGCGGTAAAGGTCGCCGGCGAACAGGCTGGCTTCGTCTCCCCCCGCTGCGGCGCGGATTTCCACTATACAGTCGCGGTCATCGTTAGGGTCTTTGGGCAGCAGCGCCTGCATCAGCTCATCTTCGTTGCGGATACGCTGCCTTTCTAAATCTTCAAGCTCCGCCTTAGCCAGCTCGGCCAGCTCCGCATCGGTGCCGACGGCCATCTTCCGGGCTTCTTCAGCGTGGGTTTCCAGTTCGGAACGCTTATCGAACAGACTTATGACTTTTTCCAGCTCGGCCTGCCTGCGGGCCAGCTTAGGATAATCCTTGGACGAATAAATACCCGGGTCTGACAGCCGCTGCTGCAGGCCTTCGTATTCTTGGCGCAAGTCGTTTTCCTGACGGTCCATATTCTTACTCAGTGTATAAAAAACTTCCCTTAAAACCTATCGGCCGGGAAGCATTATGGTTATCCAGTTATTCGGCGGCTTTGCCGGGCTTGGCGGTCTTGGCGCCGATTTTCTGAGTTTCATCAACGCGTATCTTCTTGGGAGTCTTGGGGCCGGCCTTGGACTTGGCCTCGCGGGCGGCAGCTGCCGCTGCCTGGCGGGCTTTGAACCTGTCTACGCGGCCTTCAACGTCTACGATGCGCTCTTCGCCGGTAAAGAAAGGATGCGAGGAGCTGCTGATATGGATCTTTACCAAAGGATATTCAACGCCATCAACGGTAATAGTCTCGTCGGTGGCTACCGTCGAGCGGGTAATGATTGTGGAGTTATTATTACTGTCCTGAAAAACGACAGGACGGTAGTTATCCGGATGTACACCTTTTTTCATATAACCAGGATATTCTAGCGGATTTACCTCTGTTGGTCAACACCTCTAATATTGTTATAAGGTTTCGTAAGTGGATGAAGCGCCGGCCGCGCGGTTGACGCTTAAGCGGCCGGTCGCGTTAGCCCAGCCCCAAACCTGCTGTTCAGGTTTGGGGCTGGGCGCCCTCGGAGTGGTACGGCGTGGTTCAGGCCGCGGCGGCGGCCAGGGCGTCGGCGGAGCGCACCTCGATTTCCAGGTGCGTCCGCAGATCGCTGAACTTGGCGCCGATCCTGGACATCAGCACCTCGCAGAGCCGCTGGGACTGCTGCGGCAGCTCGTGGGTGGGGGGCAGCCCCACCCAGACCTTGACGTAGATGCACTTGCGCCCGACCTGGCGGTCCAGCCGGTAGTCGGACGGCAAGTTGTCGAAGAAGCCCGGGAATTCACTCCCCGGCAGCCTCTTCAGTTCCCGGCACAGCAGCCTTTCGACGAAGTCCTCGACCAGGCTGACCTGGTGGGGATGTCCGGCCGCGAAAGCCGGGTCGAAAGACAGCCTGCAGCTGAAGCCGTTCATCAGGACCCCCTTCGTGTCTAGTTCACGCGGACCAGCGTGCCCTCGTTCTTGCGGCTGACGAACTCCGCCGGTTCCAGGCGGTGGAGTTCGCGTACTTCCGGCAGGGAGTTGCCCCACAGGCCGGTCTCGCCGGCATAGACCTTCAGGCTGAGCCGGCCGCTGTCGGTGCCAAGCACCTCCAGCATGGCGAAGGTCTCGCCGCTGGGTCTCAGGCAGCGCCAGATGGAACCGGCGCCGACGCCTTCCTCTTCGAGTTGGATGCCGTGAGCCAAGTCAATCGAATAAACCACAGCTATTCGAACCTCCGATAGGTTGTATGGGTACACCCTCAGCCCGGACTCGCCAAGGGTGGCAGAAACGAAGAATCATACCTCGTGTGGAGCCGAGAGTTATATTTACTTTACCATAATTATAATAAACGGGCAATTTTAGAAAGCTGATTGATATTTGGCGGGCCCGGTGCTATTTTTATCTGAAATAGGAGATTCTGGATGCCTAACGAGAATTTGATACGACTGGCTTTGAGCAACGATTTGGCTCAGGAAGAGGGCGAACCTATCAAAGACAGGGCCGCTTTAGGAGAAGAGGTGGCTGCCGAATATAACACTACGCCTTCCGTCTTCAGGTATCTGCAGGCGCTAGTCGCCGGCGAAGGGGCGCCTTTGCCTTATGCTCCCACTTCAGTCAGGATCGTGGTGGCCAAAGACGGGTGGAGGGAAGATTTCGCGCTGGTTTACGGTTTCCCGGCGGTGGAAGGACCTTATGAACCCGGAAAGGACCGATACTCGCAGCTGGCTACCAGGTTTCCTGAAGAAGCCGCCCAGTTCAAGGTTTATTTTGGTACTAATTACGGCAAAGGCGGCTACGGCAGGGTGGAGACCGTGCAGGAGCTTGACCCGGAAATCGAAGCGCGCCTGAAGGCCGGTGATTTTACGGATGAGGAAGCCGAAGCGCTATTAGCCGAAAGCAGCCGCCAAATCGGCTTGTACTGGGATCTTAACGTGGCCGCCCGGGACCCTAAGCTCAACCCCGATTTCGCGGATAGGGCCAACGAGAGCTTTTACCAGCACGCCTCCGGATTCTAAGGGCTAAAAATACCCGGGATATTGCAAATTAACCTCTTTAGAAGTAAAATAACCGGGTAAACATTAAGCAGGGAGCGCGAATCATCCTCCCGCCAACATCCGTGCAGGATCTGGCAGGCAAGCGCTTACCGAAGAGAAAGGATTCAAAATCATGGCTACCAAAGAGGTAGATATAAAGAAATTATTGGAAGCCGGCGCCCACTTTGGCCACCAGACCAGCCGCTGGCACCCGCGCATGGCGCCTTACATCCACAGTAAGCGCGATGGCGGACACATCATAGACCTTACCAAGACCGTAGAGGCTCTGGATAAGGCGCTTGCATTCATAACCGATACGTCAGCCGCCGGCAAGCAGGTGCTTTTAGTCAGCACCAAACGGCAGGCCAAGGATAAGATAAAAGAAGTCGCCCTGGCGACCGGCATGCCCTATGTCACCGAACGGTGGCTGGGAGGGATGCTGACCAACGTCACAACTATCGGCGGCCGCATCCGCCACTTAAAGGACCTTGAAAGCCGTATGATAAGCGGCGAACTGGCCAACCGCTACAGCA
>DASSNG010000014.1:0-4193 GCA_035688135.1 Saccharimonadales bacterium (SeqCode) | reverse complement strand
CGGGAAGAAGATGTTATCGAACATGTTGTAAATGCTAGTACACATGACTTCCTGCTGTTCTTTACTAACAAGGGCCGGGTGTTCCGGATCAAGACTTACGAGGTCCCGGCTGTCGGCCTGAACGCCAAGGGCGTCGCCCTGGTTAACCTGCTGCAGCTGCAGCCGGAAGAAATCGTCAGCTCTGTCATAAATATCAGCAAAGGCGTAGGGGAGAACAATAATTTGTTCATGTGCACGGTCAACGGCGTGGTCAAGAAAACCCCGTTCGAGCAGTACAAAAATGTGCGCAGCAGCGGTCTGATAGCCATTAACTTAGATGACGGCGATGAGCTTAGGTGGATACGCATGACTGACGGCGATAACGAAATCATCATCTCTACCAGCCAGGGCCAGGCCATCCGCTTCCATGAGGCCGATGTCCGCCCTATGGGCCGGGTCAGCCGCGGCGTGCGCGGTATCCGCCTGCGCGCCGGCGACCATGTTATAGGTATGGACACCGTCCAGAAGGACTCCTTTATCTTCGTCATTAGTGAGTTCGGCTACGGCAAGCGCACCAAGGTGGAGCAGTTCACACCCCATAAGCGCGGCGGCGTAGGCATCCGCTCGGCGGTGGTCAATCAGAAGACCGGCCCGCTGATAGGCGTAAAGACGCTAACGGGAGACGAGCAGGAGGTGATAATCATCTCTACCAACGGGCAGACAATACGGCTTGGGCTTAAGGATATTCCGGGGCTTGGCCGGGCCACACAGGGGGTACGCATCATGCGCCTGAACGACGGTGATAGCGTAGCCAGCCTGGCGCTTGTAGATAAACGCGAAGAGGCCGAAGAGGATGACGAAGAAGACGCCGCCCCACCTAAAGCGGCCGGCGCCAAAAAGGGGTAGCAATATGAGGGGCGGGGCTCGGCGGAATGATTTCTGGGACGCCGAACTGCCTGTAGCTATAGCCCACAGAGGCGGTGCCGCAGCCTTTGGCGCTGACAAATATAGAAAAGAAAACACCCTTGCCGTCTTTGCGCAGGCA
This sequence comes from Saccharimonadales bacterium (SeqCode), assembly GCA_035688135.1. GTDB lineage: Bacteria > Patescibacteriota > Saccharimonadia > Saccharimonadales > UBA10212 > JAIFWC01. The sequence goes on along the minus strand of DASSNG010000014.1, from coordinate 3,169 downwards.
GTGAAGATGGGCTATGGATACCTTGAATTGGACGTTATAAAAACAGCTGACGATAAGGTCATCGTGCTGCATGTGGCCAGCTACAAAATCGAAGGGCGGCTAGGACGCAAAGACGCACCCAGTCCAGCGAAGCTGCAAGAGCTTACACATAAGGAGCTCAAGGACCTTCTTGGCAGAGACATTCCCACGCTAGACATACTGCTTTCCCGATTTCCTGCTACCAAGTTTTTTGTTGATGCCAAAACGGACGAAGTGGTAGAGCCGTTAGCTAACCTAATCAATAAACTTGACGCCTATGACAGGGTGGTCGTCGGCTCTTTTTTCCCGCGGCGCTTAACCAAAACTTATCGGATCCTTGGCTCTGAAGCCCGACTTAACCTGAATATAAGCAGATTACCCTTAAAAATGCGCCAAGATATGCGGTTTATAGCCTCCCATAACTACATAAAGTCAGTGCATCTGCCTTACCTATGGGCTACGAAACGCCGCGTCAATGCCCTTAAAGATAAAGGGGTAAAGGTGCTAGTCTGGACTCCTAATACCAGGGAACGGATTAATAAGACCATCCAAACGGGGGCAGACGGTATCATTTCTGACAACGCCACGCTTTTAAAAGAAGTGCTGGCGGACCATAAATCGGGCGCTTAAAGCGGCCCGTGGATAGCCTCGTAACGGCTACGAGATTCTTCTAAAGTCCCTTGCATGTGGCCGCGCAGCTGCTGCTCCAGCCTGCGCCGGGCCAAGTGGACTGATCGTGGCCATTCATCAAACGGGGCGGAACTGAGCAGCTCATAAACATCGTAACCGGTATCTGGCGCCACCAGCGGCTCGCCGGCATGGACATGCAGGGACCGTCGGGCGAATTTGGAGTCCGGCTGCGGTACCGCCGTAGCGACAGGTATGATTTCTACGCCCGCGGCCATAGCTATCAGGCCGGCGCCTCTCTTAAGCCGGATTACGCGGTCGCTCTCCACCAGATACCCTTCCGGCGCTATTGACACTAAATCGCCTTGGCGAGCGGCATCAGCGGCCGCCAGCAGCTGCTCCGGCTGTATGGCGCCGATATCAATCGGCAGAGCGTGCAGCGAGTACATCAGCCGGCTCATCAGCCAGGGCGCCATGATGGGGGTCCCCGGGATGCGGTTAAAGAGCCCGTCTATGCCCAAAAACCTCTGCCGCTGGCGTCTGGCGTTATAGGTGGCCAGGGAAACGCCCATAATGTCCCAGCCCTCATCGTGGTGAGTATAAGCCAGCACTGCGCCCCTGTCGGCGGGGATATTTTCCAGGCCGCTGACGGTAACTTCTTTAGTCATCGCATGGTTGAATACGGCTGCCGCCAGGTGATAGACCGGGCCGGGGGCCAAGTCGCGGTTCTGTTCCACGGAACTCTTCATATCAAAACCATACCAACAGTTCATTTACTTTTCAAGAAAATATTGTACAATTATATTAATGATTTACCCCGGCAAGGCCGAATTCGCCGTAGAGAACGTCCGCGGCCTGGATACTCAGGCCGTGACCCAGGCGGCCCGTCTGCTACTGGAAAAAGCTCAAGCAAAAAGCCATATAGGCAGCGGCTGCGAAAAAGACGTCTTTGATTATGACGGCCATCGGGTCATATCTTTTTTTACTCACGCCAGCCTGGAGCCGAGGTATGTGGCGCCCATGGTGAAAACCTTTTATTACTCGGCCAAATTAGGCCACTTGCTTCTGCCCGATAATATCCCCGACGCCCATCTGGCCCTGGCCTCGCCGCCGGCGATTATTTTCGACAGGGTATACGGGGAGCGAGATAATATAACCCTTGAGGAGCGCCACGGGTTCAGGCTTATGTTGGAAAGGATCGGCATCACCCAAGCCTGCGACCTGGCCGACGGCAATCTGATACGCCGGCCAGACGGCAGCCTGGCCTATGTGGATACGGTCAACGCCGGCAGGCTGATAAATAACCCCGAACTGGATGCCTACATAGAGACGCTTGACCCCGAAACCGCCCAAGAAGCCCGCCGTCTGCAGGCCCGAGCAGCCTTCCACCACTCCCAGTGGTAAGCCATATCGTTGTGACAAAAAGCACACCTAAGGTGTTGCATAAGCAGAAAATATAAGTTAAACTAGGCATAGCTTATAGGGTGCCTGTTTTCGAGTGTCATAAAAATCACCTTGATAGCGACACGTGGAAAGAGAGCAGGGCCACCGCCCAACCCACCAGTTGGACTGCGGCTTGTCCCTTTAAGCGCTCATTGAAAACTGAGTAGTGCAAATCAACGTCAGTTCTAATCTGAGTTAAATCAGAATTTAGGCGAGAGTAATCTCGCTTTTGTGAAGAGTTTGATCCTGGCTCAGGATGAACGCTGGCGGCGTGCCTAATACATGCAAGTCGAGCGGTAAGGCTCCTACAGGCTATTTGATTGAGCAAGGTCGCGAAACTTACGGAGTAAGTTTCGCATCACAAACGAAAGAGGAACGATGGCTATCGGCCCTCAATCTAAGTGAATGCCTGGCACAAGCTTTCATCATAAGAAAGCGAAATCAAATCGCGTGTTGGAGTACACGAGCGGCGGACGGCAGAGTAACGCGTAGGAACGTACCCCAAACTGAGGGATAAGCACCGGAAACGGTGTCTAATACCGCATAATGTCTTCGGACTAAAGCTCCGGCGGTTTGGGAGCGGCCTGCGTATGATTAGCTTGTTGGTAAGGTAACGGCTTACCAAGGCGACGATCATTAGCTGGTCTGAGAGGATGATCAGCCTGACTGGGACTGAGAACGGCCCAGACTCCTACGGGAGGCAGCAGTAGGGAATTTTCCGCAATGGGCGAAAGCCTGACGGAGCAACGCCGCGTGCAGGAGGAAGGCCTTCGGGTTGTAAACTGCTTTTGTCTGCGACGATTATGACGGTAGCAGAAGAATAAGGATCGGCTAATTCCGTGCCAGCAGCCGCGGTCATACGGAAGATCCGAGCGTTATCCGGAATTACTGGGCGTAAAGAGTTGCGTAGGTGGCATGTAAAGCGAACAGTGAAAGACCACGGCTCAACCGTGGGTACATTGTTCGAACTCACAAGCTAGAGCACAGTAGAGGTACCTGGAATTCCCAGTGTAGGAGTGAAATCCGTAGATATTGGGAGGAACACCGATGGCGTAGGCAGGGTACTGGGCTGTTGCTGACA
>DASSNG010000063.1:0-8963 GCA_035688135.1 Saccharimonadales bacterium (SeqCode) | reverse complement strand
TTACCGGCCGCGTCAAGCTCTTCCCAGCTGAATTTGGATTGGGTGCGGTAGTGCGACTGCAGGACCAGCAGGCGCAGGACATCCAGGCCGTAGCCTTTTTCTTCAAGCTCTTCCAGGGTCAGGCCGTTGCCCTCGCTTTTGGCTATTTTCTTATCATCTATCAGGATATGGTTGGTGTGCATCCAGTAATTAGCCAGCGGCTTGCCTGTTAAGGCCTGGCTTTGGGCGATTTCGTTGGTGTGGTGCACCGGCACGTGGTCTATGCCGCCGGAATGGATATCAACAGTGTCGCCAAAGTAATTTTTTACCATGGCCGAGCATTCTATGTGCCACCCCGGGAAGCCCTTGCCCCAGGGGCTGTCCCATTCCATGTCGCGCTGGCGGTCCTTAGGGCTGAACTTCCAAAGCGCGAAATCCGATGGGTTTCTTTTTTCGGGATTAGGCTCCACCCTGGCGCCGGCCTGCTGCTCGTCAAGATCGAGGCTGGCAAACTCGGCATACTGGGGAAATTTGGAGGTATCGTAATAAATGCCGTCGCTTATCTGATAAGTGTAGCCCTTTTCCTCAAGCTTTCTGATGAATTCAATCTGGCTGTCGATGTGCTGCGTGGCTCGCGGCAGCTCGTCCGGCTTTGAGATGTTAAGCCGTTCCAGACCCCTCAGGAAGTAGTTTGTATAGAAGTCCGCTACTTCCCACGCTGAGCGCCCTTCTCTTCGGGCGCCTTTTTCCAGCTTGTCTTCGCCTTCGTCGGCATCGCTAACCAGATGGCCTACATCCGTAATATTCATCACCCATTTAGGAGACAGCCCGCTGGCTTTAAGCGTACGGACCAGCAGGTCGTAGCGGATAAATGTGAACCAGTTGCCTATATGCGGGTAGTCATAAACCGTGGGGCCGCAGGTATAAATGCCGACTTCGGAGCCGTTTAAGGGGCGGATGTCATCGGTCTGCTTGGTCAGCGTGTTATAAAGGCGCATTATTATTTATTCTCCAAGTCCGTTAACAAATCAGAGGCTTTCTGAATGGTCTCTGATTTTACCTGCTCATATGGGCGCCCGTCCTGGATCCTGAATCCGGCCGCGTATGGATGGCCTCCGCCGCCAAAATGCTCTGCCAGCTTATCGGCGATGCCGTAGCCGAAATTGCAGCGTATCTTAGCGGTTATCCGGCCGTCGTCATATATCTTAAAGGCTATAGCCAGCATTACACCCGTTGCCAGGCGCATATCGTCCAAAACCAGCATTGGCGGGTTGTATAAGGGGCTGTAGCGGACGATTTCATCGTGAGGGATAGTTACCATAGCTATACGGCCGTCGGATGCGAATTCAACCCTCTTTAAAAGCTCCCCTTTGTAATGGACCAGCTCGGGATCCCGGCGCATCGTTTCGCGGCGGGCGTTTTCCAGCTGCGCCAGGCTCACGCCGCCTTCCACCAGCTCGGCGATGATATGGATGGAACGGCTGGTGGTTGATTCGGTGGTAAGGCCCAGGCTGTCGCTTAGGATAGCAATGGCAATATATTCCTTTGCCTGGCGGTTAAGCTGCCAGCCTAGCTGTTTGGCCAGCTCATAAACAACTTCTCCGGCCGCAACGGCAGGATGGCTGCATATGACCGAAGCGAACGTTATGGTTGGTTTGGTGGAGTGGTGGTCGATTACAATAGACGGCTTAGCCGCCAGCCAGCCTTTGGAGCCGGTCTTTGAAAGCTGTTCAAGCAGGGCGTCGCTGGCCGTATCTATAAGTATGCTCAGGTCGAATTGGTTGGGAAGTTCCTTGACCACCCTGTCGCTGCCCGGCAGATACTTCAGGTGGGCCGGTACGTCCACGCCGCAGTAAATGGCCACCTCTTTGCCCATATCGCCTAAAATCTCCTCCAGCGCAAGGCTGCTGGCCATGCTGTCGCCGTCCGGGTTATCCGCCTGGACAATAACTATCTTTTGCGCCTGATTCACGGCCTCATTTATGGCGGGGCCTTCTTCGTATCCTGTCATTCGCTGTTTATTTTACCATTTTGGCCGCTAGATGGCCTGGCGGCCTTCCAGGGCCCGGGTAAGGGTTATCTGGTCGGCATACTCCAGGTCCACGCCCACCGGCAGGCCTCTGGCCAGCCTGGTAATCTTAACCGGTCGGTCGCCTATCCGCTGAGTTATCAAAAGGGCCGTGCTTTCGCCTTCCACGCTGGCGTTGGTGGCTAAAATAAGCTCTTCCACGCCGTCTTTATCAATCCGTTTTATAAGCTCGTCTATGTGCAGCTGCTCCGGACCCACATTATCAATCGGGGACACCAAGCCGCCCAGCACGTGATAAGTACCCTTGTAGCTGCTGGTCTTTTCCAAGGCGACTATATCAAACGGGTCGGCTACTACGGCAACCAGCTTCTTGTTGCGGCGGTCATCCGAATACAAAGGGCTGACTTCCTGGCCGGCATCAATCAGGGCGAAGGTGACCGGGCAATATTTTATACCGCTGTGCACGCCTGAAAGCGACTGCGCCAGCTTATCCGATTTAGAAGAATCGGCTTTAAGCAGATAATAGGCGTAGCGTTCGGCTGTGCGGGGGCCTACGCCCGGCAGCTGCTCAAGCGCTTCTATCAGTTCGGCCAGGGCTTCGGGGATAACCGAATCCATTTCTTACATGCCCAGGTTGCCGAGCGCGCCCATCAGCGGCTGCATCTTTTCGGCCGCCAGCTTCTGACTCTGGTTTATCGCTTCCTTTACGGCCTCTTCCAGCCACATTTCCAGCTGGCCGATGTCATCAAGGTCCACGGCTTCAGGGTCGATATGTATCTTTTTGATTTTCTGTTCACCGGTGATCTCAACTTTTACGGCGCCCTCGCCGGCCTCTACGGTTATGATTTCGTTCTGAAGTTCTTTCTGGAGCTTGCGCGCTCTCATAACTAACTTAGCTTGGTCAAATTTACTCACAATTCCTCCTATGCGCGTTCAATCTATTTTATCACGTAAGTGTTCTTGGTGGCTTGCGTGTCCGGCCAGGCCTGCAGGCTGTATCTAAGCCCATAAAGCAGCTGCACGGCCACAAGCACTACCATGCACAGCAAAGCCAGGGATTTGGCTATTGGATTGCGCGGAAAAACGGCGCGCCACTCCACGTACAAGTACCTAAGGCCGGCCGCCATCAGCAGGCCCATGGGCGCAAGCCCCAGAAACAGCAGCTTGGTGTCGTTATTTACGGCCGCTACCGCCACCGCGAACAGCATGGCCGCTACATATGCATATACCTTTTTGGGGGCCGCAATCCACAGGGCGAACGAACCAAAAACCACCAGCGCCGTCTGTATTACGTCCAGCACCGGCAGGCGTCCCAGCATCAGCACGTCGTTATGCGGCGTCTGGATGAACAGCGCCATAATCATCAGCCCAAAGTTCTTTAATATGGTTAGTGGCGCAGCCCAGTGAGCCGGCACTAACAGATATGTTTCCACTGAACGCCAATCATGGAAGATAGAGACAATAGCAGGAATAAGTAGCAGTAAAAATACGGTTGTTCCGGCGCCGACCATCCAGGCCGGTACCAGCTGTATTGATTCAGCCAGTTTCTTGCGGTAGATAACCGCCGCGCCTATCATCCATAATATTATTCCCGGGGTGTAAGCCAGCAGTCCTGCGGCTATCATCAGGGCCAGCCAGGCCGCCGATTTCTTTTCCGTTCTAATAAACCAGGCGTATAAGGCCATAATGGCTACCGGCGCGAACAGCAGGATTGAGGCCGATACCCGGCGGCCGGGAATTACAAAGAAAGGGCTCAGGCAGAAAATCATCGTGCTTAAAAAGCCCACCATCTTCCCAAACAGGCCTTTGGATAATTTATAAAAGCTGATTGCAAAGATTATTCCGGCTATATAAGAAGCCAGCCTAAGCACAGTTAAGTTAGTGCTTAATTTAGACACGCCGAATAGCACCAGTTTATGCGGCAAGTTCACCGGATGATGATAAATCTGCGTCAGGCTGCTGCTGGCAGCTCGGGCTGACGCGCCGTCAGGGCTCAGATAGGCAGGCGATGAGCCTATGTGCCACAGGGTAACGACTATGCCAAGGGCCACGATTATCATCAATGGCAGGCTTAGTTTAAGCTCAAAAAAACGCCTCCAGGACGCATTAAACATAAGCTAAAGTATATCGCTTAAAGCGCTTTATGTCTTCTTGAATTAAGGGTTTCCTATTCAAAAGGCTGGTCGTGGCTGACGTCAAGGTCGCGGAAACGCTGGCGTTCGCGGTCAAAGTAAAGTTCTATGTTCCTAACCGGCCCGTTGCGGTGTTTTTTAACCAATATGTCGGTAATGTTCTTGCGGTCGGAATCAGGGTTGTAATACTCTTCGCGGTATAAAAAGGCCACTACATCCGCGTCCTGCTCAATAGAACCTGATTCGCGCAGGTCGGCCAGCTGCGGAATCTGCGGGCTGCGGTTTTCCACGGAACGGCTCAGCTGGCTCAGGGCGATTACCGGCACGTTCAGTTCGCGCGCCAGAATCTTCAGGCTGCGGCTGATTTCGGATATTTCCTGCACCCGGTTAGCCATGCTGGCAAAGCGCGAACCGCCGCTCATCAGCTGCAAATAGTCCACCATCACGGCTGCCAGCGGATGCTGGTGATGCAGCCGCCGGGCCTTGGTGCGCAGGTCGCTGACGGTAATACCCGATGTGTCGTCAATGAAAATCGGCGCTTCGGCCAGTTCGCCCATTCCGGCGCTCAGTCGTTCAAAGTCCTTGTCGGTCAATCCTTCGCCGGTACGCAGTTTCCAGGCGTCCACGCCGGCTTCTGCCGCCAAAAGCCTGTCTACCAGCTGTTCCTTGCTCATTTCCAGGCTGAACAGCAATACGGAGCCCTGGTTGGCCTTGGTGGCGATGTTCAGCGCTATATTAAGCATCAGAGCGGTCTTTCCCATGGACGGGCGGGCGGCAATCACTATCAAATCGGAGCGCTGCAAACCGGCCAGCAGCTTATCCAAGTCTTTAAGGCCGGTGGCTATGCCGCGAAGGCCGCCTTTGTTGCGGTGCAGGTCGTCCAGCCGGTCAAAACTGTCTCCCAGGATTGATTCCAGGCTGGTTATGTCCTGGCGGACGTGCTTTTGGCTGACGTCAAACAGGCGGGTTTCGGCTTCTTCTATAAGCTCCTGAAGAGATTTGCTTTCATCGGTACTTACATTGGCTATATCCCGGGAAGCGTCTATCAGCCGGCGGCGGATGGATTTATCGGCTACGATTTCGGCATATTGCTCCACGTGGGCGGCGGTGGGGACGGTATTGGTAAGCTCTGTCAGGTAGCTGCTTCCGCCAACCAGGTCCAACTGGGAATCAGATTTAAGCTGCTCGCTTAAAGTCAAAATGTCGATTGGCCGCCGCTTATCATGCAGCGATTTCATGGCGGCAAATATGGTGGCGTGCTTCTTGTCAAAGAAGTCTTCGGCCGTTACTTGGTCGCTAATTTTCAGAAAGGCGTCGCCGTCTATCAGCAGGCTGCCCAGCAGGCTGGATTCAACGTCAAGGTTCTGGGGCGGGTTTGATGTGTCGGATGTTCTGGCCATATCTTTTTAGGTCTCTATCATTTCGGCTGTGCCGAATATATTGGTTATGGAACTTATAGCCGGGTTCTCAACCGGCTCCGGCTCCTCTTCTCTGCGCGAAGAAACGCTTTTATCAACTACGCTTTCAATTATAAGCTTGCTGCCGCAGAGCTGCTCGATGATTTCCGCCACCATCGCCTTATTCTTGGCCTGATCCAGTTTTTTCTGATGCAGCGGGAACTCAAAAGCCAGCACCAGATGATTGCCGTCCAAAGACGGTCGTGCCAGGCGCAGGGCGGTATAAATAGACGCGGCCCGCTGTTTAGCGGCGTCCAGCACCTCACCCCAGCTGTCCAGTTCAAATTCGCTTTTTTCCCTGACTTCTTCAGTTTCCTGCACCACTGTTGTTTCGGTGGTTTCAACTTTGGCTTCTACGGTTTTCTCTTCTTTTTTGGCTTTGGGCACACTAGCGGTAGCGGTGTTAACCGGCGGCGGCGCTACATCTGGAGCCGCGGCCTGCAGCAGCACTATCTCTAACAGCTCCTGTGGGCGGGAGCTGGCCTTTACTTCCGCAAGCTCCTTCAAAAGCTTTATATCGGGTGCCGAAGCCTTGCCTTCCGAAGCCAGGCTGCGCAGTTTTTTGGCGATGGAGGACGCCAGCTCAGCCGCTCCGGCGCCTTTGCCGGCGGCGTTTTCCAGGGATTCGCTCAATGCTTTCATATCACGCGCACTAACCGCCGCCAGCACATCACTGACGGTAGCGGCAGAAGGCATCCCCAGCAGTTCGCGCACGTCATCTTCTGTAATCTTTTTGCCAAGCGAGCTCAGCTGGTCCAAATAGCCTATGCTGTCCCTAAAACTTCCCTGCCCGAACTCAGCCAGCAGTTCCAAAGCCGCTTTGTCTATATTTATCTTTTCCTTCTTGGCGATATCGGCCAGGTGGCCCGCCATCACCGGAGCGGCTATAGTCTTGAATTCAAAGCGCTGAGTACGGCTGACAATCGTTTCGGGCAGCTTATGGGCTTCTGTGGTCGCCAGGATGAAGATGCAGTGGGCCGGAGGCTCCTCTAACGTCTTTAAAAGCGCATTAAAGGCCTCGCGGGTCAGCATGTGCACTTCGTCAATGATATACACCTTGTAGCGGGCCGCTGCCGGCGCAATCCGCACTTTATCGCGCAAATCACGTACTTCGTCTATGCGGCGGTTGCTGGCTGCGTCGATTTCTATGATATCCAGGTGCACGGAATCATCTTTATAGGGCAGTTCGTTCACCTCGTGGGCCAAAATCCGGGCTATGCTGGTCTTGCCTACGCCTCTGGGACCGGTAAATAAATAAGCATGGCTAATCCGGCCGGCCTTGATGGCCTGGCGTAGGGTTTTGGTGATGTGTTCCTGGCCTACAACTTCTTCAAAAGACCTTGAACGGTACTTGCGATATAAAGCTTGTCCCATTGGCCTTAATTATACCCTTAAAGACCGCTGCTAGCGTGTTGTGATTTGATGCCTGTGAATTAACTGTGGCTAAAGTGCGGCTTCAAGGGCGGCCCACTCGGCGTCAACGGTGGTGTCTTCTGGAATGTTCACGCTCACCTGGTCGCCCGGCTTGGCTTTAAAGTAGGTGACGCTGGCCAGCAGCACACGGTACTGCTTGCCGTCTACATCCACAAAATAGTGGCCGTCCTTCTGCTGCAGTACGCCGACTACCTGGCGGCGCGGAATCGGGCCGATTTGCTTATACATAAAGGCGCCGTCATCGGCGATTGTCAGTTTTAGAATGTCTCCCTGGACCAGTTTGGACTTAGAAGCGTAGTTAGCTGGCACCGGATAGGTTTTGCCATCGCTGCCAACCATGTTCTGGCCGTCAAAAACGCCTTCTATAACTTTGCCAAGCGCCTTGTCCTTTACCTTCTCTGTAAGCACCGGATCGTCGCCCACAAGGCTAATAAGCAGCTCTTTGGTAGCTGCCAAGGCGGTCTCGGCCTCTGCAATCAGAGCCCTAAGCCGTTTAATCTGCTTATCTGGTATATCTGTCATTTGTTTTAGTTTCCCTCAACCTCTCTATAGGTATTTGTTTGCCCTATATTCATCCCAAACGTACCATACCAGGCATATCAAGTCAAAGCCCGCTTAGCCGTCTGTGGATAAAAAACAAAACCGCCCCAGTTAACCCGGAGCGGTTCCATCCTTTGCCTTATTAGGCCAGTTCGACTGTAGCGCCAGCCTCTTCCAGGGCTTTCTTGGCGTTTTCAGCGTCTTCTTTGCTAGCCTTTTCGATGACAGCCTTAGGAGCGCTGTCTACGATAGCCTTGGCTTCACCTAAGCCTAAGCCGGTAATGTCCTTAACGGCCTTGATTACGGCTACCTTCTGAGCGCCGGCGTCCTTAAGCATGACGTCGTATTCGCTCTTGGCTTCTTCGGCGGCACCGGCGTCGCCGCCAGCTGCCGGGCCGGCAACGGCAACAGCCGCAGCAGCCGGCTCAATGCCGTACTCGTCTTTTAAGACGTTCTTTAGTTCATTTACTTCCAAAACCGTAAGCTTGGTCAGCTCTTCGGCCAGTTTCTTTACATCTGCCATTTCTTATCTCCTTCTTAATATTTAGGCTACTTTCGCTTCCACGCCGTCTAACAGGGCGTGCAGGTTGCCGGAAAGCGCGTTGGTAACGTCGTTAACCGGGCTAAGCAGCATCGCAACGGTTTCAGCAATAAGCTGGTTCTTGCTTGGCAGGCTTGCCAAGACTTTGACCTCTTCGGCCGGCAGAAGTTTGCCTTCTGCGGTCAGGGCGGCTACAAACTCAATCTGCGGCTCGTTCTTTGCAAAACTTGCCAGGCTCTGGGCGGGAGCGACTTCGTCTTCGCTGTTGAAGGCGTACATCAGCTGTCCGTTCAGGGCGCTTAAGTCTGTTTCTTTAAAGCGTTCGTCGCCAGAAGCCGCTTTTTTGAACAGGCGGTTCTTAACAACTACGACTCTGGTGCCGTTATCGCGCGAAGACCGGCGCAGCTCCTGCATAGATTTGACTGATGTGCCCTGATATTTGGCCACGACCGTCAGTTTGGAATCTTTCAGTAGCTGTGCGACTTCGTCAACGACTTCGGCTTTCTTTTCTTTACTTAAAGCCATATGTTCCTCCAAAAATCCGTGCCGCTTTGGCCTGCTTTGCGGCAGAGCCACAAACTCTGCCAAAGCTCTTGGCGAATTGCTGTGTTGCTGGCTCCGTCGCTCCTTCAGCGTATATCTAGATACGATTCAGTCGCGTACTCGCCAGCGCCTTGCACTTCATCCAAGCACGATTTTTTGATTAATTACAAATTATCGACCTTTAATTTGTTAATGTACTTGTTCTTGAGCATAAAAAACGGCCCTATCGGGCCAAAGAGATTCAGGAATCCGTCTGAATTGATTCCTATCACCTAGGCGACATTATCAAAGTTTCCTCGTCGCTGTCT
>DASSNG010000056.1:0-4528 GCA_035688135.1 Saccharimonadales bacterium (SeqCode) | reverse complement strand
ACCGCCAGATACTCAATCAGTTCCTGGTAGAAGGGCTGGTCCTGAGCGTCAGCGGCGGCGTCATAGGTATAGTCATATCCTATCTGATAAATGTGATTTTAAGGCTTTATACAGGGTGGCAGCCGGTTATCTCTCCGCTTACCCTGGTTCTGGCCGCCGGCGTATCCATAGGCGCCGGTATAATCTTCAGCCTGGCTCCTGCCGTACAAGCCGCCCGCAAGAACCCTATAGACGCTCTCCGCAGAGAGTGATTTAAGTATTGAGCTCCTGTTTGAACTTTTCCACCAGGTCCACGGGCGCCGGGTTGACGCCGTTAAGCAGCGCTAAATAAATAGTTACGAAATCACCGAAATTGACGGCCCATAGCAGCTGCTCCAGCAGAGTTTCGCCCTGGGCTTCTACCACATGCGCCGCCGGGCGCCGACCCGAAAGCAGCTTGTCCGATAACTCAAACCGCTGCCGGATGCGCGGGTTCTCAAAGCTTGAGCGCAGGTCCACTACGCCGTAAGGCTTATCAACCGGGTGGCTGCTCCAGCCTATGAATTCGTTATGATTAAACTCCGGATACTGCCCCCACCATGCCACGTTCTTGGCGTTTTCGTTGAAATTAATTTTCCATTTATAGGCGACCGGGGCCATCAGCGGGCCGCCGTATATCACGCCGGATTTGCCGGCCAGTTCCATGGCCAGCTGCTTGGCGGGGTTTTTTTCCTGCGGTACGGTGGCCACCCAACCTTTTACGGCTTCTTTAAGATACTGGCTGGCCTGTGCCAGCTGGGCTGAAACTTCCCTCTCATTAAGCAGGTCGGCGGCTTCCAGGATGTTCACCAGGGCGACCAGCATGTAAAAGACAGCGTACCGGGGCTGTTCGGCCTTGGGAATCTTCATGTACAAGTAGTTTTTGGCTTGGGCGACTTCCTCCAGCTTGCCTCCGCCGGCTATGACGGCAATAGATGCGCCCCTCTCCTCCGCCTGGCCCAACGCGGTCAGAGTCTCTTCGGTGTTGCCCGAATAACTGGCGGCTATAAACAGCGTTTTGCCGGATACGTAGGCCGGGATGTCATACTGCCGGCAGACTTCAAACGGCAGCTTGTAGCCCGGCCAGGACCGGCTCAAGAGCGCCGGCAGCGCCGAACCGCCCATCCCCGCGAAGACGATATTCTGGTAATCGCCGCTGTGCGCCGGCCATTCGAATTTATATTCCAGCTGGGAAGCCTGGCGTTCGGCTATACCCAGGGCGTCCTGCCCGTCCCGCTGATGGATGTATTTAAGATCGTCTAGCATGCTGATTTGATTAAGCTTATCCTTTAGATATAATTGTAAATGATTAACAGTTAAGATTAAAAACAAGTATCACGGGGGTGGGATGTTCGGCTTAAACGAAAACGACACGCAATCTGCAGATAATAACAATTCAGCTCAGGCGCCGCAGGCGTCTATGATGCAGTCAAACCCATTCGCCGATACGCCGTCACCCGACCCCGCTCCGGCGCCCGCACCGGATCCGGCACCGGCTTCCGACACTCCGTCAGAACCGGCAGCGCCGGCCGATTCAGGCGCGGCGGCTTCAAACGACGACAACCTGTTGCAGCTTAAGGAGCAGGCCCTGCACAGCCTGCAGCCTCTAGTAGGGCACCTGGACCAGACTCCCGAAGAAAGGTTCAAAACGACTATGATGCTGATTCAGGCAACCGATAATTCATCCCTGGTTAAAGACGCCTACGAGGCTGCCAGCCAGATTTCCGATGAAAAAGCCCGCGCCCAAGCCCTGCTGGATGTAGTCAACGAGATAAATTACTTTACCCAGCACAACGGCGAAGCCGAACCCAGCGCTTAGCAGCCTTTTTTGTTAAACCGCCTGAGGCTGATTATGTAATGTAGCCCGGCAGCGGCTATGGCGCTGCCGGCAAATAGGCCCACCACGTTTCCGGGGCCGTTATTGGGAAGCTTCTGGCCGCTACTACCCGAGGCGGCACTGCCCTGTCGGTTCCCGCTGCCGGAAGAACTGCCGTTCTTAGGCGACTCGGACCCGATTTTATTATTCAAGCTGGTTGTCGGGGTATTGGTATTGCCGGTTACGGCAGGCTTATTCTTGTGCACTGAATGATATATCCACCTGGCGAACAGGACTAGCAGGAATATGATGATTAGCGCGATTATACCCAGGATTACCCACCTGATTACCGGCGGCACACCGGTTCTGGCCTCTGATTCTTCAATCACCGAAGAACGGCTGGCTTCAGGGGGCTCCAAGGCCGGCGGTTCATCCGGCGGCGCTATCTTTTCTTTCTCTTCCTCTTCTTCTATAAGCTTCAAAACCCGACTCCTTATTTACTTTACAATATCATAAAATTTACTAACCCGCCAAAAACCTAAATAAAATCCCGCTTATAGTAGCGGGATTTTACTAACCGGGCTGTTAATCTTCTTACATACCCATCATGCCGCCGCCCATGTCGGGCATCGGCGCGGCCGGTGTCTTTTCTGGGACTTCCACCACTACGGCGCCCATGGTCATGGCCGTACCGGCGATACTGGCGGCGTTCTGTACCGCCTCTTTCGTAACTCTCGTCGGGTCAACTATACCTGCTGCTTTCAGGTCGGCCAGCTTTTCAGGACGGTTCACATCTACACCCATGCCGCCCTTCCCTTTCTTGACCTGAGGCAGCCACTCATCCGGGTTCAGGCCGGAGTTGGTCAGCAGGATACGGAAAGGCTGCTCCAGAGCGTTCTTCAAAAGATTGGCGCCGGCGGCCTCTGAATCCGAGCCGCTCGGTGAAATGGCCTTGGCGATATCCACCAACGTAACGCCGCCGCCGGGGACGATACCTTCGTCCAGCGCGGCCTTAACGGCTGCCACGGCGTCGTCCACCCGGAACTTCTTTTCTTCGATTTCGGTTTCGGTGGCGCCGCCCACTTTAATCACGGCGACTTTGCCGGAAAGCGCGGCCCGACGCTTTTCCAGGTTCTCTTTGTCGTACTCGCTGCTCGCGGCATCAATCTGACTATTTATCTGGGCGATGCGGGCTTTGACATCGGCCGCCGAACCGGCGCCTTCGATGATAGTGGTGTCGTCTTTGGTAACGATTACCTTGCGGGCCGTGCCTATAACGGATAGGTCGGCATTCTCAAAGGTCGTACCGGTGTCTTCACTGACAACTTCCCCGCCTGTCAGGATGGCGATATCGTTCAGGATGTCCTTGCGGCGGTCGCCAAAGGCCGGAGCCTTTACCGCCACCGTGTTGAACACGCCCTTTAAGCGGTTAAGTACCAGTGTGCCCAAAGCTTCGCCTTCCACGTCTTCGGCAATCAGCACCAGGTCTTTCTTGCCGGCCTGGGCCAGTTTTTCCAGCATCGGCAGGAAATCCTGGATAGAGCTGATTTTCTGGTCGGTAATCAGGATGGCCGGCTTGTCATATACGGCCTCCATGCGCGAAGTGTCAGTCACCATATAGGGGCTCACGTAACCGCGGTCCATGGTAAAGCCTTCTACCACTTCGCTTTCCATAGCCAGGCCCTGGCCTTCCTCTACGGTCACCACGCCGTCTTTGCCGACCTTTTCCATGACATCCGCGATAAGGTTGCCAATCTGCTCGTCACCGGCGCTGATAGTAGCGACTTCGGCTACCCTGTTCTTTTTGCCGGCGATGTCTTCGCTCATGCCGGAAAGCTGCTTGATGACGTCCTGCGCGGCGGCTTCCAGGCCCTTGCGCAGCAGCATCGGGTTATGCCCGGCGGCAATCAACTTATTGGCCTCGTTCAAGATGTGGTAGGTAAGCACGGTTACCGTAGTGGTACCGTCGCCCGCTACATCATTCATCTTGTTGGCGGCCTGCTTTATCAGTTCGGCACCTACTTTGTAGCCCAGAGTCTCGTCATCGACGTCATCGATTTCCACGCCCTTGGCAACGGTTACGCCGTCGTGCGTCACGGTTGGATTTCCGTAGCTTTTGCTAATCACCACGTTGCGGCCCTTTGGCCCCATGGTGGTCTTTACGGCATCGTATAAAATTTTTGCTCCGCCCAATACGCGGCGGCGGGCATCGTCATCGTAAAATACTTTCTTTGCCATCTGTTCTCCTCCTTATTTGACGGTCGCTAAGATATCCTCTTCTTTGACGAGGATATATTCTTTATCATCCACTTTGACTTCGGTGGTGCTGTAGCTTTTATAAACTATGCGGTCTCCGACTTTGATTTCTTTGACATTTTTCCCTACTTTGGAAACCTTAGCGATTTTTGGTTTTTCGGCAGCCTTGTCCGGCAGATACAGGCCGCTGGCGGTTTTAGTGACAGCTTCCTCTTGTTCGGCAACTACCCAATCAGCCAAAGGATTCAATCCAGCCATAAGTATTCCTCCTGTTATTCCCTTAGAAAATATCCGCTGTCGGGCGGATTCTAGCACTCATAATAATAGAGTGCTAATTATCCTGTCAAGCAGTAATTCCTGCCCGCTTATTGATAATTTAACAGATGAGGGTATAATAATTTTCATTCCATGTCCCCCAGAACGGAGGTAGGGATGTCC
>DASSNG010000057.1:0-5319 GCA_035688135.1 Saccharimonadales bacterium (SeqCode) | reverse complement strand
CGGCCGCCATCCTGGGCAATAGCGCCGGTTATTATACGGGTAAACTCTTCGGCCCTGCGCTATTTAGCCGCCCCAAATCCTTTTGGTTCTCGCCTAAACGCGTCCAGGAAGCCCATGAATTCTTCGTAAAAGAAGGGCCGCAGTCTTTAATACTGGCGCGGTTCATCCCGGCGGTCCGCACTTTCGTACCTATCGCCGCGGGGATCGGCCGGATGTCTTACCGGATTTTCTTAACGTTCAACGCCCTAGGCGGGCTGCTGTGGGGTATCCTGCTGCCGCTTCTGGGCTACACCTTGGGCCGGCATGTCCATAACATCGACAAATACTTGCTGCCGGTCATCTTCGTCATTATCATACTTTCGGCGCTGCCGGTAGCGATTCCCTATTTGCGCAAAAGACAGAAATCCTGACCGTTTGATTGTGATTTTTCAGACTGCGCCGGAAGTTTCTTTGGCTTATCATAAAGACGCTAATCGGAGGGCGGTATATGAAGAGCAAATTTATGATAGCCGGTATGACGGCAGCGGCCGGCGCCGGGTTCCTGGCGGCCAAGAAACGCTACGACAATAAGCACTCGTATCATAAGATTCTGAGCCGGCTGGAAGACTATATCAGCGACATGCGCTAGCCGGATAAGACACCGCGGCGGCAGGCCCACTAACAAATAGCGCTATTGCTTATTTTAGTGTTTTTTGTTATAATTTACTTACTGACGGCTAATATCCGCCGCCGAAAAGACTTCTTAGAAAGTCCTGTCGGGGGTCGAAATTATGCTCGACGGTTGAACTTTGACAAGTTTGCATGGCAGGTCGGTCCGCACTGAACGTTATCCGGTGCAAAGGCTATAAATGCCGTTAAGAATTTCGCTGCTAAGGTAGCCAGCATGTTTTCCATGCCCAAGCTATCCCCTGTAGCAATCGCCGCTTAATTTAAAGCGCGCGCATCGGTTCTTTGACGCCAGATAGAAGCCAACCGGTGTCATATCATCTGGACGCTCTGGAACCTCAGTAATCCGCTGAGCTTCAGCTAAGACATCCTGGATTGCGTTAAGCGTTTTTTGACCGTTTTCAGCGCTTAATCAAGTTATTAAACGGCCTAAACCTGTAGTCATCAAGCTCGTCATCAATCGGACCCGGATGCGATTTCCGGCGACTCCACCAAAAGCGCACCAGCTAATGGCTGGTGCTTTTTTGTTTGTCCCGAAAAATTATAGGCGCATACTTAAATCATCATGGCCGTCAGGAAGAAACGTTCCGGTTATTTATGGCGCCGGATAGCCATTTCCGCGGTAATAGCCGCGGCTGCGGTCAGCGGGATATTTTGGAAGTTCTCGGAGCCAGGAGCGCCGGCTGACAAGGCCGTTCATACTGCACCCGGACAAAATTCATTGACGGCACTGCAGTGCGCCGCAAGACTGCCGTTGGCCGAACAGGCCGGGCAGGTCCTGATGGTTGGGTTAACGGCGAAATCCATGTCCGAGCAGGCGGCGGTTTTCAAGCGATATCACGTAGGCGGGGCCGTTATAATGACTTCTCCGGATAATCCGGCAGATGACAGCATAAACATTTTCAAAACTACAGGCGGCAGCAAAAATATACCGCTGCTGATTTCAACTGACGAAGAAGGCGGGCAGGTCCAGCGCTTTAAATCTCTCGGCTTGCTGCCGGCGCCAGCCGATATGGCCGGTCTGCACACCGCTTCACAGGCCCAAGCCGTCATTGCCGCCCATGCCAAGAAGCTGAAAGCTGTCGGTGTGGATATGGTACTGGGTCCCCTGGCGGACGTGGCGCCCGAAAACGGCGACAGCCCGCTTGGCGACCGGATTTTTTCCAGCGACCCCCAGGTGGTAAGTAATTATGACCTGGCCTATGTGCGCGGCTGGCAGGCTGGCGGCTTGCTACCCACCTTAAAACACTTCCCGGGTATGGGCTCGGCAAGCGGCAATACTGATTTTCAGCCGGCTACCACGCCTCCGCTCAGCCAGTTAAAAGAGCGTGACTTCATTCCCTACCGGAACCTCCCGGCCAGCGGCACGGCCATAATGGTAGGCAACCAGAGCGTCCCCGGCTGGTCGGATGGGCCAGCTAGCCTAAGCCCCGTAGTTTATAAATATCTAAGAGATACCCTGGGCTTAAAAGATAGCCTTATCATCACCGATTCACTGGCGGCCCAAGCGGTCAACGGCCAGATATCCGTATCAGGCGCGGTGGTACAGGCTATAGCCGCCGGCGGCGATGTAGCCATAGTCGTGGACCCGCACGTCGACAAGATAACCGTTCAGGAAAACACCGCTCTGATCAAACAATCCGTCCTCTCATTAGAGGCCGCCGTATCTGATGGTAAAGTCCCAAGACAGCGCCTAGCGCAGGCTGCCCAGCATAAGCTGGCGGCTCAGAAAATATCCCCCTGCGCACTTTTAAAAGCGGGTTAGCTGGAACCGATATTCATCATCCACTCGACTCCGTACTTGTCGGTAAATGAACCGAACAAGTCGCCCCAGGCCTCTTTTTTTAGAGGCGAAATCACATCACCGTCGGCGCTTAACGCATCAAATATCCGGCGCATCCGGGTCTCATCCTTGCCGCCCAGTGACAAAGTGACTTTCATGGCCCGCGGGCTGGCCTGGGCTGTGTCACTGCCCATGAGTTTGACGGCTCCGCCTTCCAGCGAAGCGTGCATCAGCCAGTCCGGGTTGGTGCCATTCGCGCTTACGCCCGCGTCCTTGTAGGTCGTAACTCGCAGCTCTCCGCCAAACACGCTTTTATAGAACTCCATAGCCTCTCTGCAATTGCCTTTGAAGAATATGTAGGGCTCTAAAACAATATCATCCATAAATCCTCCTCTTATATCCGATTATACCCTGCCGGGCTGGTGCTTTTTTGTTAGAAATGTGTAAAATTTTTTAAGAATGCCTAAATATGAACTTGTAAGGGACGCCGGGGAAGTGCCATATGACGAATGGGCCCTGCGGGGCGTAAAGGCTGTTCTATTCGACAAGGACGGCACACTGACTCACGCCAACCAGTTAACCCTGGTAGAAGATGTCATCGACCGTCTGCGGGGCAAGGAGCTGCATAAGCTTTTCACGCATATCGGCATAAGTTCGAATAACCATGATCCGGCGGCTGTCGAGGCTGTGGCGGGAATACTTGAAGACCGGCTGGGCATAGGAGTGCTGGCTCTTTCCCAGGCTGCTTACAGAAGAAAACCTCACCCCCAGATGGGGCTGGCGGCAGCCGAACAGCTTGGGATAGCTCCCGAGGAACTGGGGATCGTAGGCGACAGGCGCTACACGGACGTGAGATTCGGGCTCAAGCTCAGGGCTCGCGCTATAGCATTATGCGAAAAAGCCGGCGAAGGCGACACCAGATTCGTCCCGACTCTGCGCCGCATAGAAAAAGTCTGGGTCAATGCTGACCGAGCCGTCCGGCGGGCCGCTTAAGGCTGCTTAGTTGAGCTATCTTAATATCAGCCGAGACAAGAAACTTAAGAAAGTTTTTGGGCGGCAATCTCTATAGCTGCCGTTTCGCCGGCATTCAATATCTTTAGGAACTGTTTTTGCTGTTTCTTCAGTATTTTGCCGGCTTCCTGGTACTTCTTGGCGCCTTTAGCCGTGAGAGTGACGTCCCGCTGGCGGCTGTCCTTTTTATTCCGGACGATGCTGACCAGCCCCTGCTTCTTCATTGACTGCAGCTGCCGGCTTACATTAGCCTCTGTCTGCCGCAGCTCCAGCGCTACCAGCCGCTGCGATGCGACAGCGTGGAGGTCAAGAACGCTCATTATCCGGGCGGCCGAAAGGCCTATTCCCGCCTCGGCTTCCAGCATTTCTTCAGCTGAATGTTGTAATACGTACGACAAGTGGAGCAGGGGAGGGAACTTATTCTTAGCCATGATGGTTATCCTTAATTACACATCCAGCATATTGGAAAAATACTTAACAAGTCAAGTATTTAGCAGAGCAGGGGATCAGAGTAGGCTTTGGACGTCCTGGTTGTAGTCGGCGGGGTTCAGGTTGTTATCGAAGTTTATGCCGTCAAGGGTATTTTCAACGCTGTTCAGGTCGGCGGTCGTCTTGATGGTCTTCACTGTCTGCGACGAGGCCGTGCCGGATGAGGTATCGGTACCCTTTTTGTTATTCTGCTCCACCTTGTAGGCGGCAAAGGCGATAACGGCGGCTACAGCTGCCAGCAGCAGCAGGCCAAGGTGGGCCATGCCATTTTGCGGATGCTTTTTCATTTCTTCTGCCCTCCTATTGATTAGCGGTGTTAGTTGTATTACCGGCGGCATTGCTGGTGCTATTGGCGGTCGAAGCGCCTTTCAGCGCCTTTACGAGGTCTACCAAGGCCGCGCGGTAGGCTTTAAGCGTATCCCGGGTACTGCCTATGGCTGACTGGAAAGCGCTGACAGCGCTGGCTACATCGGGAGCGGTGCAGTCGATGCTTATATCTGTACTCTGAAGGGCGACGATGCTTGCATCAGCGTTCGTCTGGGCGACGTCAGCGGCCGCTTTGAGCGTAGTGTAGTTGGTGACATCAAGCTGCTTGGCGGAATAGAAGTTCTGGACCTGGGTATAGATATTATCAAACACCTGCTTATGCTGTTTGGCCCAGCGCACGGAATTCGTCATCCGATTGGTAAGCGCGTTTTTGCGGGCCGTGCAGGACTTCTGGCGGGCTTCGGCGCTGTGCTGTTCCCGGGCCTGTTCGCGCTCCGTCCTGACTTTCTCCTTGGCCTGCATGCGGAATTGTTCCGCCAGGTCATTACCGCTCTTTTCGGCTTCGGCTGAATCCTGCGTACTGTTATCCGCAGCCCCTGTCGAGTCCGTTGAGTCCGTAGAGTCTGTTGAGTTAGTTGAATTAGTATCGTTCGTGGTAGCCCGTGCCGCCGCGGGGGCCGCCATTGCCACTCCGCTGAATAACAGCACCGCGGCCAGGCTAAGTATGCTTCGTTTTAATCTTTCCATAGTAATTCTAATGATAGTCTTCTGGCCGGCTTTGTAAAGCTTATGTTTTATAGGCTTCGTAAAGTTCATGCCAATCCTGCAGGCTGAGGTTCTGGGCGCGCAGGTCGCCGCTGATTCCCGCTTTTTGCAGCAGCTTATCAGCTTCTTCCCTGCCGATACGCAAACCCGCCGACAGGCTGCCCCGCAGTTTTTTGCGCCGTCCGGCGAACCCGGCTTTGACGACCCGGAAGAACAGCCGGCTGTCCAAGTCCGTAAAGAGCGGCTCGGCACGCTGTTTTAGGATTACTACCTGCGAATCCACTTTGGGGGGCGGCTGGAACAACTCAGCGGCTACTATCGGCCCGAGTTCCGGCCTG
>DASSNG010000020.1:0-5844 GCA_035688135.1 Saccharimonadales bacterium (SeqCode) | reverse complement strand
TGGAGAAAGCCGCTTTAAAATTACCGGACCACATCAGTTTTTGCTCCTGGAAGCCTTTTTACGGCGCGGCTTACGCTTGGCTTTTGATTTGGTGTCCGCTCCCGGCACATCCTTCATCAGCGCCGAAACGCCGGCGGCGATATCGTCTTCGGTTGTCCGGGGTTTTTTGAAGAATATCCGGCGGGCATGGCGGGCCATCTGGCCGATTGCCGTCTGCTCGTCTCCCACTATCGCCCCGTCGTACATGTAGATGACCCGGCTGGCGTAACGGGTCAGTTCCGGGTTGTGTGTGACCAGCAGAACGGTATTGCCCTGGCGGTGGATTTCGGCGAACAGCTCCATTACTACCCGGCTGTCGTGGCTGTCCAGGTTGCCGGTGGGTTCGTCGGCGATGATGATGCTGGGTTTGTTAATCAGCGCCCTGGCTATGGCCGCCCGCTGGGCCTGGCCCCCCGCCAGCTGGTTTGGCATGTAGTATTCGCGGTCGCGCATGCCGACCAGCTCCAGGATATCGCTGGCCCGTTTGGCCCGCCTGACCGGAGTAAGACCCTTGTAGGCTAAGGGCAAGGATACGTTGTCTAACACATTAAGGCGCGGCAGCAGGTTATATGACTGAAATACAAAACCGATCTGGTCGCGGCGCAGGCGGGCCTGGCGCGAAGCCGGCTGGTTCGCCACCTGCCTGCCGCCCAGCACGTAGCTGCCATGAGAGGGCTTATCCAGCAGGCCGATGATGTTCATAAGCGTGGTCTTGCCGCTGCCGCTGGGGCCCATCACGGCTACGAATTCACCTTTTTCTACGGATAAAGAAATCTCATCCAGAGCCAAGGTTGCCGCATCGCCAAAGCCGTATAGCTTGGACACTTCGTTTAATTGTATGAGGGCCATGATAAATACGCCGTTCCGCTGTTACTTGATATTTTTGATATGAAAAAAGAGGTCCCCACCTCTTTCTTTCCAGCTCCCCAAACCTAAGTCTCTATACGTTTAGTGTAATCCCATTTTCATAAAGCGGGCAACGAAAAAAAGTTGTAAAAAAATCAGGGGTCCTAATCTGTTAAAATATTTCAGTACGGAGGGGTCGCCTAGTTGGTCTATGGCGCCGCCTTGGAAAGGCGGTTTACCCGCAAGGGTATCCAGGGTTCGAATCCCTGTCCCTCCGCCAAACCTTAAATGGCTTGCTCTACCTGGGGGAGTTGATTTATCTTACCGGCCCAGAGTTGATGTTCTGATTTTGGCACATAGACGGCCGCCACGCCGATATCCATCGTACTGGTACATGGTAAAGTCAGCCCCGAGGGCTGTAACAGGTGTTTCCATTCGCTGCATGAAAAGTTCTGGTAGGGTTCTTTAAGGGTGACCATTATTACACTACAGTAACCCGGCAGGTTATGATCATCCTGCTGGTTTTGGCAAACTGAAAATTGTTGCGTTGCTTCGCCGCCGGATAATCCTAAAAGTTTTATTTGTAGGACGCCGCTTGGGCGTCCGGCCCACGTTGCAGAAACCAAATTCGTACCTTCGTTCAGATCGGCTCCGGAAATAGTCGTACGATATGTCTGGGTTGATTTGGCTTTGATCGTGACAGGCGTAAGAGCCTGCCCGCAGACGATTCCCAAAGATTTATCCACGCCGTTAATTATCAGGCTGGGCTGGGTATAAGTGCAGCTGAATGTGTAACTGAAATCAGTAGAACCCGTGTTCTGTACGGTTGCCGTAAGGGTAATATCATCTGACGAGTGGACTGTCTTTTTGTCGGCGGAAAGACAGATCCTTAACGGCATATTGAAGTCACAACTTGAGGCCGCCGGCTGTGCGGCGGTGTTATAAGTGGATTTGAATGAGCTGGTGTCTGCCGCTGCTACTACGCTCAGGAATATGGAAGCCAATAATGCGGCAAGCACAGAGCCGACTACCGCCCATAGCCTGGGATAGCTCTTGAATACGCCTCCGGGCCCGGCGTCTACCCGCTTAAGCCTCAAAAACTGCGTGTTGGACCTAAAGAACCAGCCGCTGGCCTGTACGTTCTGGCCCACCAGCTTCTTGATTTTTTTCAGGGCGAACATAAGATTACTGAAGAGCGGTATCCGCCCCTGGTAGTCCAGGTACAAAAGTCCCGTATTGTCCTGCATCATCATGTCTTCGCTGAACATATATCCCGGAACGCCGCGTCCGATTATAGAACCGTTCAGCTGCACCGGGCGGCCGCGGACCGGGCTGGCGTACAGGTCCGTCATAAGCTCATATACGTTTCCGGCCGGCGGATTTTTGATAGCCGGATACTTATAAAACAGCCGCGCCAGCAGCAGGGCCAGGATGACTACGAACGAAATTGGCGCCACCAGTGTGGAATCAATATTTGCGGCATTGATAGCCGCGCCGGCTATCAGGCAGCCTATTACGATTATCCAGACGGAAAAGTACATGAAACCGCCCACAAAGAACCCGCGCCAGAGCCTGCCTTTATCCAGCTGGGAATTCTGCCGGGCGGATTCGATGTCGTATAGCGCCGGCTTGCCGGCTGCCATGTCCATTTTCTGGAGCCTTAATATCCGCATACCGGTCAGCGGGTGGGTAGATGACAGCTGGGCAAGTTTTGCCCAGGGGCTCACCACGTCAAAAAGCATTACCTGGGCAACCTTATCAGGCTGCATGTTCGTGACTTTCATGGCCAGCCCGGCGCTTTTGGCCGACTGCAGGCTCATGATTCCCATGGTCTTGGTACTTTCCAGCAGCCGTGCGCCGCTGGCGCTGTCTTCTTTGGCCATGATGCCATAAGCGACCTTTATAAGGGCCCGCGACAGCGCGTCGCCCTGTTTAAGCGTTTCCGCCGAGAATTCGTCGGCATAATATTCCCGCAGGCGGTTCAGGTACAGGACTATGTAAGTGCCTATGAAGTAAAAGATATAAGCTATCCAGCCAATCATGGCCAGCCGGCCGTCTTTCCGGTCGCTGCGCCCGCTGCTGTGGGCCAGGATGTAATAAATCTCGTACATCAGCTGGATAAGGGCGTTGGCAATCGACATCACTATGAAATCCCGGTGTACGATGTGGCCCAGCTCGTGAGCCAGGACCGCTTCCACCTCGTCCTCTTCAAGGTAGGTCATAATTCCCTGGGTAAATACCAGGCGGGCGTTCCACTTGCCGGAGCCAAAGCTGTAGGCGGTAGGATTATCGTCGTTAATGATTCTTACTTTAGGGAAGGGGGTTTTATTCTGCTGGACGGTCTGCCGGATAAACTGCGCGTACTTAGGGTAGGCCGATTCCAGGTCCGCCTCCGTATAGAATGTCGCTTTATAAAAGAACTTAAGGGTCCAGTCCATAAGCTTGGGGCTGATCAGCCACATCACCACATTCAAAAGCACCGTCAGGATCAGCACGGCCGCCACTGAAATCGTGCCCTGAGAATAGAGCGCCAGAAACAGCACGGCCGCCAGCATGCCGAACAAAAGACCAAGGGTCCAGATTGACGCGGCGAACAGTTTGGCGCGCATGATTAAGTAAAGATTACCACTACCATGCCATGAAAATAAAGGGACAGAATGGTGGTGTAAAATAGAAGCAGCGGATTAAGAAAAACATAAGCAGTAACAATTCTTACCGCCCGCAATCCAATTCTTAGCTATTTTTCAGTCAGGCTTGCGAAACTTACGCTATGACCAAAATTAAACAGGAGCCAAAAAGTGGAAGAACACATAAGCGATAAAGAAGTTATTAAAGAAATCGTCACCAGCGTTTCCCAGCTGCAGGATATGAAACAGTGGGAACGCCTGGAGGACTACTTCGTAAAGAAACCGTTCATAGACAACAAGGCTTTAAGCGGCGAGATGCCGGCCGTGATACCAAAGAAAAGGCTGATTGACGGCTGGCGCCGTGAAATCGGCAGCTACTTTTACGCTACCCGCCACTTCATCAAGCGGCTGGCGGTGCGGATGGTCAGCAGCCGCCGGGCAAAGGTCAGCACTTCGGTGGAGCACCTGCATTACGTGGCCGACCGGGGCGACCGTTATGTATGGACGGTCCGGGGCAGCATAGATTACATACTGGTAAAGACCAGCACCGGCAGCTGGAAAATCAGCCAGATGATATTCCGCCTGCAGGACCAGGCCGTACGGCCTATCGGCGCCGCAGCTTAGACCGGCTAAAACGGGGCTTGCCGATTTTAGCGGGCAAAAAAGCTATAATCTAAGCATGGACTGGGATTGGCAGAAGCGCTTCGGCCTGGCTTTGGGTATTTTGACTTTGGCCGACAGTCTGCTGCTGTGCTTTAGGATTATCTTAACGGGGACCACCCGCTACTCGTTCATCCCCTGGAACCTGCTGCTGGCCTGGGCCAGCCTGGCTCTGGCGGTAATCCTTTGCCGGAATCTTCGGCATCACCGCTGGCTAAGCTGGCCAAACATCGCCCTTAGTCTGCTTTGGCTGATTTTCCTGCCAAACACCTGGTATGTCCTGACGGATTTCATCCACGTGGTGCCTAACGGCGAGATAAGCCAGCTTTATGACATCGTGATGATAAGCCTGCTGGTTTTTGTAGGCTTTGCTCTTGGTTTTGCCGGGCTGTTCCTGGTTCACCGCGAACTTCTAAACCGGATAAGGGCGCTAAGAAGCTATATAATCATCGAGCTGATTATCCTGTTCTGCGGCTTTGCCATCTACCTGGGCCGCGACCTGCGCTGGAATACCTGGGACGTCATTACCAACCCGGGCAGCGTGCTGGTGAACGTATCGGACAGCGTGATAGATCCATTTGGCAACCCGCGGGCTTTTAACGTGACGGCGCTGTTCTTCATCCTTATCAGCCTTTTGTACCTGGCGTTCTGGATAGTTACGCGCCCATCTAAGACCAGCGGTGACTAACTGTTATTATTAAAAGATGTACCAGGAGCTGAATGGCGCCATAAAGGCTGCCGCCAAAAAATTGTTTGACGCCGATATCGAGCCGCAGCTTAGCCGGCCCGAAGAGAAATTCGGCGATTACGCCACCAATGCGGCGCTGCAGCTGGCCAAGAACGCTGCGGCCAGCCCCCACCAGATAGCCCAGCAGCTGGTCGACGGGCTTAAGGACCATCCCGGTGTCAAAGAAGTCACTATAGCCGGCCCCGGTTTTATTAATTTTAAGATGACTGATGAAGCGCTTAAAAAGGCCGCCGCCAGCGCGACCGACCTGCCAAAACCCTTGGCCGACCAGGAGGTCCTGGTGGAATTCGGCGACCCTAACCCGTTCAAAGAAATGCATATCGGGCACCTGTACAGCTATATCGCCGGCGATGCCATATCCAGCCTTCTGGAAAGCCGGGGAGCAACCGTCAGAAGGCTCAGCTACCACGGCGACGTAGGCCGGCATGTGGCCATAGCCATCTATGGGCTGCGCGAACTTAAAGGGCAGGGCGAAAACAGCCGGGACTTCCTGGGCAGGGCTTACGCCTATGGCTACCAGAAGTTCGAATCAGACCCGGCCGCCAAGGCCAAGATAGAAGCTATAAACCAGCATGTTTACACACAAGACGACCCCGCTATAAACGATCTGCACCAGACCGGCGTAAAATTGAGTTTTGAATACTTTGACAAAATACTTAACAAGTTAAGTATTTCTAATGACAAGCGCTATTTTGAAAGCCAATCCACGCCTGTGGGGCTAAAGTTTGTACAGGACCATATGGATGTCTTTAAAAAAAGCGACGGGGCAGTGGTCTACGAAGGCGAAAAAGCCGGCCTGCATACCCGGGTATTCATAACTTCCAAGAACCTGCCTACTTATGAGACTAAAGACCTGGGCCTGGCCGAGCTAAAGAACAGGGACTTCCCGCAGGCCGCCCGCTCCATAGTCATTACCGCCAACGA
>DASSNG010000049.1:0-11799 GCA_035688135.1 Saccharimonadales bacterium (SeqCode) | reverse complement strand
TGTAGAAGCCAAGGCTAATTTGTTCCGCCATCAAAAGGCCGAAGACATAGCCATCTATTTTGAGAATAACGGCCATTCAAAACACATCGCCGGCTATTCGCCTGGTAAAAAAGTGCCTTATTTTTATAAGCCGGGAGCATTTGTGCGAGCCGACCGGAAAATCGTAATCGGCCAAGAAGAAACGGAAATAATCGGACTGTCGGATATCCGACTGCTTGGCAAGCATAATCTGGAGAATATCTGCGCCGCGGTAACGGCGGCCTGGCAGGTTACTCAAGATATAGACGCTTATCGCCGGGTACTTTCAGCTTTTAGCGGGCTGGAGCACAGGCTGGAATTCGTACGGGAGCTGGATGGAGTCAAATACTATGACGACTCCTTCGGCACGACTCCGGACACGGCCATCGTAGCGCTAAGGGCAATCATTGAGCCGGTGGTCCTGATAGTAGGCGGCCACGATAAGCGGCTGGATAATTCTGAGCTTATTAAGGAAATCGTTAGCGAGGATAAGGTTCGGCATGTCATAACTATCGGCCAGATAGGACCGGAGCTGGCAAAGATGCTAAGGAATAAGGGCTACGATTCAATAACCGAAGGCCTGGGCTCTATGGCGGATATCGTCGGCGCGGCGCGGGCTCATGCCCAGCCGGGAGACGCGGTCCTGCTTTCCTGCGCCACTTCGAGTTTCGGCTTGTTTAAAGATTATAAGGACAGAGGCGACCAGTTCAAGCAAGCTGTTCTAGAACTGTCTTGAGCTGTCTTATCACCGGTTCTTCAGGCTGGATTACCGCTGCTCTGCCCGCGGCCACTTCTTTTATAAGCTCCTCTATCCAGTGGTAATGGGTGCAGCCCAGCACGATTTGGTCGGCGTTTTTTTGTATAACTTTTTCTATGGTATTTGCGACTTTCTCGCGTTCTATTTTGTTGTTCTCTATCATCAGGGCCCAGTCGCTGCACTCAGGCTCCAGGACTTCAACTCCAACGGCATATTCTTTCTTCAGCCAGGCATATCGGCTGCTTGATAAAGTTCTTGGGGTCGCACAGACAGCGATGACTCCGGTCTTCGTAGCGGCGGCGGCCGGCTTAATGGCCGGCTCCATCCCAACCATAGGAATATCAAATTCCTGGCGCAGCTCCGAAATAAGATTAGTGGTTACCGTATTGCAGGCCACGACTATGACTTGGCAGCCCTCGTCTACGAACTGCTGGAATATCGGCCGCACAAAACCGTGTATTTCTTGGATCGAACGGCTGCCATAAGGAACATGTTTTTTATCGTCCTTGTACATGATTTCCAAATCCGGCAGTTCTGCGAGGATAGAGTTAATTACGTGACGGGCTCCGACACCGCTGTCGAATACGCCGACTTTAACGCGCTCCATTTTGCGCAGCCCTTATGACATTTTCAAACAGGGCGCAGACCGTCAGCGGCCCCACGCCGCCTTTCTCGGGAGTAAGGGTCAGGTCGTCTCGCTCATATACTTCCGGCGCCAGGTCCCCCACCGTCTTGCCGTGTTCGCTTGCAACGCCGGCATCAACCACCACGGCGCCCTTTTTAATCATATCCGGGTAAAGTATAGCCGGACTGCCGGTAGCCGTGATGATGATATCCGCGTCCAAGGTGTACTCTTTCAGGTCCGGGACCTCCCTTTCGATGACTTCTACCTTATAGCCGGAATCTTTAAGTATTTTTTCCAGCGGTGCTCCTACCAGCTTGCCGCGGCCTATCAGTAATATGCTCAGACCGGCCAGCCCGATATTGTATCCTGACAGCAGCCAGAGTATCGCCATTGGCGTGGCGGGGGTGAATTCAGAACCCGCGCCCAGCGAATCCACATCCTTAGCTGGAGCGACCTGATTGACGATTTCATCGGTCTGGGACGGGTCGGACAGCGGCAGCTGAATGATTATGCCATGTACTAGGCTGTCCTGATTCAGCTTCTTAAGAACACTTGCCACCTCCGCCTGCTTTATCTTATGGAGTTCTACGTCCACTCCAATATCGGCGCCATACTTCCGCTTAAGGGATACATAGGTGTCAATCACTGGATCATCTTTTGCCTGGACGATGGCCAGCTTAGGATGGATCTTCCGTCCTTTGAGCGACCTCACCTGCTTGGCATGGCGTTCTTTTATATATCCTGCCAGTTCCGCGCCGTTGAGCAATTTCATACCTGGTAATTGTACTCTAAAATCTTGTAAAAACAGAGGTAGTTTGCTAAAGTTTGTATGTTCCGACCCCAAGCGCGGGCCCATAGCTCAGTTGGTTAGAGCAGAGGCCTCTTAAGCCTCGTGTCCAGGGTTCGAGTCCCTGTGGGCCCTCCATGCATAAACACATGACTCCCTGCGGTAGTTCTTTTTCTTATTAAAATGTCCAACCCTGGGGTGCAAAGCCCCACATACGTGTGGATACCTGGATTATAATTAATGATAAGGCAATCATGAGTAACAATGATCTGCCTACCCATTTTGTATCTGCTCCTTTTCTAGAAGCGTATTTTGCGATGATGTAGGTAAAGAGCATCGCTACACCAGCAATAGGGAGCACAGCCCATTGGATAGAGCCATTAACCTGCCCAGTGGTAGCCTGTTCCCATACATTTATTATAAGTGCAAGAACAGTTAATATAACCGATGCAATAAAACTTTGTTTAACTTTTTGTTCTGGCATAACTTATGTTAATGCTACCATATTGCCGTATTTTTGATTTCAATAACGTTTACTAGGGCCCGCCTGGCTCCCCGCTTAGCGATATACTTGGTATGTGACTAAGCCGGAGCTAAGAGAAAAATATAAGGCCATAAGGCTGGCTATGGCATCCGATGATATTGAAGCATACAGCTTGAAAATATGCCGGGGGATATTTCTGGAAGTCGATTGGAACAAGGTTAAAAAAATCTGCGCCTACGCCGCGATTCCAAGATTAAAAGAGGTGGATATAAATCCCCTTCTGGAAGCCGTGAAATATAAGTTCCCCGATACTGATATCACCCTTTTAGGGCGGTCAAAAAAGCAAAAGCTCCCAACAGCTAAATTCGACCTGATACTGGTGCCATGCCTGGCCTTCGATAAGGATAATTACCGGTTAGGCTGGGGAGGCGGTTTTTATGACAGATTCTTGGCCGGCCAGCCGCAGGCTTACAAGGTTGGGGCTTGCTTTCATAACGGATACTTAGATGGCAAGCTGCCCCGCCAGGCCTATGATATACCGCTTGATACCGTGGTTACCGAGAAGACAGCTGTTCTTCCGTCCGGGGCTGCTCCGGCGGAAAGTACGGCAGCTCTATATTGAAGGTGGTTCCCTCGCCCAGCTTACTGTCTGCTTTAATAGTCCCTTTTTGCCCGTCTATTATAAGCTTCGTCACGTAAAGGCCGATGCCGGTACCCTCGTAATCGTAGACCATGGTATCGCTGGCGCGGTGGAACTTGGTAAACAGTTTCGGCACTTCTTCCGGCTTTATGCCTATGCCGGTATCTTTGACCTGGATTGATATCTTGTCGGTCACCGAAGCGGTCAGCTCCACCGTACCCTGCTCGGGAGTGAATTTCAGGGAATTATCGAGCAGATTGCGGATGGCCTGGGCCATCAGGAACTGGCTGCTCAAGAACTTTGTGTCACCGTTTTGGATATCGGTCTTAAAGTTAATGTTCTTGGCCTTGGCCATTTCTTCGTACTCGCGGCTCAGGCCGCCCAGCATCTCGTTCAGGGTCGTAGAAGCCATGAAAGCATTGCCTTTTTTGCCGGACTCAAAATCCGTTATGGTCAGTATCTGCTCGGAAAACAGATTTAGACGCCGGGCGCTATCTTCAATGCCCTGGACCATTTTCTTCATTATCGGGGTCATCTGGTTACTGTCCAGGAACGCGGCATTGCTTTGGATGATAGTCAGTGGCGTTCTTAGGTTGTGCGATACGATTTTAATGAACTCGTCCTTCTGTGAATCCAGGCCTTTAAGCTTGGTGATGTTCATCTTCAGCGAGGAAGCGGTGATATTGATGCTTCTGGCCAGCTCTCCTATCTCATCGGACCTGTTATCCAGCCCGTCAAGGCTGAAGTTCCCCTGCACCAATGCCTCTGAAGCCTCGGCCAGCCGGCTAAGAGGCTTAAGGATGAAGTATCCCAGAAAGACATACGCGGTTACCGCGCAGGCTATCAGCCCCATCAGCATCAGCCCGAATATAATCATCTCCTGATGGCCGCCTTTCAGATTCCGGACCAGGAACGCTCCCAGCAATCCGAAAACCACTACCAGGACCGCGCTGATCATCAGGATAAACTTTGCTCGGATCCTGAGCCCTCCCTTGCGCGGCCGCGGGGGAAGCGCAGGCTGAGGCTGCATCTGGTTTGGGGTGCCCACCATATTTATTTATAATTTCTTTCCTGATTATCATTATATCTGTTTTATCTCGGCAGCCATATAATAAACGCATGATTGTAAATCCCATAAAGACCCTAAGGGTCCTCCCGGGCCAGAAAGACCTGGAGAAATTTTTAGATGATAATCTTAAGGCTTTGGAAGAAAATTCAATCATAGCTATCACTTCAAAGGTGGTTTCGCTGTGCGAAGGCCGGGTGGCGGCAATGGATAGCGATAAGGAGAAGCTTGTAAAAAGCGAAGCGGAGCTTTACTTTCCTGCCGAGCACAACCGCTACCGGCATCATTTTACGATTGCCCGTAAAACGATACTGGGCTCAAGCGGCATTGACGAATCTAACGGAGGAGGTAACTTTGTCCTTCTGCCAGACGACGTACAAGAATCTGCCAACCGGGCGCGCCGGCACCTCCAAGCCGGACACGGCCTTAAGAATCTTGGAGTGATTATCACGGACAGCACTTCCCTGCCGATGCGCTTAGGAGCAGTCGGCACCTGCCTGGCTTACAGCGGGTTCATGCCGGTGAATGACTACCGGCATACAATGGACCTCTTCGGACGGGAATTCCAGCTTGAACAGGCTAACATTATTGAAGGGCTTGCGGCCGCCGCGACCCTGGCTATGGGAGAAGGGGCGGAGCAGACGCCGCTATGTGTTATAAGCGATTTTCCTCTGGTACATTTCAGGGATTCTGACCCTACGCACGAAGAGCTTGACGGGATATATCTTTCGCTCAGTGAAGATTTATTTTCCTCATTCTTTAATAATGGCGAGTGGCAAAAAGGCGGCCGCGGTAAGTTGTAATCTGGTACGCCCGGTAGGATTCGAACCTACGACCTCTTGTTCCGAAGACAAGCGCTCTGATCCGCTGAGCTACGGGCGCGTAAATCTAATTTTAACAGAGAAGGCCTTGGGCGCAGGCGGGAATTATTGTGCGATTGTTTACAGAAAAATATACCTGGCCGGTTTAGTATTAAAGTAACTTCTTTTGAATAGAAGGCAGGGGTGCAGAACCTAACAACGATGAGAGGAGAATCGTATGTTAAAGCGCATCGCCAAATCGGCGACGGCTATTGGTTTTGCAGCCACCGTCTTCACGGTATCCGCTCCATTAAGCCTAGCTGATTCAAATGTATCGACCAAAGGCCCCAACAGCGGGATAACCGCCAGTTGGTCAAACCGGGAGAGTATCAGTAATGATAACGACATCTCGGTCACGAGTTCGAATTGCCAGACCGCTACCAGCGGTAATGCCACAGTGTCGCATAACACTACCGGCGGCTCCGCCACCAGCGGTAATGCCACCAACAACAGCACCGCCAAGACTTCGGTTGCTATTAGTAACCCCTTGGCGGTCAGCGGAATAGGAGGGCTGGGCTCAATGAGTACTTCCGGACCTAATTCTCCGATAAACTCAAGCTATTCGAACTATACAAAAATAAATAATAACAATGACGTAAATGTCAGCAGCTACAACCATCAGTCCGCTTCGAGCGGCAACGCAAAAGTAGCTAACAATACTACCGGCGGTTCCGCCACCAGCGGTAATGCCACCAACAACAATAGTTCTGCCATCGATGTCTCAATTAACAGCGGCGGCCAGGGAGGAGGCCAGGGCGGCACTGTCCCGGCAACTGGAGGTAAAGGCGCGGGCCAAGTATTGGGCGCGGCCTTTACTACGGCCAGCCTTGGCGGCTTAGGTGGAGCTCAGCTTCCCAACACCGGCATGCAGCAAGGACTGGATCCTTGGATAGCGGTAACTATTCTGGCCATACTCGCCAGCGGCGTTTACTGGCGCTTCGCGATAATGCCGAAATTAAGGTAACTGTGAGCGGGGGTGCGACGTGCGGCAGCTGCTAGCTTTGAAGTGGAGGCTCATGCCTTTGGTAGTAGCTGTCGCAGTGCTTATGATACCTGTAGCCGGAAGCGTGCTGGATCATAACCGCGCGGCCACCGATGCCAAAGCCGCCGAAATAATACTAGGCTCCCGGCCTAGACCCGGCTCGCGCCTCCAGGGCCTCCCCTCCAAGATAATCATCCCCAGTCTAAGTATCGATTTAGCTGTTGTCACCCAGCATTATTCCCCATCCATCAAATCGTGGCCGGTATCGCCATCGACCGCGAACTATGCAGCCGAGACGCCCTTGATAAATAATACCCAGGGCCAGAGTCTGATTTACGGGCATGATACCCGAGGAATATTCGGCCCTTTGGTTAATCTGAAACCTGGAGCCGCAGCCTACGTATACACTTCTGATGGGCACGTTTTTAAATACACATTCACTGGCAGTACTGATATATCGCCCCAGAAAATAGGCATTGTTGATAAGATGGCCCGGATGCCGGCCGGCCTCAGCCTGATTACCTGTTCCGGCGAGTATTTCCAGTACCGCCATTTAATGGCCTTCAGGTTATTACAGGCATCCTAAGGCCATACAGTCACGCCTGGAAAAATTTCTTGAGCCTACTTTCGTTAACGCACAAGAAGCGCCGGCCAGAAATCACCCCTTCTTTCCTGAGTCTAATAAGCTGCAGCGAAGCCGTTTCCCGGGTAAGGCCGCACATATCAGCAATTTCCTTAGAGGTTAACGGTACCGGCAGTTTTATGCCTTCGCCATTCTTCTCGCCTATCTTTCTTGAAAGGTAGTACAGCAGTGATAAGAGTTTGGCTCTGGAACTCTGGGCCGACAGAGTTTCTATCCTTTCTATGAACTGCTGGTTCAGGCTATAGGTATACGAAATAAGCTCCTCCCCAAGTTCCAGATTCCCCCTGATGGCTTGCTGGAATTTGTCCTGGCGCTGCCTTTTAACCACCACGTCAGTCATACACTCATAAAAGTACCTTGCGATCCCCTCCCCTGACAGGAAACTGGCCAAAGGGAAAGCTTCTCCCGGCTTATAAATGATAATCGTCCTTTGGCTGCCGTTCGCCAGGATGTTCGATACTTTCACATAGCCGCTTATCAATAAGTGGATGTGGTCTATGCGGTCGCCTTCATATATGAGTATCTGCCCTCTGCGGAATTTGCGCACAGGTAAGCCTTTGAATATTCCTTCCATAGCTAGCTCTTAAGCCATTTAAGCGCTTCTACGCGGCTGGCAAAAACCCTTATCTTATCCCTTTTACCGGCAATCAGAGCTAAGGTGTTGACCATAATTTGCAGCGCGGTATCACCATAAACTGCGATTTTATCGTAATCAGCATCTTTCATGGCTTTAATCGCCTCTTTACGGGCGCGCGACATCTTCCCGCTGACATCTATTTTGGGTACATCGCTTACGTCTACAAGGATAAAGACATGCTGTTTGTTTATTTTAAGCTTCTTAGCACGCCGTACCAGCTCCTCTACGGCAGCTATGACTGAATCCGCCGACTGGACCCCCAGAAAATGCTGCTCAATAAAGCCGGCAGGATTATCGAACGTATTGTACTTCTGCGTCCGCGCTTTCATCTGTATATATTATAAACCTGGTACCCCGGGCAGGACTCGAACCTGCGACCTTGAGCTTAGAAGTCTCCTGCTCTATCCAGCTGAGCTACCGGGGCTGGTGCGAGAAGCGGGAATCGAACCCGCAGCTCCTGCTTGGAAGGCAGGTGTATTAGCCGTTATACAATTCTCGCACAACTGCTTGCGACAGGGGTAATTATATCAGCAATGCTACCGGGGTTTAAGCTTCGTGCATCACGGTTATATGGGCTCCCAAGCTGTTAAGCCGCTTGGCTATATCCTCGTACCCGCGATTAATGGTGTAAACGTTGCGCAGCACCGAAATACCCGGCGCGGCCAGCATGCCTAGCAGTAACAGGCTGGCCGGGCGCAGGGCCGGCGGGCATACGACATCAGCCGCCGTGAAATCGGTGGGCCCCTGTATGTATACCCGATGCGGATCGGCCAGCTCGATATTCACGCCTATCTTATTCATCTCGGTGAAATAAATCGCCCGGTTTTCGTATATCCAGTCGTGGATCAGCGTACGTCCGCGAGCGACAGCGGCTATCGGCACAAAATAAGGCACATTATCAGGATTGATGCCGGGCCATAAGTTAGGGTGGATTTTCTCCTCTAAAGCTTTGAGCGCACCGTTATGTTTGTGCACTGTGATATCCGCCAGGTCGACCACGCCATTGGCGGCTTTGTAGCGCTCTCCGATATCAAGCTTCACGCCCATCTTCTGAAGTTTGAGCAGCTCCAGCCCTATCCAATCTACCGGCACCCGTCTTATGGTAATTTTTGAGTTAGTGGTTATGGCGGCCGTAATGAACATCATGGCCTCAATCGGGTCTTCCGTAGGTTCGTAAACGACGTTTTTCTTGATGCTCGGTACTCCTTTTACGGTAAGGGTAGTTGAGCCAAATCCGTCTATCTTGACGCCAAGTTTTTGCAAAAAAAGGCACAGGTCCTGGACCATATAATCCGCGCTGGCCGACTGGATGATTACGGTCCCCTGGGCGCGAGAAGCTGCCATCAGGATATTGTTAGTAACAGTGTTACCCTGCTCATATAACACCACCCGTTCGGGCGGTTCGGCCCGGCGGACTGTTACGTTGTAGTGCTTGTCGTGGGCTACGACTTTTACGCCAAACGGCTCCAAAGCGTAAAGATGCGGGGCTACTGTTCTTGTCCCCAGTTTGCAGCCTCCCGCGTAAGGGATTTTGAACTCACTATATTCATGCATCAGGGGTCCCAGCAGCATCAGGACGCTGCGGGTTTTGCGCGCCGCTTCTTTGTTCATGCTCGCAAGGTTAAGTTTTGCGGGGGGTTTGATTTCCAGGTCATTACCCGGGAGCCACTTCACCTGGACGCCGATACTGGTCATAACCTCTACGATGCGGTTGACCTCTTCTATCCTGGCTACCCGCTTAAGCTTGGTGGTACCCTTATTCAATAAACTTGCGCACAAGATTGCTACAGCCGCGTTCTTTGAAGTCTTAAGTTCGATTTCGCCGCTCAGTTCATGGCCGCCTTCTATCCGCAGATTCACGGCGCTGCCGCTAAGCGAAATCAACTGTTTGTTTAATACGTCGCTGATACGTCCAAGAGTATCCAGGCTAAGGTTCTGATTGCCATGCT
Source organism: Saccharimonadales bacterium (SeqCode) (assembly GCA_035688135.1). GTDB lineage: Bacteria > Patescibacteriota > Saccharimonadia > Saccharimonadales > UBA10212 > JAIFWC01. Next base: position 2,351 of record DASSNG010000049.1, on the reverse strand, counting down.
CTATACGGTTAACGGCCGACTGGCTAGTGCCCAGGCGGCGTGCGAATTCAGCCTGTGTAAGGCCGCGCTCTTGTCTGATTTGAGAAATTAAAACGCCTATCTGCTCGTTTGTATGTGACATTTACTCCAAGATGATATCACAGTTGGTATAAATGGCTAGTTTAATTTATACGGACAAATCATCTAAGGCGTGCATTATCACCGCCACTGATTTTTCCACATCATCCTGACCATTTACTTTCACCACTTCGTACCCTTCATCCTCAAAGCTGCTGTAGTCGTTCACGCGCTGCTGAAAAGTATTATCAGAAGGTCCATGACCGCCCCGCGACTTCCTGGCCTTTACGCGGTCTTTGGCCGTGGCGCTATCTACCTCGACTTCCACTACGAGCATCGGCAGCCGGGTGTGGCATTCGGCGGCGCGGTCCTGCAGCCGGGCAACCATCTTATTGAAGATTTCCAGGTTGGTAAATGGCTGGTTCCAAATGATTATCTTGTTTGCCTCGATGGCGTCATAGGCCTTAGCTCTAAGAAACCTATATGGATGGAGCTGAGCGTCTACCCCTTCCGCGGTCATCGCCTTGGCGTGCTCGGCGTATTCTTCGCTTGAATAGTCAGTCGCGTCAGGGTCAAGATTAACGGCTTTTTCATTGCCTATGGCTGCCGCCAAAGCTTCCGCCAGGTATGATTTGCCGCTGCCCGGCAAGCCCCTGATAAATATGGCGATTGGGTGGGCGGTCTGGGTATCATGTGCCATCATTAACCCTATTTTACCTGCTTGGCGGCCAAATGGATAAAACTTATTAATAAAGCATTTATGCGTATGTTAAACTGAAACCACCCGCAAAAACACAGGAACCACATGTTAACAATCGAGCAACTCGGCCACCAGACAACCAAGATATTATTACTATCCCTGCTTAGTTTTCTGGTGGCCACGGTACTGACGCCCGTATACACCCATTTCGCCTTCAAATATAAGCTGTGGCGGCGTCCACGGACTCATTCGGTTACCGGCGAGGAGCTCCAGGTTATCGCGAAGCTGCGGATTAAAAGGACCGTGCCGATGATGGCCGGCTTGATAATGCTGGCGGCGGTTACGTTCGTGACCGTTTTTTTCAACCTGAACCGCAGCCAGACATGGCTGCCGCTGGCGGCTTTTATCGGCGGCGGGGCGGTTGGCCTGATTGACGATTTCATCAATGTGAAAGGTAAGGATTCCAGCGTCAGAGGCTTGCGAGCCCCAATAAAGTTCGCCATGATAACGGCCGTCGCCATAATCGGCGCTTGGTTCTTCTATTACAAGCTGGGGTATAACTCCGTGCATCTGCCGTACTTTAACGATGTGTCTTTAGGGTGGGGGATTATACCTCTGTTCGTACTGGTGCTGGTAAGCACGGGTAACGCCGTAAATATAAGCGATGGGCTGGACGGTCTGGCCGGGGGATTATCCGTAAGCGCTTACAGCGCGTTCGGCGTAATCGCCGCCCTTCAGGGCAACTACGGGATTTCGGCGTTCTGCATGACCGTCGTCGGAGCCTTATTGTCTTATGTCTGGTTCAATATCCCTCCGGCACGATTCTTTATGGGCGACGTCGGCTCATTCGCCTTAGGTACTTCGCTCGGTGTAGTAGCGATGCTTACTAATACCCTGGTGCTCCTGCCGCTCATATGTATTGTCTTTGTCGCTGAAGCCGGGTCAAGCCTGCTGCAGATAATGTCTAAAAAAATCTTCCACCGCCGGATTTTCATTTCGGCACCGCTGCACCATCACCTTGAAGCTCTGGGGTGGCCCAAGACCAAGGTAACAATGCGCTTCTGGGTGATAGGCCAGGTTATGGCGGCCATAGGAGTCGTTCTGGCTCTGATTGGCGGCTACGTTTACTGAATCCCGCGTTTTTTATTTTCGCGCGGTCGTCTAAATTGATAATATTAAGGGATGTTATAGCGATTCTCCCTATTTTGGCTATGTAAATTAATGGGAGGTTTTTGAGATGGATGATAAGAATGTGGCGAGGCTGATCGCTTCCGAGGAGAAGCGTCAGCGCGAAGGCCTGGAACTGATACCCAGCGAAAACTATGTCAGCCGCGATGTGCTGGATGCTCTGGGCAGCGTATTTACAAATAAATACTCAGAGGGTTATCCGCATCGCCGTTACTACGGAGGGCAGGATTTTACCGACCCTCTTGAAGAACTGGCCATCGACCGCGCCAAGAAAATTTTTAAAGCCGACCACGCCAACGTGCAGCCGCATTCCGGCGCCCCGGCAAACGTGGCGGTTTACTTCGCCTGGCTGGAGCCCGGCGACACGGTTATGGGGATGAAGCTTGACCATGGCGGCCACCTTACC
>DASSNG010000001.1:0-13682 GCA_035688135.1 Saccharimonadales bacterium (SeqCode) | reverse complement strand
CAATCCTGCAGGCTGAGGTTCTGGGCGCGCAGGTCGCCGCTGATTCCGGCTTTTTGCAGCAGCTTATCGGCTTCTTCCCTGCCGATACGTAGCCCTGCCGATAGGCTGCCACGGAGTTTTTTGCGCCGCCCCGCGAACCCGGCTTTGACGACCCGGAAGAACAGCCGGCTGTCCAGCTCCCCAAACAGCGGCTCGGGGCGCTGTTTTAGGATTACCACCTGCGAATCCACTTTGGGGGGCGGCTGGAACAGCTCCGCGGCTACTATCGGCCCGAGTTCCGGCCTGTAGTAAAGCTGGACGCTGACTGACAGCAGGCTCATCTTACCTGGCTCCGCGGCCACCCTTTCGGCTACTTCCTTCTGTACCAGCAGGGTAATCTCGAGCGGCGGGTTAGATGATTCGCTCAGGCTTCGCAGCAGGTTGCTTGTCAGATAATATGGTATGTTCGCTACCACTTTGTAGCCGGGAGGCAGAGCGGTCAGGTCAAACTTCAATATATCTTGATGGATGATTTCCAAGTTATCGGCCTGCAGGGTTTTACCAAGCCGCCGGGCTAAATCTTCATCGAATTCGACTGCCACCACCCTGTGAGCCCGCCTGACCAGCTGCCGGGTCAGATCGCCGGGACCCGGGCCGATTTCGAGCACGATGTCGGACTTTTCCAGGCTGGCGGCTTCACATATAGCTTCCAGGGCGGCTTCGTCCTTCAGCCAGTGTTGCCCTAGTGATTTCTTGGGTTCAGGCGCCATTTCTAACCAGTTTTAGGGATACGACGGCCCCCATGAACTGTATGGCGGCGATAATCGCAAATAAGCCTTTGAAACCGCCGGCGGCGCTAAGCAGAAAGCCGCCCAGTATCGCCCCGGTTGCCGCGAAGATCCGGTTCCCCCCTTCCCAGAATGCCCATTCCTGGGTTTCACGCCCCTTGTCTTCCAGCTTGGCGTAGGTGGTCCGCAGGGCCGGAACCAGCAAGCCTGTGCCGATGGCATTAAAGACCTGGACGGCGAACAGCTGCCATACATGGTCTATCAGCATATAGCCCAGAGCCCCGACGGACAGCCAGAAGAAACCCAGTATAACCAGCTTTTCCTGGTGTTTCTGGCTGTTTTCCCATCGCCCGAAAAACAGGATCATTAGCGCCGCCGCGTAGGTGCCCAGGCCGGATGTCAGCCCCACCATTTTGGCGTCGCCGCCTATCTTGAGCACGAATAGGGCATAAAGCGGCGTAAAGAAGGCGAACGCGAATAAATTAAGGTAGTTAGCGAACAGCAGGTAGCGGACTTTAAAATTCACCTTATTATTCTATCTTTACCAGCTACGATACGAAAGCCAATGGTTATAAGCTCCCGCCCATCCGCCGTAGCTCCGGGCGGCGTAGCCGGAACACCATCGCAGCTGGGTAATAGGATTGGTCCGCCAATCAGACCCGGCGCTGGCCATCTTGCCGCCAGGCAAAGCCTGGCAAAGCCCGTAGGCGCCGCTGGGGTTGGCGGCGGTCACCCGCCAGGTGGATTCATGGCTGACTATGAAATTGGCATAGGCGTAATCGCCCGGAGATATCCCGGCCTGGGCCATGATGGCCGTCTTGTCGCTGTTTATATCGATGGTGGCGCCAATGGCTTCTATCTGCGGTACCGGTGATTCTATAATGGCCCGCTGGATGACTTTGCGGGTAGCGGAGCCGTCCTTTTCAGCGGATATCAGATATGTAATAGCCTGCTTGCCGGGCTCGCCTTTTTGGCGTACGACAGTCGTGCCGAAGCTAAGGCTGAAGTCATTCACACGGCTTATTGGAAAATCAATCGGGACTTCGCTGGTTTCCACATGGCTGCCCTTGGCCAGGATAAATACATGCATCCCGGGGGTGATAGGCGTTTTCACTCCGGGGTCCACCTTCTCGCCGTTATCCAAAACGATATGCTTTTCACTGAGCATCTGTTCTACGGTATGGGCCTGGGTATAAGAGGGCACCTCCGTCCCGTAGAGATTCAGACTGATAGGCGTAGCGCGGGATACGATTACCTGCTCGCCGATTATGTTATCGCGGATATCGCCTTGCGAGAAAGTGGCGATGTCCTCTGGTTTGACTTTCAGCCCGGCCTGCTGGGCTACGACCCGGGCGCTTTTTTGGGCGGTAAGGGTAACGGATTTGACCCCGCCGTCCACGATCGTTACCGGCCTGGCATGGTATATGTTAATCCTGAAATTATCTTCGACTATCGGCGTATCGGCCGAAGGTTCGACTACGTCTTGCGGGATTAAATGCAGGTCCAGGCGCTTTATAAGCTCGCCGACAGTCGGGGCCTTGGTATCAATCGTCTGTTTTTTGCCGCTGTCGAATACGAACACGACATGCGAGTCGCTGGGACGATAGGTATAACCGCCGTTTTTGCCATAGACCATCAGCGCCACAATAGCGCCGCCAAGCAGAAGGCCGAATAACGGCAGAATATAAGGCCTCTGACGGATGTGGTGCCGGCCGGCGTGATGCGCCGCCCGGAAAGGTTTAGTTAAAAAGTCTGGTATGAATCTCATTAAAATCCGCGCCTGCCCGCCCTGAAAACAGCGCTAAGACAGCCTAATTATACCAAAATTAAAGGCCGCGGAGCCGCTCGCGTTAATACTTAACATGTTAAGTATTTATAGTTTTTCCAGGGGGGCGAAGGCTATATTAAGCCGCTTCGTGCCCTTGCCCTTAAAGTAGATGGTGGCATTATCGCCCTGCAGCTCCAGAACCGTGCCGACTCCGAATAGCTTATGCCTGACGCCATCGCCTTCTTCCAGCTCCGGCAGGTAGCGGGGTTCCGTGTCGGCAGCGAAACCGTTAGTAAAACCATAGGCCGGTTCCGGGGACGCCGCGGGCCCGATATCGGATATGAAGCGGCTGGGGGGGTTATGCTGGCGGCCGCCGTAAAGCGTCCTTTCGGTGGCATACGTAAGGTAAAGCTCCTGCTTGGCCCTGGTCATACCTACATACATCAGACGCCTTTCTTCTTCCATCTCGGAGGGATCATACAGCGCGCGGCTGTGCGGCAGGATGCTTTCTTCCAGGCCGGTGATGAATACCACCGGAAACTCCAGCCCCTTGGCGGCATGCAGCGTCATCAATACCACTGCGTCGCTGCCCAGATCGGCGCTGTCCAGGTCGCTTACCAGCGAAACCTCTTCCAAAAAGCCGTCCAGGCCGGAATCAGCGTATTCGGCGGCAACGCTCAGCAGTTCCTTGACGTTCTCTATGCGGGCTTCTCCCTGCGGGGTCCCGTCCTGCAGAAAAGCCAGGTAATCAAGCCTGCGCAGCAGCCCGTCAATCAGGGCGGCGGGGAGCAGCTCTTGAGCCTGGTTCCTGAAGCAGGCGGCAATATCAGCCAGGTCGATAAAACCGGACCGCGCTTTCGGAGTGATTCCCTGGCATTCGCCTGCCCGCGACAGGGCTTGCTGCAAGCTGTAACCGCTTGCCGCCCGCCATTCATGAAAATTCTGCAGCGACCTGGCGCCTATACCGCGGGCCGGAACGTTGACTATGCGCTCAAAGCTGATTATGTCCTCGGGCTGGTAAATAAGCCTGAGGTAAGCCATCACGTCCTTTACTTCTTTACGGTCATAGAACCGGACGCCGCCGACGATCCGGTATGGCAGCCCGTAATGCACAAGGACCTCTTCCAGCGCGCGGCTTTGGGCATTGGTGCGGTACAGGATGGCGAAATCCTTGTATTGTCTGGCCCGGATGTCCACAGCCGAGCGTATGCGCCTGACAATCGTCTCAGCCTCGGCCCGCTCAGACGTCACCTGCAGGACCTGGATGGGGCTGCCTGCTCCTTCCGCCGTCCACAGTTTCTTATCGGTTCTGGTGCCGTTCTTGGAGATGACGTTATGCGCCGCGTCCAGGATATTCTTGGTGCTGCGGTAGTTCTGTTCCAGCTTGATTACCTGGCAGCCAGGATAGTCTTTTTCAAAGTTCAGGATATTGCGGAAGTCGGCGCCCCGCCAGGAATAGATGCTCTGCCAGTCGTCTCCCACCACGGCTATGTTCTTATGCTCCCCCGTCAGCAGCTTGACCAGCTTATACTGGGCGGCGTTGGTATCCTGGTATTCGTCTACCATTACGTAGCGGAACTGCTTCTGCCACTTCCGGCGGATTTCCAAATTCTGGGCCAGCAGTGTTACGGTGCGGCCGATAAGGTCGTCGAAGTCCAGAGCGGAAGCGTCTCTGAGCGATTTTTCATATAGCGGGAAGACCTTTGCCGCGGCCCTGGTAGCCGGGCTGTATTCGGCGCTGGCGGCGTATTCCGCCGGGCCTATCATCTCATTCTTAGCGCCGCTGATAAGAGACGATATAAGACGGGCCGGGAAACTTTTCTCGTCCACCCCCGCCAGCCTGGAGGCCTGTTTGACGGCCGCCTGGCGGTCACCCTCGTCCCATATGACGAAATTGCGCGGTATGCCGCTGTGCTCTCCGTCCTGGCGGAGGAGCCGGACGCAGATGCTATGGAATGTCCCCATAAAGGGCATGAAGTCGCGGTTTTGCGCGGCCTGGCCCAGAAGGCCGGCTACGCGTTCGCGCATCTCGCCGGCGGCCTTATTGGTGAAAGTGACGGCCAGGATGTTATAAGGAGTAGCCCTGCTGCTGGACAGGATGTGGGCTATCCGGTGCGTAAGCGTCTTGGTTTTGCCGCTGCCGGCGCCGGCCAGAATCAGCAAAGGCCCTTCGGTGCATTCCACCGCCCGTCTCTGCTCGTCATTAAGACCTTCCAGCAATTGCGGGCTGGCGCCCGCTTTAAAACCCTCTGTCGGCATATAACAATTTTAGCAGAGCGGAAAGTTCCCGTTATTGCGAAGCGGAACTGACCTGCACCGTATTTAACAGCTGTTTGATGTTGTCGCCGTTCGTCATGGAGGCGTCCTTGACGCGGAACACCACCAGCGAAGGGTCCGTCAGGTTCTTGATGTAGATATCGCCTATGACCTTCTTGGCGGAATCCGTAGCTTTGGATTGGACTATAGTGGTGTCGTCTAATTTCTGGGTGCTTGTAATCGGGCCTTGGTCACAGGTGATGGTAGTAGGCGTATCAATTCTATTCTCAGTGCTGAAGTTAAGCGTGGACAGGTAGAATTTGCCGTCGCTGGTACCGGTGCACCACTGCAGGTAATCATAGTAAAGGGGCGTCCTCTTAGCCGGCAGGTACTTATTAGAGGTCACGGCTATCTGCAGGTTTTTGTTCGTAGCGAAGTTCACCAGATAGGCAAAGGTGCCATCCGTCTGTTCAGCGCCGCCTCTTTTGGTATAACCGGGATCAGTCAAGGAGGTCGGGTCGCCCCAGGCCAGAGGCGCGGCGAAAGTAATGTTAGTCCCGGCGATACGGTATTCCTTAAAGCCGTCGGGGATAGACGGCCCGGCCGGCGTATTAGCGGCCTGGCTGGGAGCCTGCGAGCTAGCAGCCGAAGACGCCGCGGGCTGGCTTTTTTGCTTGAACACGTGGAAAGGCAGTTTGATGCCGGTATTTATAAGGCCGGAGTCCAGAACCAGATATACAGCTATCAGCAGCAGGATGACCAGCGACAAGTACCGCGGCCAGCGCTTCTTCTTACGGGCAGGAGCCAGATGGAGCCCCTCTATATGACGGCCTGTTTCATGAGCTTCGGGTTCCAGCTTTGGCAGCCTTGGGATGGAGGAGTCCTGGTCATCGGGAATATTCGCCGGGACTATAGGATCGTATTGGGGCATCGGACGCGAAGAGCGGTTATCCGGGGTAAAAGCCTCCGGCGTTTCCGGAACGGTGCTTACGGTCGGCTCAATTATGGCCGGAGCGGCCGTTTCGGGGAGGATTTCGCTGCCGGGACCATCCGCCGCCGATTCGTTTATGGAAATCCTTGTTGGGGCCGGTTTTTCTTCCCGGACCATAGGGTCCGAGACCACAGGCTGGTGGCCGACTATAACCGGCTTGCTGGTAGCCGACGGGCTGACATTCTTAGGACGGGTCACATCAAAAACACGGTTCTCGTCAGGCATCTTCTTCCTCTTCTTCGTGCCCGTCGCGCTGCCAGCTATGGCAGGCCTGCACTATGGACGAAAATGTATGGTAGTTAAGGCTGGCGCCTCCTACTAAGAAGCCGTCGACGCCGGGGACATCCAAAAAGCCGTGCACGATGTCCGGGACAGCGCTGCCGCCGTATAGGATCCTTACCTCGCGCGAGGCCTTATCGTTAAATACATCTTTTATATATCGGCGTATATAATCAACCGCTTCGGCTACCTGCTGCGGCTTCGCTACGAAGTGATTCTCAAAATTAGTACCATCGCTTATCGCCCATACCGGCTCGTAAGCTATGACCATATCGCCGACTTCAGCTGGCGTCAGGTCGGCCAAGCCGCTTAACAGCTGGTCGTGAAGGACCTGCTTGGTCTCCCCTTCATCGCGCTCGGTCTTGGTCTCGCCTACGCAAAGGATAGGAGTGATATCGTTACGGACAGCTGCGCCGACCTTCTGTTTTATCATATCCAGGCTTTCGCCAAAAATCCGCCGCCGCTCGCTGTGCCCGATAATCACGTAATGGACCAGTTCGCGCAGCATCGTAAAGCTGACTTCTCCGGTAAATGCGCCCTCATCCACGAAATAAGCGTTCTGGGCAGCCAGCCGGAACTTGCGGCGGTCTATCTGTACGCTAAGCGGCTGCAGCGTCAGCATGCTGGGCGCCAGCACTACTTCCACGTCCTTATAAATCGGAATACGCTCCTGAAGCCTGTGCAACAGAAGGCTTGCCTGACTGGCATTCATATGCATTTTCCAGTTGCCTACTACGAGTATCTTACCCAAGGTTTCCACCCTCTTTACGCTTAAGCTTATTGTACATTAAACGGACTGCCACCTGAAATTATTTTTTATCTTCCAGAGCCTCTACGCCGGGAAGCTTATGGCCGCTTATAAGCTCAAGGGAGGCGCCGCCACCGGTGGATACGAAGCTGAAATCACCGGTCATCTTCTGCTGCTCCACATAGCTCACAGTATCGCCGCCGCCGACCAGGGTGAACGGCTTATTGGCATGGCGGTTCGAGGGGCCTATCATCGCCTCCATGACCGTATGAGTACCATGCGCGAAAGGATCGTGGGCGCCGGCAATCCCCTTTGTTTCGGTTACCCCGCAAGTCCCGTTCCAGATAACCGTTCCAGCCATTTTTACGGCGCCGGCTATCTGGGCGGCGCTGGCAGGGCCGATATCCAGGATCATTTCATCTTTCCCAACCGTATAAGTCCCCCGGGAAGGCCGCTTGGGGTAGGACAGGATATCAGCGGTATTTTCGGCTGACAAGTCGACTATGCGGGTCGGCGCCCGTCCATCCGCCCTTCCCGACACTACCGCGTCAGCGGGTACCAGGAAGTTGAAGTTGCGTCTCTTCTCTTCGGCTTTGGCCTGCCGCAGAATGCGCCGGGTCGTATCAAGAGCGTCTTTTTCGACCATACTTTTGCCAACCTTATGGCCCTGGGCTAATAAGAAGTCGTTGGCCATGGCGCCCGCCACCGCTACGCAGTCAGATATCTCTATCAGGCGCGTCAGCACTTCTATCTTGTCGCTGATTTTGGCTCCCCCCACCACAGACACCAGCGGCCGGGCCGGCTCTTTGATTACCCTTTCGATATTAGTGATTTCGTCCTCCAGCAGAAGCCCCGCCACCGACGGCAGGAAGCCGGTTATGGCGTCAGTGGAAGCATGCGCCCGATGCACCACGCCGAATCCGTCCTGGACAAAGTAGTCGGCTTGGCTTATCCGGGCCAGTTCTTTGGCGAATCCCTTATCATTCTCCTCTTCGCGCGGGTCAAAACGGACATTTTCCAACATCAGTATCTGCCCTGGCCGCAGATGCTCGCAGGCGGTCCGGGCATCCTGGCCGGTAAGGTCCGATATGAAATAAACTTTTTTATCCAGCAGCTGGCTAAGGCGCGCGGCTACCGGCTTAAGGCTGTATTCCCGGTTGGGCTTGCCGTCGGGACGGCCCAGGTGCGAAATTATAACGATGCTGGATTGGTACTGCTCCCAGATGTAGCGGATTGTCTTTACGGAGCGCTTTAACCGGTAGTCGTCAGAGATCCGGCCGTTTTTTACCGGCACATTATAATCGGCGCGCAGCAGTACGCGCTTATGTTCCAGGTTTACATCTTTTACTGTTTTTTTATTAAAGCCCACCATATATATCTGAATGCTAGTATGTCAAACCTGTTTGATAATTTCCAGAGGGCGTTTCCGTACATCCGGGGAAGCAAAAAGCGCCAAACAAAAAAACGCCGCTTGAAGGGCGTTTTTATATCTTTGCTAAGTGATTTTAGCATGGTGACCCCAAGGGGAATCGAACCCCTGTTGCCGGGATGAAAACCCGGTGTCCTAACCGCTAGACGATGGGGCCGTCCGGCAGACGATTAACAGATAGATTTTACCATCATTTATCCGTCTGGCACCAAAAATCCCTCTTGGGTATTCCTAACCAATACCGTCAGAGGGATTTAAGGCTTGTGTTTTGTTTTAAGAGCGGTCAGTCACGATTACTCTTGGTTTGGGCGTACTATCTGTTAGACTAGCACATTTCAGCGGATTTCGCAAATGCTTATCCACAGCCCGGGACCGTTAAAGGCCGCGCTTACGGCGGGAAATGATGTAGTGGCCTACACCTCCGAACGCGCTGGCACCGGTAAAGATGCCCAGGACGTCACCGGGGCCGGTATTAGGCAGTGTAGTCGTAGCCGCACTGACGACCGGGGTGACCTTGGTATTGACCTTGATGGTCTGGCTGCAGGCCGCTGTCTTTTCGCTGCCGCCAACATTGAACTTAACCGTGGCCGTAGTGGTGTATGTGCCATCTTTGGCGTAGGTATGGCTCGTGCTGCTGGAGGTAGTGTTAACGCTGTTGCCGTCGCCAAAATTGAAGGCGTAGCCAGTTATGCTGGCGCCGTTCTTGGCGGTGGCGTCAACGCTGTAGCGGTAAGAACGGTTGCCCTGGCTGGTGACATGCAGCGCGTCGCAGCTGTAAACCGGCGACGGGGTGGAAGGCACGTGGACACGTACTTTAATAGTTACGTAACCGCTGTACTCGGAACAGCCGGGGATGCGGCCGTCGATGCTGTTATAGCCTATCTGGGCGCCGCTGCTGACAATGCTGTCGCTAAGAACGGTGCCGTTCTGGGCCTGGTTCCAAAGCTGGGCGGTGCCGGGCTCGTATTCCAGGGTAAACGGCTGGCCGCCGGCGCTGATGTCCATTGTTGACCACACCATTGAAGGCGTAGCGTTGTCGGCGCTGATGTAGCCGGCTATCTGCGGAGCTGTGGAGCTGCCGCTTGGCAGGGCTAATTTTACCTTAGTGTTGGTAGCAACCAGGTTAAGGTTGCTGGAAGCGTCGTTGTGGTAGAAAACGCGGACCAGGACTTCCTCGTTGTCATGGACCGTCAGGTTCTTACTGTAAGTAAGCATATCGCTGGAAGCGGCGTCGCGGGCGCTGACAAAAGTGCGCTCGTCGCCGATGCTGGGATCGGGGTTATTGGTTATAGAGTTGAACGTGATGTGATCGGCTGGGCTGCTCCAGGTGTAGGTAGGGCGATCCGGACCGAATTGGACCGCAGCGTGGACTACCGGCACAAGAGCTACGCCGAACACGGCTGCCAGGGCGGCTATAGCTACCCGGGGCTTTGAGCTGAATATACGCATAGATCTCCTTTCTTAAAAGAAATTAACGCGGACTGATTTAATATTCTGTGAACTGACCGACTCTGATTGTTAATGTTCGCCTTGGGCGTAAATCTTAAAACCGGATCATGAGAATCCATTGATTAGAGAGAGGGGCGCGCTGGATATACGGCGCAAACCCTCTCCCTTCCGGGAGCGCTTTTCTTCGTATTCGCCAGGGTGGCGGGGGCCGCTCGCGCAGCCCCCGCTCCATGGCTCCCTCGGCCGCTACTTGGGGTAGCAGTTGCCGGGCACGCCGGCGTCCGGGGGATCCTTGCGGTAGTTCGCGTTCACGTCCGACTGCGACTGCGTCCCGTCGATGTTGATGCACAGGTCGGTGCCGCTCGACGAGGTTGTGGTGGTCGTCGACGATGTGGTCGTCGTCGAACTCGGGCTACACGTGCCATCGGAGTTGCGGTGGTAGCCGGCGGGGACCGCCGTCTGCTCACCGTCGATGTTCGTGCAGAGATCGGTGTTCGACTTCGGCTGCGTCGTCGTGGTGGTCGGGTTCGGGTAGCAGTTGCCGCTGGAATCGCGGTAGTACCCGGCCGGGACCGCCGTCTGCTCGCCCGAGATGTTCAGGCAGAGATCGGTGTTCGACTTCGGCTGCGTCGTCGTGGTGGTCGGGGTGGTCGTCGTGGTCACGACGGTGGTCGTGGTCGTGGTCGTGGGCGGAGCGGGGGTTTCCCGCATCTGCTTGTCCTTGAACACCGCCCGGATGACCTTCTTGCCCTTGAGCTTGAAGGTCTGGTAGGCGCACGGACAGAGCGGACCCACGGGGCCCTTCCCCTTCGCCACCTGGGCGCCGTTCAGCGACTCCCAGTGATCGGGGCCGAGCGGGCTCAGCTCCCAGATCAGGACGCGGGCGACCTTGGCCGAACACGTACCGCCGCCCTGCGGGTCGGACTGGTACATGTAGACGCGGATGCTGCCCTTCAGCCCGCAGCGGACCGCGAAGCGGAAGACGTTCGTCGGCGTCGGCTTGATCAGCTGCTCCTCGTTGACAGCGCTGCTGAAGGCCTGCTTGACGATGACGATCCGGACGGTGCCCGGCTTCGTCTTCGGCTTCTTCGGCTTGCGGGGCGTGGGATGGTGCGGAGCCGGCGTCCGGTTCTCGACCGCGATGTTCACGCAGATCCACGGAACCAGCAGGTGCAGCACCACGCCGTTGACGGTCACGTCCATGCAGAACGCGCCGGCCGGGTGGTACTGGAACCTGGGGTCCAGGAACGTGACGTTCGTGTCGACCGAGGTCCCGTTGACGCCGAAGCTCATCTTCTCGAACGTCATGCCGTAGCGCAGCTGGCACGAGTAGAACTTACCCGTGCGAGCCGCGTGGTTGACGGCCTTCCGTTCGGAGCTGCTGACCCCCGCGTAGGCGAGCGCCGTCTGGCCGCGACCGGAAGTCACGGCGTAGACGAACGCCTGCCGCAGCGAGATGCGGTGCTGCCGGGCGATGCCCGCCAGACCGCCGGGGAACAGCGGCTCGCCGCCCAGGTGCGTCCAGCCGTTCGACTGGGACACGCTGGAGGCGGCGTGGGCCTTGGGCGTGAGCGACGTCGCCGCTCCGAGCCCTGCCACCAGCAGGAGGGAACCGAGGACCGCCGCGAGGGCGGCCCTGAGACCCCGGTTTTGCAACTTGGCCTTCATGATGCCTCCCTTCGGAAGTCCGACAAGTTCCCGTGCGGCCGCTCCTGGCCACGGATTGGCCGCACGAGTGGTTAGGTAAACCGCGCAAATGACAAAGATTATCAGCTGCGCGGTTTACCCACACTGTGGGCCAAATAGGAAATATACGAAAAAAGAGCGCTCAACCGGGACCGCTCAAGCCTGTAACAGCGAGCGGCCGAGTCCAGTTGATGAACTCTCATGATCCGGTTTGTCAAAATACGCCTCACCCGCCACAGCTGCGAAGGAGTATTCCTATCTGTTACTCCCTCAGAGATTTCCACCTCATCGCATGTGATGCGAGGATGCTGATACTCTACCACAACATTTTATTAATGTCAATAGTCTTATGGTGTTTTTTTATCATTAGCGCAATAAAATCATAAAAATGAAAAGCCGCCCGTGGGCGGGGCCCTAGGGCGGCGGTATGAACCGAGCGGAAGTGACGAGGGGCGGGCCCCGGGATGGGAATCCCGGGGCCCTGGGGATGAGGGGCTTAGGACGGATGCGGGCAGCTCCCGTCCTAAGCGGATCGTCCTGACGGAGGGCGCCAGGCACCGATGGCGCTTGTATCAGCCGGCAGTGTCAGCGCATCGTGCTGGCGGCCTCGCTGTGGGCAGGCTACCGCAGGCGTCCCCGAAGGGCTCCGTCAGGACTTTTGGAGCGGCCAGTTTACAGCCGCAAGACTGGGGGAAAACCGGAATCTTCAGCTTTCCGGCTCTCGCGAGTTCATCTTCACTTTTCAGATGACAGGAACATCGCGATTGCCGGGAGCTTACTTGCCGTTTTGACGATGCAAAGAACCTGAGCGGCCTGCTAGCCTGCTCTGATCGTCATGGTTCTCCGGCTTCCCCAGCTGGGCGGAGTCCGCCCAAGCTTGTTTAAGGATCAGCGCGCCCCGGGCAAGCCTTCGTCCGGAAGGCGCCGATCCTTACTCTCATTGTCATTCTCTCAAGGTTCAAAAACCGAGGGAGCAAAACTGCTTCAACCTCGTTAATAACATTATAACTTATACATAACACGAAAGCAATATCTATATTTGTCAATACTACTGCGCGGTTCCGTTTTTGATTTCCAGCTTACCCCTGGGGAAACTGAAACCAAAGGTGCTGCCCTTGCCCTCTTCGCTCTTAAAGATGATAGCGCCCCCTTGGGCGGTGATGACCTTCTTGGCCATGAATAGGCCCAGGCCGGTGCCGTCTGGCCGCATCTTCCTAGCATTCCCCGCTCTATAGAACTTACTGAACAGATGGTGCTGCTCCTGTTTTGGCACCCCTAATCCCGTATCTGTTACGGTGTAATTGATCGTATGAGATGTAGCCTCTAGCGCAACAGATATGGAGCCCCCCGCCGGAGTGTAATAGATAGCGTTATCCAAGAAGTTCATAACTACCTGGCGGATTTTAGTCTCATCCAGGTTAAACAGCGGCAGTTTATCAGGGGTGGAACAGGTCAGCTTAAGCTGATGGTGGCCAGCGGTCTCTTTCAGCTGGTTCACCTCTGTCTGGACCAGCTTTACCAGATCTGTCGGCTTGTTTTCAATAACGAATTTACCGCTCTGCAGCCGGGATACGTTTAGCAGGTCGGCTATCAAAAAAACCATCCTTTCGGAACTGTCAAAAGCCTGCTGTATCATCTGCCGCTCATCCTTCCCGACCGGGCCGGCATCACCCTCCAGTACCATGCTCAGATAGCCTTTAATGGTAGTTAGGGGGGTGCGAAGCTGATGGCTGGCCATGCTGATGAATTCATCTTTTGTCTGGTCCAGCTCCTTAAGCTTGCTGTTGGCTTGCCTGAGTTCTTTGGTGGCCTCCTCGATTTTCTGGCGCAGGGTAACGTTGAACTGCCGGATGTCTTCCACGGCCATGGCGTTCTGGACCCCCACCGCCAGCTCTGAGGCGATGAGCGAAAGCAGGCGGATATCCTGGTTAACAAAAATATTCCCGCTTTGTTTTTCGCTTAGCAATATGTAACCAAAGACGCCGTCCTGGGTGGAAAGCCTAAGAGCGGCCTCGTAACCGTACTTTTCCAGGATCTGTTTGCTGTGGCCACCAAGCAGGTCGGAAGCGACAGTTACCGTCTTATTGAAGTTCCTCAGCTCTGCCAGCCCGATTTCATGCGGCTGCTGCTGGAACACCGCGGTATGAAAAATGTGGTTCTTTTCCACCGTGATGAACATCCCCCGCCTAACCTTGAGCTGTTGGCAGATAACACGCAGGCTTCTGGAGGTAATCGGATCAAGATCGATATCCCTGGTAAGGAGCTTGTTGATAGAATCCAGCACCTCCTGGCTGTCGTAGGCATCCCTA
>DASSNG010000045.1:0-5097 GCA_035688135.1 Saccharimonadales bacterium (SeqCode) | reverse complement strand
CACCTACGAAGAGATAAAGCGCGATACCATGCAGCCGCTCTTAAACGCTCTTTCGGCGCTAACCAAAGAGGACGGCGCCGGCGTCCAGATACTGCTGCGGCCGGCCGACCCCGCCTGGACCAAGGCCAGCAAAGGGGAGGCTGACAACAAGCGCGGCAAGAAGAAGAGCGGCAAGGGTGTAGAAGGGGCGCTGGCCCTGATAGGCGAGATGTTCACCGCCATAGTCAAGCCGCCCGAAGCCGGCGAGGGCAAGAAAGATGAGCCAAAAGAGCTGACCGGGCTGGACCAAGCCGCCATAGAAGCCATAGAGTCAAAGACCAAGCAGCCGGGCTTCGAAGTGATGATACGGGTGGTGGCCAGCAGCAACATCAGCCATCGGGCCAGGACCATCCTTAACAACCTGATAGCCACCTTTTCCTTATATGACGCGCCCGGCCGCAACGGCTTCAAGTTCGTCCCGGCCCGCGACATCGACAGTTTTATAACCGCTTATATCCTGCGTTTCTTCCCGCAGGACAAGACCAAGAACGTGCTGAACGCCACCGAGCTGGCCACACTGTTCCACTTCCCGGACCAAAAGAATATCCCCACCAGCCAGCTGGAGCGCCAGGCCAGCAAGCAGGTGGACGGCCCCCGCAACGTGCCGGAACACGGCCTGCTGCTGGGTTACAACCTGTTCCGGGGCGCTAAAAAAGAGATACGCTTAGACGATAACGACCGCCGCCGGCATATGTACCTGGTAGGGCAGACCGGTACCGGTAAGTCCACTTTCCTGGAGAACCTGGCGCTCCAGGACATGCTGGAGGGCAAGGGCTTCGCTTTCGTGGACCCGCACGGCGACACCGCCGAAAAACTGCTGGCCATGGTCCCCAAGGAGCGCACCGAAGACGTCATCTACTTCAGCCCGGGTGATATGGAATTCCCCCTGGGGCTGAACATGTTCGAATTCCACAGCGAGGACCAGAAAGACTTCCTTATCCAGGAAGCCATAAACATGCTTTATAAGCTGTACGACCCCGGCCACACCGGTATCATCGGCCCCCGTTATGAACACCTGTTCCGAAACGCCGCCCTGGCCATCATGGCCGACCCGGAAGGCGGCACGTTCATAGATATCCCCAAACTGTTCCGCGACCCGCAGTTCGTGGAGCAGAAGCTCAAGCACGTCACCGACCAGAACGTGCTGGAGTTCTGGCGCAAGGAGATGCCGGCCAGCCAGCGGTCCAACGAGTTCGGTGAAGTCACCAGCTGGTTCGTTTCCAAATTCGGCGCCTTCCTGTCCAACGAGATGATGCGCAACATCATCGGCCAGACCAAGAGCTCGTTCAACCTGCGCGACATCATGGACGAAGGCAAGATTCTGCTGGTCAACCTGTCCCGCGGCCGCCTGGGCGACCTGAACTCCAAGCTGCTGGGCATGATTTTCGTCATGAAGTTCGAAGCCGCGGCCATGAGCCGGGCCAATATGCCCGAGGACCAGCGGCGGGACTTCTGCCTGTACGTGGACGAGTTCCAGAACTTCTCTACGGATTCCTTCGCCGACATCCTCAGCCAGGCCCGTAAATACCGCCTGAACCTGATAGTGGCCAACCAGTTCACCACCCAGCTCTCAGACGAGATCCGGGACGCCGTGTTCGGCAATGTCGGTTCGGTTATCGCTTTCCGCGTAGGGACTACCGACGCCGAGTTCCTGGCCAAGCAGTTTGCGCCGGTATTCGATCTGGACGACCTGCAGTTCCTGCCCAACTACAACACCGCCGTACGGATGATGATAGGCGGCGTGCCCGTACAGCCGTTCTCGATGGCCATACTGCCGCCTCTTGGTAATCCTAATGAAAAGCTGGCAGAGGCCCTCAAACAGCTGTCCGCGGCTAAGTACGGCCGTCCCAAGGCCCAGGTGGAAGCGGAAATCTTCAGGCGGCTGGAAACCAAGGCGCCGGCGCGGCCGGCTGCCGCTTTCGGCCCGCCGCCAAGTCCGTTCGGCAGCTTGCCGCCGGCCCCGGCCGGCTTTGGAGGCTCCAGCCTGCCGCCATCGCGCCCTATGACCGGCTCGGCTCCGCCGCTGCCCAAGCCGGCTTCTTCCGGCTCCAGCTTCCTGGACGAGTGGCTGGCTAAACGTAAGCAGAGCGTTGTAGCTCCTACACCATTAACGCCCCAGCCTAAGAAGACAGAAGCGCCTCATCCCGCTCCCGCGAAAGCCGTAAAGCCGGCGCCGCCGCCCGGGCCCCGTCCGGAAGCCCAGATCAGCCACGAGTCGGCTGACCAAGCCAAGAAAGCCGGGGAGGGAGAGTTCGTAATCGACCGGAACGTGGACCCGTCCAAGCACCAGACCCAGGTGGTCCATATCGACAAAGACGGCAACCTTACCTACGATAGCTAGCCGGCTTCATAGGCGGCGCTTTATGTCACACATAAACACCTTGAATCAATATAAAAAAACAACGAATTTGTAAGCTGAAAAAGGTTGTTTTAAAGCGGTTGTTCAGGTATACTATTAACAGAGTGGTAACAGATAAAAAATCTCTAGAGAGGGTTTATTAGTTTTGAGCGCAGCAAAGAGCAGCAAGAGTGATTACGACGCCAGCCAGATCCAGGTTCTGGAAGGCCTGGAACCGGTGCGCAAGCGCCCGGGTATGTACATCGGCTCAACCGGCTACGAAGGCCTGCACCATATGGTCAAAGAAATCGCCGACAACGGCATCGACGAGGTAATCGCCGGCCACGCCAACGAAGTCGCCATCACGCTGCACGAAGATGGCAGCGTCACCGTATTCGATAACGGCCGGGGTATACCTGTAGCCATCCACCCCAAGACCAAAAAAAGTACGCTAGAGACAGTGCTAACTGTACTTCATGCCGGCGGTAAGTTCGGCAGCGGCGGCTATAAAGTAAGCTCCGGATTGCACGGAGTAGGCTCGTCCGTGGTCAACGCCTTATCAACCAAACTGGTGGCCGAAGTCCGGCGCGATGGTTATGTGTGGCGCCAGGAGTATGAACGCGGCGCCCCCAAGGGCAAGGTAGAGAAGGGCGAAGCCACCGCCGACACCGGTACCACGATTACTTTCTGGCCCGATGAGACCATCTTCAGCGTCACGGAAATGGATTATAAATGGGTCGTAGACTATCTAAGACACCAGGCTTATCTCACAAAAGGTGTCAAAGCCAGCGTTGTTGATGAACGGACCGGGGAATCCTATGCTTTTTATTTCGAAGGCGGTATAGAAAGCTATGTACGGCACCTGAACGCCGGCAAGGAGCCGGTGGACGAAGACATCTTCTACGTTGAAAAGCAGGTGGAAGACGGCGTGGTGGAAATCGCCTTGCAGTACACAGACGCGTTCTCGGAGACCGTGATGGCCTTCGCCAACAATGTTTACAATATGGACGGCGGAAGCCATCTGACGGGCTTCAGGACGGCCATAACGCGTGTTATCAACGACTATGCCCGCAAGAACGGCCTGCTTAAAGAAAAAGAAGAGAACCTGACCGGCGAAGACGTCCGTGAAGGGCTGACGGCCGTGGTGCTGGTAAAGATTCCCGACCCGCAGTTCGAGGGCCAGACCAAGAACAAGCTTGGCAACCCCGAGGTCCGCGGTTACGTGGAGCAGGTGATGAACGAATACCTCTCTTACTATTTCGAAGAACACCCAGCTATCGCCCGCAAGATAGTGAACAAAGGCCTGCTGGCCGCCCGCGCCCGCAAGGCCGCCCGCGCCGCCCGCGACAATATCATCCGGAAAGGCGCTTTAGACGGCGCCAGCCTGCCCGGGAAACTGGCGGACTGCGCAACCAAGGACCGCAGCCAGGCCGAGCTGTTCATCGTAGAGGGGCAATCCGCCGGCGGCAGCGCCAAAGACGGGCGCAACAGCTACTACCAGGCTATCCTGCCGCTGCGCGGCAAGGTGCTGAACGTGGAGCGAGCCCGGCTGGACAAGATGCTGGCCAACCAGGAGATACTTAACCTTATAAAAGCTTTGGGCGTCGGCATAGACGAACAGTTCACTCTGGAGGGCCTGCGTTATGAGCGCATCGTTATAATGACCGACGCCGACGTGGACGGCAGCCACATCCGCACCCTGCTGATGACGCTGTTCTTCCGCCACCTGCGGCCGATTCTGGAAGGCGGCCACATCTACGCCGCCCAGCCGCCACTGTTCGCTATCAGCGCCGGCAAGAAGAAACATTACGCCTATACCGATGAGGAGCGCGATCAGATACTGGATAAGCTGATAGAGGAGCGCAAGGCCAAAGGCGTCAAAGTGGACCCCAACGATGACCGGACCAAACAGGCCGGCGTATCCATTCAGCGCTACAAGGGCCTGGGCGAAATGGACGCTGAACAATTATGGGAGACCACTATGGACCCGGCCAACCGGGTGCTGGTGCAGGTGCGGGTAGAGGACGCCGAAAAGGCCGACGCCATCTTCAGTAAACTGATGGGAACAGAGGTAGAAATGCGCAAGAACTTTATCCAAAGCCGAGCAAAATTCGTAAAGGACCTGGACGTTTAATATGGACGAAAGAAGCAAAGGCCTGGTCCCGTCGGCCGAAAAGCACTCCCGCCTGGTAGTCGACCGCAGCGTCGAGAACGAGATGGAGACCAGTTATCTTCAGTACTCCATGAGCGTCATCGTGGCCCGGGCCCTGCCGGATGTCCGCGACGGTCTTAAGCCGGTTCACCGCCGGATACTTTATGTCATGGACAAGAGTAATCTGGGCCCCCAGAGTAAGCACACCAAAAGCGCCCAGATAGTGGGCGAAGTGATGGGTAAATACCACCCGCACGGCGACACCGCCATCTACGACGCTATGGTTCGCCTGGCCCAGCCGTTCAACACCCGCTACCCGCTGGTAGATGGGCAGGGAAACTTCGGCTCCATGGACGGCGACCCGGCCGCGGCCTATCGCTATACAGAGGCCCGCATGACCCGCGCCAGCGCTGCTATGGTAGAGGATTTAGATAAAGAAACGGTCAACTTCGTCGATAACTTTGACGGCACCCAGCAGCAGCCGGAAGTAATGCCGGCCAAACTGCCCAACCTGCTGCTTAACGGCCAGGTAGGCATCGCCGTGGGCATGGCCACCAACATCCCGCCC
>DASSNG010000039.1:0-6971 GCA_035688135.1 Saccharimonadales bacterium (SeqCode) | reverse complement strand
ATAATTGACCGCTTGGTCGCGGTACTGGGTGTTCAGGCCGGACTGGAAGGAGCGGGTGGAGATAGCGTAGGCGGCGGCCACCACGACCGCCAGCACGGTCATGCTGATCATGACCTCAACGATAGTGTCTCCGGTGGGAAGCCGGCTTAAACGGGGTTTTAAAGCCGAAAATTTTTTCATACAACTTATAGTTACGGGCAGCTGCCCATGGTGATAGTAGTACTTATGCCCGTAGGCGTACCGCGGACATTTATCTGGGCTAACCGGGTATCGTCGGTAACACATAGCTTCCAGGCGCTGTCCGTTATGCTATTGCCCTGCGCCGGGCAGCCGTTGCCTTCTATGCAATCTTTCATCTGAGCCTTAGGGTCTGTGGCGGCGCCGCTGTAAGACATCGCCGAAACCGATATCTCATTGCCCGAAGTGTTGGTATCCCGCAGGCTGGAATAAAGTGTCAGGATATCGTTCTCCGTGCCGGTGTACTTGGCCGATGAAACCTTCGCGCCATTGAGCAGCGTGTAGTTAGTTATAAGCAGCAGGCTGTTGGGATTAGAGGGTGCCCCTGAGTCTACCGCCGGCTCCGGATTCGCCTGGGAAGGAGTTGTCGGGTAATCACCCGTATCGGTCAGGCCTACATAAACTGTCCGCAGGCCGAAAATAGGATAGGAATAAAGGGTGGTGCTGTCGGGCTTTACCTGGATGGCCTGGCCCAGGTATATACAGTCCTGCCCCGTCGCACTGCCGCTGGTCAGTACCGGACGCTTAGTGCCGCCGATGTCGCCGGGAGCACAGGTATACTGCTGCAGTCCTGGGACGGCTTTGGAGCTGACTATGCTGGCTATGCTTTGGATTTCTGACTGCAGGTCATAGACGGACTGGGAAAATTCGGTATCCGCTCTGCGCCCTCTGAACACGCCGGCAGCCGATATCAGCATCATCGAGCTTATGGCAAGGACAATCATAACCTCAACGACGGTAAACCCGTACCGGGGGCGCTTCATTCTCCGATTATAGCATAAGCGTATAGAGGTAATTAGTGAGGCGGCGCATAGCGCGGGGAGGGATTAATAACCGGCCAGATGCTTATACCAGTCCAGGATTTCCTGTCCGAATAAAAGACAGATGAAAGTGGCCCCTATCAAGAATGGTCCGTATGGTATCTTTGAGGACAATCGGCTTTTACCGACGGCAATCAAAGGTAGCGATACCGCTGCGCCAGCCAGGGACGCTAAGAATATCATCAGGATGCTCTTCCCCGGAGTCTGTAGCAGAGTGCCGGTTATAAGCCCCAGCCGCACATCGCCAAAACCTATCCATTTTCCATCAGACACGCTGTAAAGCGCCCAGAATACTCCGGAAGCTATAACGACGCTCAGGGCCCAGTACAGCAAAAAATGGACCTTATCCGGCGCGAAACCGGCCAAATAGATTATATTCCCAGCGCCCGCTGCCAGCAGTGTCGGGTAGATAATCCTGTTGGGAAGCAGCATCCACTTTAGGTCATACACCAAAAGCGCCATAAGCCCCACGCCGGCCGCCAGCCAGGCGGCAAAAAGGGCTGTCTGGCCCCCTGTTAGTGCTGCCGGCCAATAAACATACGACAATACGAACACTAAGGTCATAGAAAGCTCCACCAGCGGGTACTGCGGCGATATAGGCTTGCCGCAGTAGCGGCACTTGCCCTTCAGAAAAAGCCAGCTTAGCAGAGGCACCAGGTCTGCCGCCCCCAGGGTATGCTTGCAGCGCGGGCACATAGACCGGTCGTTTATAATGGATATCTTTTTCTTACTGGTTTCGTTATGCCTGACACGCCATACCAGGGCGTTTACAAAACTGCCAAAGCACAGGCCCAGTATAATCAGGACGGCGTATATCATTCCCGCTTATGTTAGCACGAAATAAAACAAGCCCCTTTCCGGGGGCTTGTTCATGAGACTTTAAGCTACTTTATCTAGCCTAGGAAGCCTGGCACTGGTCGGTAGCCGGTTCTATCTGGTAGAAAGCGGCGACTGAGCGGCCGGAGCCGGAAGCCAGCGCGTTGCCGTTGCAGGTAGCGGCGGTGTAAATCTTAACCGTGTTGGCGGCTGTGGTCTGACCGGCTGCATAAGCAGCTATGCTATAGGTGGTGAACTGGCCGCTGACATTCACATCAACCTTGCTGGTGATGGAACCGCAAGCCGCGCCCCCGCCGATACTGACAACGTTACCGCTGACACAGACCTGCGTAGGCAGTGTGCCGTTCTGGTTAGAAGCGTACTCGTTGACGCCGGCCAGGATATTGGCGACATCAGTCTTACGCTGCTGGTTGCGCGAATTGCGCTGCAGCTGCGGCACCGCCAGGAAGACCGCCAGCAATATGACGGCGGCGATAGCCAGCACTATCATGACTTCGATAATGGTGAAGCCTTGTTGTTTTCTATTTAGTTTTGACATTTTGCAAATGCCCCCTTTGCATTTTCTTATTTATCGCTTATCGCGCTTATGCTTGTAATCCTACTAATAGTTCGCTTAAAAAGCAAGGCTTTTCTATTGCCCGTTTACCCGGCAAGGTTCTTGCCTGCCAAGCCGTATATCGGCAGCAGCACGGCGGCCACTATTATAAGCGCTATTACACCGACCACGACCATCATGACAGGCTCTATTATGGTGTTTATGGATTTAATCTGGGTATCGACTTCTTTTTCGTAATAGTCCGCTACCCGGCCCAGCATAGTCTCAAGAGAGCCGGATTGTTCACCGATGCTTATCATATCCGGCACCAGCTCCAGGAAGTTCGGGTCGTCGTTGATGCTGGCTGATAAACTCTTCCCGCCTTTTACCTGCTCTACTGACCTCATGATGGAGGCTGTGATCTGAGTATTACCGACTGCATCGGCCGTAGTCTGCAGCATCTTGATCATTGGCACGCCGGAGCCTATCAGCGTGGACGCCGTACGGGCGAAACGGGCCATGTAAAGCTTCATGAACAAAGGCCCGAACGGCCACATCCTCATCTTGAGGCCATCCAGCTGAAACCGCCCTTTTGGAGTCCGCAGATACCTTCTAAGGCCGTAGATGATGGCTATAAGCAGCATCAGCGCCATCCACCAAAGATGGGTGATAAAGTGCGAAAACCCAATCAGCGACGTCGTTATGAACGGCAGGTGGGCTCCCGGAATCGATTTATACATATCGGCTACCTGCGGCAAAACCGTAGTAGTCATGAATATCATGATGGCGAACAGTACGACTATGACGATGGCCGGGTATATCATGGCGCCGCGGACCTTAGAAATAACCTCGGCGTCTTTTTCTTGCTGGGTGGCCAGACGGTCCAGTGATTTGTCCAGCGAACCGGAAGCTTCGCCTGCGGCTACAAGACTGACATAGACATTATTAAAGGTATCCGGGTACTTCTGCAGCGCGGCCGCCAAAGATGAACCGGCCTCAATATCGGCAATCACCTTTTCTATGACGCCTTTCAGCCCCGGATGCTTAGTCTGCCCGCGGACTATATTAAGGCTCTGAATAAGCGGCAGGCCGGAGTTTATAAGCGTGGAGAGCTGGCGCGAAAACAGCACTTTTTCTTTGGCTGGGACCCTTTTGCGTACGCCCCTGCCCGCTTTTTCATGCTTGACGGTGATATCCAGCGGTGACAGGCCGCGGTCTATCAGCAGTTTAGCGGCCGACTTCTCGTTTTCGGCTTCGATTTCGGCCTGTATCTTCTTGCCGTCAATCGGGTTAAGAGCGGTATAAGTATAAGTCAGCATATCTAGCTCCGCATCAGCCTATCTAATTCTTCTACGTCCACGGCGTAATTCCGGGCCTCATCGTAGCTGATTATGCCGCCGTGGACCAGGTTGACCAATGTGTGGTCCATGCTTTGCATGCCATGCTCCGCGCCGGTCTGGATAACGGCTTCCAGCTGGTAGTTCTTGCCTTCTCGGATGATGTTGCGCACGGCGGGCGTGGCAATCAGTATCTCGGCCGCCGGAACCCGGCCTCCGCCCAATGCGGGCACCAGGCGCTGCGAGCAGATAGCCATCAATATATTTCCCAGCTGTGAGCGCACCTGCGGCTGCTGGTGCGGCGGGAATACATCCACCATACGGTCGATACTCTGGCTGGCGCTGTTGGTGTGCAGCGTGGCGAATACTAGATGGCCGGTTTCGGCGATAGTGATGGCCGCGCCGATAGTTTCCAGGTCGCGCATCTCGCCGATAAGGACCACGTTGGGATCCTGGCGCAGCGCCGAACGCAGCGCCGTTGAAAAGCTGAAGGTGTCATAATGCACTTCCCTCTGGACTATCACTGATTTCTTGGATTTATGGGTGAACTCAATCGGGTCTTCTATGGTGATGATATGCGAGGCTCGTTCGCTGTTTATCTTGTCTACGAGCGCGGCCAGGGTTGATGATTTACCCGAGCCCGTAGGACCGGTTACCAGCACGAGCCCGCGGGGGAAATTGGCGAAATTATTCAATATGGGAGGCAGCCCCAGCTCCTGGACGGTCTTGATCTGGTTCGGAATCAGCCGCATGGCCGCGGCCAGGTTGCCCCTTTCGTGGAACGCGTTAACCCGGAAACGGCCCAGGTCGCCGAAAGCGAAAGAAAAATCGAATTCCTTGTCGCGCAGCAGTATCTGCTTCTGGTCTTCGTCCAGCAGGCTGAAGACCAGTGTCTCCACACCTTTTTCGTCCAAGGGCGTCTGGTTAGGCAGCGGGGCCAAGGCGCCGTCAACCCGAAGAACGGGCGGCAAGCCGACTTCTAAATGAAGGTCTGACGCTTTACGCTTGATGACTTCTTCCAGCAGGATTTCTATTTTTGGTGGCTGCACTTTTCTAATACTCCTTAGCTGTCGCCTGACGCTACCCTGTTTACTTCAGTAAGCGTTGTTATGCCGGCCAGCGCTTTTAGGTAGCCGTCCTGCTTCATGGTGACCATACCCTGGTCCTGGGCGGCCTTTTGGATGGCCGAGCTTGGGGCATGCTTCAGGATAAGGTCCTGGATAGTTTCGCTTATCTGGAACACTTCATACAGTCCAAGCCTGCCTTTGTAGCCGGAAGGATTGTCGGCGGTTTCCTTCCCCTGGAACAAAGTATAAGCGTTTTGGTCGGCAAGAGGCAAGGTGATGTACCCCAGGTCTTTTGCCACCTTTTCTACGTCTTCCTTCTTCTTGGGCAGCAGGTTGCCCAGCACCTTATGTATATCTTCGGTTTCGGCCGCCTTGGATTTATAGCCTGGGCCGCCTTCTACGATCCGGCGCACCAGCCGCTGGCCGATAACCGTGTGCACCGTGCTGGCAATCAGGAACGGCTCGATGCCCATGTCCAGCAGACGCGGCAGGATGCCGGCGGCGCTGTTGGTGTGCAGCGTAGCGAACACCAGGTGGCCGGTCAGGGCGGCCTGGACGGCCAGACTGGCCGTCTCTTTGTCGCGAATCTCTCCCACCATCACCACATCGGGGTCCTGGCGCAGTATGGAGCGCAGGCCGGTAGCGAACGTAAGGCCTACGTCCGGATTAACCTGTATCTGATTAACTCCCTCCATCTTGTATTCAACCGGGTCTTCCAGGGTGACGATATTGATGGAATCGCTCCTGATTTCGTTCAGCATCGCATACATGGACGTCGACTTACCTGAACCGGTTGGGCCTGACGTAAGAATCATGCCGTGCGGCAGCTTCAGGCTCTCGCGGATAATCCTAAGTGAGCGGCCGGCGTAGCCCATGTCTTCCAGTCTCAGGCTGGTGCCGGACTTATCCAGCAGACGCATGACAACCTGCTCTCCCCAGATTACCGGGCTGACAGCCACGCGGATATCAATCGGGCTGTTTTCCAGCTGGATGGTGAACTGTCCATCCTGCGGCGTGCGGTGTTCGTCAATCTTAAGATTAGACAGGATTTTGATACGGCTGATAAGCGGGGCTTCCGAACTTTTAGGCAGCTGCATTATCTCGCGCAGCACGCCGTCTACGCGGATGCGTATCTTGAGCACTTTTTGCAGCGGTTCAATGTGGATGTCGCTGGCTTTGGTGCGCGCGGCGTAATTCATGATGGCGCTTAGAGCCTTGCTGATAGGCGAGTCCTGGACGATGGTCTGCACCTTCTGGTCGGAGCTTCCCAGCACCTGTATGTCGGAGTCCTTCTGCCCTTCTGCGGCAGCCTCGGCCGGCTTGTTCAATATCTCGTTAATGCCGCGGGTCTGGTCATACTGTTCCAGTACATGCCGGATGCCTGACTCGCTGGCGGCGTACACGTGAAGCGACTTGCCGATTTTTTCGCTCAGAAAGTCGACGGCCTGTACATTATTAGCGTCCAGCATGGCTACGACCAGCTTGTCGTCCTCGGTCCCCAGCGGCACCGCCATATAGTGTTCAGCCACATCCTTATCCAGAAGTTCGAGCACCTGCGCGTTGATACGGGCCTCGCTAAGGTTCACATAAGGCATGCCGTTGGCTTCGGCCTGGGCCCTGGTAAGCTGTTCATCTGTAATGCGGCCCTCTTCCAGAAGCATCCTGAAGAAAGGCTTGTTCTTGGACTTGGCCTGCTCCTTGAGCAGCTTCATCTCATCCTTATCCAAAAGACCCTGTTGGACCAGGATATCCTCTGTCTTTGTCTGAGCTGCTGTCGATAGGACGCTCATTTTGGGTTTATTGCCTTTCTGTTTTTATTGCGAGGAGCCGCTGAACGGCTGGTCGTTCTGGCTGCCCACCTGCAAAGGTACCGCCGGGTCCAGCGCGTTATCGTTGAATATGGTGTTGTACTGTTGGTCATGCCGGATATCGGGGAACGTCGTGGTAATCTGGCCCGCCACCGGTACCTTGGTGCTGCGGGACGGGACTTTGAAAATAAGGCTGGTTACCACAAAGGCGAAGATGGCCGTAAAGAAAGCCACGCCAATCAGCAGTGCTATGTCGTTACGCTTCATTTTATCTCCTTGCTGGGGATTATGAGTGTCTTGGCCGGCTGGTAGTAGGTGGTCAGGTCAAG
>DASSNG010000007.1:0-2226 GCA_035688135.1 Saccharimonadales bacterium (SeqCode) | reverse complement strand
TGACCGCCATAATACTTATTCTTGTGCCGGTAATAGTTTTCAGCTCGGCCATGGTCTTCTTCCATGAAAGGATGAAGCCTAAAAGATTAGCCGCCATGGCGTTAATCGGCGTCATCATCGTTTACGCAAGCATTGTTAACGCTTCGCTTCTAGGTAAATAACTTAGGCGGCTAAACGCCTGGAGATTTCGTCCCAGTTAACGACATTCCACCAGGCCTCGATATACTCCGGACGGCGGTTCTGGTATTTAAGATAGTAGGCATGCTCCCAGATATCCAGGCCTAAAACCGGCTTCTTGCTTTCTTTAAGCGGTGTCTCTTGGTTGCCGGTGGACATGATTTCCAGGCTGTCTCCGTTTTTTACAAGCCAGGCCCATCCGGAGCCGAACCGCTTGACGGCCGCGTCGGTGAACTGGGCCTTGAAATCCTCCGCGCTGCCAAAAACCTTGGTTATGGCTTCCGGGACCTCTTTGCTGCCGCCTGGTTTCATCGTTTCCCAGAACAAGCTATGGTTGTAGTGCCCACCGCCGTTATTGCGAACCGCGTCGCGGATATCCGAAGGCACGGATTCAATGTAGGTAAGTATCTCTTCTATTTGTTTATTCTGCCATTCAGGGGCTGCGGACAGGGCTTCGTTCAGCTTCTGGACATACGTTCCGTGGTGCTTATCATGGTGCAGCTCCATGGTTTGGGCATCTATATATGGTTCCAGGGCGTCAAAAGCGTACCCCAGTTCCGGCAATGTAAAACCCATAGCCCCTCCCTTCTTTTAGCTGATGCTCTGCGGGCGGCGGTTTAGCGCTCGCGCCACTTAAGGAGTTCGGCGGAGTAAACGATCCAGAACAGCATGACGCTGACTTCGACGACAGTCCACCATCCCGGTGTCTGGCTAAGGTATTTGCCAAAGTAGCCGCTATTTCCGAGCGCTCTTGCGGTATCGCTGGTTACTAAAAAGGCGTTCTCAATGAACCAGAAACCGGTTACCAGGACGGCCAGGGTGACGCCTACGAAACGCACCAGAGCGTTCATAGGGACCCGCAGCAGGCTGACGGCGCCCCAGAGTTCGGCGATTATAAGGATGATTGCCGTTCCCGTAGACCAGCCGACGTTGATATTGCCCAGAAAATCGCTGAATTTGCCAAAGCTGATTATCTGCAGGATCGCCATGACCACAAGCACTGCCGCCGGTATTGCCAGCACGTTCCAGCTTGCCGGACTCAGATCCGGAGTTGATGACCCACCAGACCAGTTTGAACTGTAATCCCTATAAGATCGCATATTTTCCCCTCGCTTTTATTAACTAAGACCATAATACCACCAAACGGACTGTTATTTCTGATTTTCTTTGCGCCATTCATCGATCTGGGCGTGATGGCCGCTTAGCAGTACCTCCGGGACCTTTAGGCCCCTGTATTCTTCGGGTTTGGTATAGTGCGGATGCTCGATTTCACCGGGATTGGTATAGCTTTCTTTTTCGGCGCTGGTCTCGCCGCCCAGGACCCCGGGTATGAGCCGCGTCACTGAGTCCGCGATAACCATAGCCGGCAATTCGCCGCCGGTAAGGACGTATTCGCCTACGGAAAGCTGCTTATCCACAAGGGTGGTTATACGCTCATCATAACCTTCGTAGCGGCCGCAGATAATTATAAGTCCGGCTTCGGTGGCCGCGAATTCACGGGCCATTTCCTGATTAAACATCTCCCCTCGCGGCGTCATCAGCAGCACCTGGGCGTCAGGGTCTTCTTTTTTAGCGTGTTCCACCGAGGCGAATAAAGGTTCCGGCCGCAGAACCATGCCGTCGCCGCCGCCATACGGCGTGTCATCAACCTGCCGCCGCGGCCCGATTCCAAAATCACGAAGATTAACCAGCTTATATTCGACCAGTTTTTCTTTCTGGGCTTTCCAGAGCATGCTGCTGTTCAGCACGCCCTCGAACATTTCCGGGAACAGCGTGATAATCTGTATCTTCATGCAAATACTTAACTTGTTAAGTATTTAAACATCCAGGTCGTCAAGTTCGGCCAATTCGGCCCGGGTGCGCGACACCACATCCGAATCGCGGTCTTTGGCGACTTCTGGTTCCGCGTCGTCTTCGACATCGGAAGAACCCGTATCTTCGTCCACCGGGGCGGCATCGTCAGCGGTCTGGTCCAGGGCAGCGGGCTCGTCGACAGAAACGGCATCGTCGGCTTTGGCCGGATCGTCGCGGCGCCGGGCCGGGCGGTCG
>DASSNG010000038.1:0-3867 GCA_035688135.1 Saccharimonadales bacterium (SeqCode) | reverse complement strand
AAAAGTCTACCTTACTCGGGTTCATACGGTAGTCGCTGATGGCGATAAGTTCTTTAAATTCGACCCCGGCGGCTGGAAGCTGGTCCATAGCGAATTTTATAAGAAGGATGAGGTACCGGACCGCCCATTTGATTTTGAATTCCAGGAATGGCACCGGATATAGCGTTTTTTGGCCGCTTTGGTACAATACACTTATGACTAAACCACTGCGGTTGTGGCTGGCGCTAGCGGGAGTGACCACCCTGGTATTAGGCGGCGCCTACGCCATGACCCAGCAGGCTACCCGCTTAAGCGCGGACGACTTGCCGCTTTCGGCCGCCCAGACGGCCAGGCAGGAGCTGCAGGCCAATTCCAGCGCCAAGGATGTGATTCCGGCCATAAAGACGAACCTGCGCGACGAAGCATCCTCGTTCACGATTATCACGGATGACACCGAACACGTTCTTGCCAGCTCGGCTACCCTGGACGGCCAGACACCGCTGCCTCCAAAAGGGGTGTTTTCCTTTACCAAACAGCACGGGACTGACCATTTTACCTGGGAGCCGTCGCCCGGCGTGCGGCTGGCTACCCGCGTCATGGCATACGACTCAGATAACGGCGGCGGTTTTGTAATTACCGGCCAGTCTTTGAAGCCATACGAGGAAAGGATTTCCGTTTATACATGGATAGCGCTGGCAGCCTGGCTGGCCAGCCTGGCGTGGAGCTACCTTCTGCTCCTGCTGCCGGCTCTTCGTGCCCGCTGATCCGTTTGTGCGATAATCATATCTGTGGACAGATATGAGGCGGCATTAAAAAGCCTTAACCGGGAGCAGCGTGAGGCCGTTGAAATTATTGACGGGCCGGTGATGGTGATCGCCGGGCCCGGGACCGGCAAAACCCAGCTTATAGGGACCAGGGTGGGATATATCCTGCAGAATACGGATACTCCCGCGGACGCTGTCTTATTACTGACGTTTACCGAGGCCGGAGTCCAGGCTATGCGTGAACGGCTTAACCGCTTGATCGGCAAAGCTGCGTACGATGTGCAGCTGAGCACCTATCATGCGTTCGGCGGAGAAATATTCCGCCGTTATCCCGAATATTTTGAAGGCGCGGAGCTGACCCTCATCGAGGACCTGGGTTCGGACTCCTTACTGCGTGAAATCATAGCCAAGCTGCCGTACTCAAACCCACTGAAGTTCGCCGACAGTTATATAGGCGATATAAAAAGTTTCATAAGCGAATCAAAGCGGGCTCTGCTGTCGCCCGAAGATATAGATGACATCGCCGACAGCAATATTAAGTTCATCAATGCGGTTAATAAAGCCTGCAAGCCTCTGCTGGGCAGGCTTTCCGCCGTAAGCAAAAAGAGCGTCCCGGTCTTTGAAGAAATGCTGACTTTTCTTTCCTCATCCGGCAACGGTAATCTGCCCCATAACGTTACCTCGCTGGGCCGTTACGCGCAGGGCGAACTTGAAGTTGCCATCGAACATTTCAACCAAACAGGAAAGACCAGCCAGCTGACGGAATGGAAGCGCCGCTGGATGGCGAAAGACAGCGAAGGCAACTCCATCATCGACGGAGAGCGTCTGAACCGGCGGCTAAAGGCGGGCGCGGCAATTTACCGCCAATACCAGAAGTCCCTTAAGGAACGCCGCCAATATGATTATGACGATATGATACTGCGCGCTATCGGCCTTTTAGAAGCGAACCCTGACTTAAGGTTCAGCCTAGCTGAGAGATACAGCTACATTATGCTGGATGAATTCCAGGATACGAACCCGGCGCAGTTCAGGCTGGTAGAGCTATTGACGGACCACCCGGTACACGAAGGCCGCCCGAACGTGCTGGCGGTAGGCGACGATGACCAGGCTATCTACGCTTTCCAAGGAGCGGACCACGCCAATATGGCGACTTTCATCCGCCACTACCGCGACGTCAAAGTCATCAGCCTTAAGGATAATTACCGTTCACACCAGGAGCTGATAGACACCGGCCGCAATATAGCCGAACAGATCCAGAGCCGGCTTCACCGTCAGCTTCCGGTAATCGAAAAGCGGTTAGTGGCCGCCGGCAAAGAATTCCCCGAGAAGCCTCTCATCGCTATGCGCCAGTTCAAAAGCGACGCCGCCCAATACGAATGGGTGGCTCAAGAGATCAGAAACCTTATAAAGCAAGGCGCCGAGCCGAACGGCATCGCCGTACTGGCTCCTAAACACAGGTACCTTGAACCGCTCCTACCGTATCTTGCCAGCAGGAAGATCCCTGTCAGCTACGAACGGCGGGAAAACATCCTGGATGAGCCGCTGGTGCATCAGCTGGAACAGATGAGCCGGCTGGTATTAGCTCTGGCCGAGAGTCGTGAGCCGCTGGCTAATTCGCTCTGGCTGGAGATCCTGAGTTACGATTTTTGGAACATACCCACCGAAAAGATCTGGAGCATCGGCTGGCAATCGCGCCAGACAGGCGAGCCGTGGACATCGATAATCCTTAATGATGAGACGCTGGGCGGTATCGGCGAGTTTTTCCTCCGGCTGGCGCGGCTGCTGCCAACGACGTCGCTTGAACAGCAGCTGGACGCTCTGATCGGCCTGCCGGACGCAGCGGGTTTGAACCTTGCCATCACCAGCCCGATGTACGGGCATTATTTCTCCAAAGAAGAAGCCGGCGCCGATCCCATCAGTTTCAGCCGGTTGATAAGCGAGCTCAATATCCTGCGCTCACGGCTGGCGGGCTGGAGGGCAGGACAGGACGGGCCGCAAGGCTTAAGAGCGTTTGTGGAATTCATAGAAGGACACCGGGCAGCCGGTATAAATATTCTGAATACCAGCCCTTATTTTGCGGCTGCGGACTCCGTCAGCCTTCTGACGGCTTATGGCGCCAAGGGCCGGGAGTTCCAGACGGTATTCATTGTAGCGGCGCTGGACGAGGCATGGGGAAGCGCCAGCCGTAACCAGGGCTACCGTTTAAGCCTGCCGGCGAACCTGGAATACATCCGTTACCAGGGCGCCAGCGAGGATGAGCGGCTGCGGCTGCTTTACGTAGCGGCCACCAGGGCCCGGACCAGGCTGTACATTACCGCGTACCGCCAGGATTTGGCCGGCCGCTCACTGACTAATCTGAAGTATCTGGAAATCGAAGAGGATGAGCAGGGCAAGCTTTTCGCCCGGGTCCTTCCGCCCCGTTTTTCCCGGGTAGCCTTAGACGAATCTGACGCCATAAGCCACCGGGCCGCGGCCGACTACTGGTCCAGGCGCCATCTGCCGCCGCTAAAGGCCCCACTTAAAGATGTGCTGGCGCCGCGGCTGCAAAATTATCGCCTGAGCGCTACCGACCTTAATAATTTCATAGATATCGTCCATCATGGCCCCGAAGATTTTTTCATGAGATGCCTGATGCGCTTTCCCAAGGCGCCAAGCGTCGGTGAAGCATTCGGCACTTCTTTGCATAATACCCTGCGGTTTGCCGGCAGGGACTTTGTCAGTAACGGGCGGCTGCCGGATGAAAAACAATTGCTCGAGACGTTTGATGCCCAGCTGTCGCGCATCGATCTGCCGGATGAAGAAACGGAAAACCTTAGACGCCGTGGCCACGACAGCCTGCGGGCCTGGCTGCTCCAGCGGGGGGTCGACTTAAAGGCGGGCGATAGATTCGAATACAGTTTCCAGAATGAACACCCGACTATAGAAGGCGTCCGCCTGAACGGTATAATCGACCGCCTGAGCGTAGATGAAAAAAGACGGACCTTATATATAACCGACTACAAGACGGGCAGGGCCTACCACCGCTGGCAATCGGGCGTTATCAAACTGCATCTCTTCCAGCAGCAGCTGATAATCTATAAGCTTCTTGTAGAGAATTCCGAAAGGTTCAAGAATTGCCGCGTGG
>DASSNG010000062.1:0-10697 GCA_035688135.1 Saccharimonadales bacterium (SeqCode) | reverse complement strand
AGCTGGCAAAATCCATATGGGAGTCTATTATGAGTCTGGAGCTGCCCGATATAAGCGGCTACCAGGCAACTCTCGCCGGCGTAAAGAAATTTGAAGACGATCTGATAAAAAAACGGGCCGGAAAGTAATCCGGTCCGTTTTATGTCGAGCTTTTTTATTGTTATTTGCGGCGGGCAGCGGGGCGCTTAGCGGCAGTACGGCGGGTTACCGTAACCGCGGCGCGGGAAGCGGCCGCCGGAACCGTATCAAAGAAGTAGGTGTAAAGGTTAACACCAATCAGGCCGCCTACCAGAGGGCCAAGGACGTAAGCCGAGCTCCAAGCCCGGTTGCCTAAAGCTATAGCCGGGTTGATGTAGCCGGCCGAGGCCGTAGCGGCAATCAGGATGCCTACAAAGTAGGCCGCGCCGACAGTTACCGCTGAGCTCAATGTTTCAGCCCGCCTTCTAAGAGCAGCTGCATAAGCCAGCGCCAGAACTGCCGCGCCGACCAGCTCAGCCAGCCATACAGGAGTGCTGAAAGTTATAGTCTTTGGAGGCAGGGTATGGTTGGTCAGGTACTGGAACAGCTGCCAGGCTGCCAGGCCCCCAAGCAGCTGAGCTGCGATATAAGTTATTGACCTAAGGGTACCGATGCGCCGGGCAGTCCATAAACCAAAAGTGATTGCCGGGTTAGCATGCGCGCCCGATACCATGCCGAAAAGCATGAAAACGATAGCCGACGTGATAGCCAGGCTGGTCGCTATGAAGTAAGAGACGGCGGTGGTCTGCCCCAGTATCAGGGCGGCCATCACCAATATGCCTGCCCCAAGAAATTCAGCAAGAACCGGTGCCACCACAGCTCGGTTAACTTTAAACATTTATACCTCCCGATTTTATTTACCTAGGTTCACTATAAGTTTTAAGCCCGCAAAACACAAGCCTTCTGCCATGAGGCCGCAGTAAGCCCGGTCTCTTTTCTTTGTTATAATCTAAACAAAGGAGCAGGCGATGGATGACAAGCAGATAAAAACGGTTATTTATGGGGCTGAATGGTGCCCGCCATGCCATGCCGTCAAAGCCTACCTAAAAAGCCGGAACGTTGATTATGAATATGTGAATATCGATGAACAGCGTGAAAAAGGCATGGAAATCTCCCAAAAAACCGGCTGGTCAGCCATACCAATCATCAACATAGGCGAGGAGTATATCCTGGGTTTTGACCGGCCAAAGATAGACGCCGCCCTGCAGGCGCATAAGCTGATTTAGATGGCGTTCGAAGATTACAAGACCAAGGATTCAGTCGTTATAGTCTATACCGGCGAAGGGAAAGGCAAGACCAGCGCGGCAGTGGGCCTGATGGCCCGCGCACTGGGAAACGGCTGGAGCGTGGCGTTTATCCAGTTCATCAAGGAATGGGAAGTCAGCGAGCACGTTTTCATAGATAAGATAAAGCCGCTTTTCGGAGACAAAATATTCTTCTACAAAGGCGGTAAGGGCTTTTATCACGCCCGCGAACTGTCGGCGGAAAACGTCAGCGGCGGCCAGCACAAACAAGCCGCCCAGGAAACATATAAGCAAGCGCTGAAAGCTGTCAGCAGCGGAAAGTATGACCTGGTTATCTGCGATGAAATCAATAACGCCGTTTACCACGGCCTGCTCACGGAAGAGGAACTGGCCAAGCTCATCAAAAGCCGCGCGCCCAGCACCAGCTTATGCCTTACCGGGCGCTATTTCCCAGACAACCTGCTGCCGCTGGCCGATATCGCCAGCCAGATGACCAAGGTCAAACACCATTTTGACGACAAGTACCTGGCTAACAAGGGTATCGACTACTAGGCTCTATCCATCTGAGCCTCATAAAGCTCTTGCTGGGTGGGGCGCCGCTTCTTTTTATATTTGTTCTTGTGGAATAATTCGGAGTTATTCTTAACCGGCTTATAAGGTTTGGCGCGGCTGGGAGCAAAGTAGTTGTTCTTGCCCAGCGGCCTTAGGCTGTCAAAGGCCTCGCACTGCAGCTGGTGCCCGTAAACGATGGACGCTTCCGGTGAAGTCACCAACAGCGCGAACGGGCCGGCCCGTGTGGAAATCGCCCGCACCGGATATTCATCTTCATTGGAAATAAGCGTATGTTCCAGCCAGGGAAGTTTTTGCAGCAAATCGCCGATATAGAATTGCTGTCCGCTTATGACTATGTATTCGATTTTGCCGGCGGCCCTTTTGAGCTCGTTATTCTTCTGGTTTGAAAGCAGCCGGGTATGGGCGGGGTTCCAGCAGGAGGTACACCGGCAGATATGGTCGACTTTTTTGCCAAGCTCTTCATCAGTGGGCAGTTCGCCTGTCTCTATCACTTTGTACATGAAATGTGCTACCCGATGGGCCTCACGATAGGTGCCCAGGCCGATTTCTTTGGCGGCCTTTGATTTCACCGACGAATAACCATTGTGGTTACGGGCTGCTTCCGGCCTGAAAAAACAGCCCGTCAGCCGGCTCATCCTGGCCCGGTACATCAGGTCGCCCATCATCTCGCAATCTTGCAGCTGCTCAAACAGCTCTCCCATTGAATCGAGCGAAGGCAGGAATTCTGGGATAGTAGTCAGGGCGGGGCTGTCCAAAGTTGTGGGCGCTTCAACCTGAAGGCCTAAGAATTCATCCAGGGGCGGTAAAGAAAAATCCCCGGTGATTACCGGGGATTTTTCAGCGCGGCGTATAGCCGGGCGTGCTGCAGCGGCGCCGTCTCCGGCGCGTACGATCGCATCTGCCTCAACCTGATTTAGAGTGTGGAGCTCTAATCCCGGCACGCTTTTCCCTCCGCGTTTTGGTATTAAACCTTAAGCCAATTCTATAGGCATATTTGTAAATAGGACAAAAACATTTTTTACATCAGGCAAGAAGGAAAAAGCAGTAACCACCCCTGTTTATATGTTTATGGTAAATAATACAGCGCGAGGCAGGTAATTTATAATATCTGGTCATGGCGTATAGGCGACGGTACAGCTGGCTGGGACTGCTTATAGCGGTGATTGCCGTAGCCCTCAGCCAATCGGGCTGGCTGCAGAAAGGCAGCCAGACGCTTCAGCAGAACCAGCCGGGACTCTATAGTATCAGCCGCTACATTGACGGCGATACGATTGCTGTAAATATGAATGGCAGCGTGGAAACGATACGCTTCATAGGAGTTGATACGCCCGAAACCCACAAACCCAGTACGCCCGTGCAATGCTATGGACCGGAAGCTGCCGCCCATACCAAGGACATTATCAACAGGTTTGGGAAAGTCAGGCTGCAGGCCGATCCTCTGGATACCAACCGCGACGTTTACGGCCGGCTGCTGCGCTATGTGTATCTGCCGGACGGAACGCTGCTGGATAAAGAAATCATCCGGGACGGCTATGGGTTCGCCTACCTGGATTTCCCATTTTCTAAAAAGAGCGAGTTCGCGCAGGCGCAGGCGGATGCCCAGAACGCCAAAAAGGGCCTATGGGCGGTCTGCAGTCCGACTATCAACAAATACGGCGGCTATACCTCGAATCCGGCTAATTGAGCGGCCTGAACACCCAGAAGCGGTACCATAGGTAATCCCATACAGTCGTAAAAGCCGCCGACGCGAAGAAACCGGCATACGGCGTGATACCGTTGTGCACGAATCCCCAGACAATCAGATAATCAAAGATGAGGTCGATACCATTGACCAGCACGAACCGGAAGATAACCCGGCGGTCCTGTCCTTTAAGCCTGGGGTCGTAAAAAGCCCAATAGCGCTGGATGGCAAAGTTGGCGCTCCAGCCAAAAATGTCGGCCAGGCCTTTGCTTATCCACCACGGCCAGCGCAGGCCGTCAAAGCAAATGGCGAATACGGCCATGCCGCCCCAAAAATAAACGCCGCCGCCGACCATATATTCCAGGAACTGGATTATCAGCTTGTGCCGCCGCCAGCCGGTCTTAGAGCGCCTAATCTTTGGCGCGGGCTTTGTGCTTGCCGAATTCATAGGCGGACTTATTCTTTTCAAAATTAAAGCCGTGGGTCAGACGGTAAATCTCGTGCCACATATTCTTTGCCAGAAGCTTCCAGCCCTCCTGCTCATACCGTCGGGGGTCGACTATATAAAAGGCGTCCTTTACGAACCCGAATCCATATTTAGCCGAGCGGGTCGCGTAATCATTATCTTCGCCG
This sequence comes from Saccharimonadales bacterium (SeqCode), assembly GCA_035688135.1. Taxonomy (GTDB): domain Bacteria; phylum Patescibacteriota; class Saccharimonadia; order Saccharimonadales; family UBA10212; genus JAIFWC01. Next base: position 6,548 of record DASSNG010000062.1, on the reverse strand, counting down.
TATTTGATATTTTCGTTGAATCCGCCGAGATCCTTGAGCACCCGGCGTTTAGTCAGCATGCAGTATCCCTGCATGATGGGGTGTTTGGTATGGGCCATAAAGTTCAGATAACCCTGGTTGTGGCCGATTTTTCCCAAAAATGAATTGCCGCCGACTTTAAGCTGTCCGCTGGCGGTCGACCAACTCCTGCTCAAAGCGCCGTCAACCAGCTTCCGAATAAACAGCTCGTCATCCAGGTCCACATCGGCATCAAAGAACAGCAGCCATTCGCCGCGTGCATGCCCGGCGCCCTGATTACGGCCGAAGGCCGGTCCTTTAGGCGGGGCTTCGTAGAAGCTTATCTGCAGTCTGCCCTTGAAGGAATCGACGATTTCTTTGGTGCCGTCCCGTGACTCGGCGTCCGACACAATAACCTCAAAATCCACATCCTTCTGCCGCGATAAGGCGCTGAGCAGCCTGTCGATATAAGTAGCCTCGTTATAGGCCGGGATCACCACCGAAACTTCAGGAGATTTGGTCATATGTCGTTCATAGGGTTCTTGCGCGGCTGTAAAGTAAGCGGTACCAGCGGCCAAATCGCCGAATAAAGCCGGTACCATACTCTAAGCCACGGATGAAGTACAACGTAACCCAGGGCATAGACTCCGGTAGCTGAATAAATCGCTAGGCTGTGCAGGCCGTGGCGCAGGTAAGTCTGCCGGTACATGGATATATATTTATAAAACCTTTTAGGTGAATCGTTGTAGCGCCTTCCCGAGGCGCCCGCCAGCAGATGTCTGGAATAGACTATCTTATGTCCGCGCTTATAAAGGTGGATGGCAAGATCCAGGTCCTCGTGCATATAGGTGTCGCTGCACAGCTCTTTGCGGACAGATTCCCATACTGATTTCCTGATGGCCATGTTCGAGCCGAATAAGAAAGGGCTCTTTGGCGACCAGTTATAAATGGACGCCCGCATCCAGTGGTCCGGATGATGGTTGCTGTCTGGAAATGGCATGTCGTAATAGTTCACGGGACCGGTTATGGCCGCCGTGGAATTCTCGGCCATCAGGTTTTTTACCTGGCTGACCCACCGCGGGGGCAGAATGGTATCGGCGTCTATGCGCGCGATAATTTGGCCGGCGGCCGCTTTGAATCCCTTGTTCTTGGCAAACAAGACACCCTGGCGGTGTTCCTTGAGCAGTTTTACGAAAGGAAACGCGCCGGCGATTTTGAGCGTATCGTCGGTGGAGTTATTATCCACCACTATGACTTCGTCCGGCATATCTGATTGGCCGGCGATAGCAGTCAGGCAGGTTTCTATATGGTCTTGCTCGTTAAAGACTGGTATAACTATAGTAAGCGTTAGCGATTTGTTAGGCATAAGATATCTAAGCATTACTAGGATATCACGCAAAAGCTGATAAAAGGTCATATCTTGAACAAGAAAAGAAACAGGGCGGGTATAAGAAAATGGACAGGTGTCGCCTGGGGCTATTTTTGGCATAGCGGCTGGTTGCGCCGCATCTTATTCGTAATAATCGCGGTCTTCGTCGTCCTTACCGGCGCCGCTTATGGAATCGGGCAATGGTATATACATAAGCACGACAAAGAGCCTATAGTCCTAGGCGCCAGTTTCATCCCGGACTACGCCGAAAGTTTCGGCCTGAACCCCAAAGATACGCTCACGGCCATGCTGAAACCCGTAAGCCAGGACGGCTTAGGGCTGAAGCAAGTCAGGCTGGTCAGCTACTGGAGCGATGTCGAACCCACGCCGGGACATTATGATTTTTCCAAACTCGACTGGCAGTTCGCGCTTGCCAACAAGTATGGGGCGAGAGTGTCGCTTTCTATCGGCCTGCGACAACCGCGCTGGCCCGAATGCCACGAACCCGGCTGGGTCACTATCGACCCGAATAACCGGCAGTCCTGGGAACCTCAGCTGTACAAATTCATGGAGGCGGTAATCAATCATTACAAGAATAATCCGGCCCTGCACGATTACGAGCTGGAGAATGAGTTCTTTATGAAGGTTTTCGGTGAGTGCAAAGACTTTGACCGCAACCGCCTAGTAAGCGAATACAACCTGGTCAAAGGCATGGACACGGCCCACCAGGTAATTATCAGCCGCAGCGACAACTGGATCGGTATCCCAGTCGGCAAGCCGACTCCGGATGTGTTCGCTATTTCCGTCTATAAGCGGGTATGGGACACGACCTTCACGCACCGTTATTTTGAATATCCTTTGCCGCCATGGTTTTACTCGGCGCTGGCCGGCAGCGAAGAGCTGGTATCGGGAAAAGATATGATCATCCACGAGCTGCAGGCTGAGCCCTGGACGCCAAAGGGGCAGGCTATAACCGATACTTCCTTGCAGGAACAATACAAATCCATGAACCCGCAGCGCATGAAAGACCGCATAGCATACGGCGAAGCTACCGGAATGCGCACGATTGATCTTTGGGGCGCAGAGTGGTGGTATTGGCTGAAGGTCAAGGAGCACCAGCCGGCTATCTGGAATACCGTTCAGCGAGCTGTCGAGCAGGCTGAAGCCCACAACGCCAAGTTATCGCGCAATTAGGCTAAAATAAGGGGATGAGAAAGAAATCTCATTCTCCGGAAAGAATAGTGAACCGGCGGGCGCGTTACGATTACGAGCTCGGCGATTCTTTGGTAGTGGGATTGGAATTGACGGGCGCCGAAGCCAAGGCTCTGCGGATGGGGCACGGCCAGCTGCGCGGCGCGTACGTCACCGAAAGAGAAGGGGAGCTGTGGCTAATAAACGCCCAGATAACTGGCAGCGCCGGCATATCCATATCCGAAGACGCCCAGACCCGCAGCCGCAAGATACTGGCTAAACGCAAAGAGATTAACGGCCTTATCGGCGAACGCGGGCAGGGGGGCACTATCGTACCCCTGGAACTTCTGACAAAGGGGCGGTATATTAAGCTCAGGATAGCTCCTGGCAGGGGTAAAAAACGATACGATAAGCGCGAATCTATAAAACGCCGCCAGCAGGAAAGGGAAGCCAAGCGCGTAAGCAGATGAGAATTTATTCATGGAACGTTAACGGCATAAGGGCGGTGGTGCGCAAAGGGGCCCTGCAGGAATTCATGGCCAAAGAGAATCCTGACATACTTTGCCTGCAGGAAACCAAAGCCCAGCAGGGCCAGGCCGAAATCGACTTTGAGGGATACGAGGAATACTGGAACTCAGCGGAAAAAAAAGGCTACTCCGGCACCGCCATATTCACAAAGATTAAACCCCTGAAAGTCATTAACGGCTTTCCTGACAGTTTTTCCAAGAAATACGATTTAGTAGACAGCCGGACCCGCGACGCCGCCAACGAAGGCAGGGTAATCGCCGCGCAGTATGATAAATTCTGGCTGGTTACGGTGTATACACCGAACTCCGTGGACAACCTTCAGCGCCTGCCGCTGCGCCATAAACATTGGGACCCGGCCTTTCTGGCTTACGTAAAAGAGCTGGAAAAGACCAAGCCCGTCATATTCTGCGGCGACCTGAACGTAGCACACACCGAGGATGATCTGGCGAATCCCAAGCCCAACCGGGGCAAGAAAGGCTTTACGGCCGAAGAGCGCGAAGGTTTTCAGAATTTTCTGGACGCCGGCTTTCTGGATACCTTCCGGCTGTTTCACCAAGGGAACGGCTACTACACCTGGTGGAGCCACTTTGCGAACGCCCGAGCCCGGAACGTCGGCTGGCGTATAGACTATTTCCTGGCATCCGCATCGCTTAAAGGCCAGATTAAGGCGGCGGATATCCATCCCAAGGTTATGGGCAGCGACCACTGCCCGACAAGTATCGAAATCGATTTATGAAGCAGCTAACCCTGGTGTTTCTGACCAAAGAAGACAAAGTCCTGCTGGCAATGAAGAAAAGAGGGTTCGGCGCCGGGCGCTGGAACGGCCTGGGAGGCAAGGTGTCAGACGGCGAAACCGTGGAAGGCGCTATGGCCCGCGAAGCCCAAGAGGAGGCGATGGTAGTGCCTGCCGAATATGAAAAGGTTGCGGATATCGTCTTTGACGAAATGGGCCCGCAAAGCCGCGAGCTACACAAAGTAGACGTTTTTTTATGCCGCTCCTGGGAGGGCGAACCGGCTGAGACTGAAGAGATGGCGCCAAAGTGGTTTAGGATTGATGAGCTGCCGCTCGATAAGATGTGGGATGACGACCAATACTGGCTGCCAAGGGTCCTTAACGGCGAGAAGCTTAAATGCCGTTTTGTCCTGAACGACCGCGACAAAGTCATAGAAAAAAAATTAACGGCCTTGGCATGAAAACCGCCGCACTGATTGAAGGGTTTTCGGGCGGCCCTATGCATACCCGCCAGTTCAGAAGCGAACTGGAAAAAGCCGGTTATAAAGTTATTAGGAACCGCCGCCGCGCCGATATCATCATCGCCCACTCCGCCGGCATCTACGCCGTGCCGGATGACGCCAGAGCGCACCTTATCATGCTTATAGGGCCTACCTACTGGCCGGGTCAGCCTCTTTTAAAAAGAGTCATGCGCCACACCAAAACCAGCCGCCGGCACTATGTCGCCAACTTCGGCTGGGGCTACTATCTCTGGAAGAAATTGCTGGAATTTTACTATTTTTTCCGGCGCCACAATTATATGTGGCTGGGAATTTTGAATAACAATAAGCTGGCGCACCTTCAGAAGCTAATGGACCGTCCCGATCAGAAGACGATTGTCATCCGCAACCATTCCGACCCTTTTACGTCTCCCGGCATAAAGGATTTGATAAAAGGTCCGGGCGTAAGATATTTTGAACTGCCGGGCGTACATGACGATTACGTCAAAAACGCCAGGCCCTACATCGATATAATTAAAAAAGAGATGCCATGAATTGGTTAAAGCAGACGCCCGACAGCCCATTGTTCCCGGATGTGCTCTGGAACCGGCCGGAAAACCGGCGCCACGCCGGAAAACTGCTGATTATAGGCGGGCACGCCCAAAGTTTCAGCGCGGTTTCAGAAGCCTACGGCGCCGCCCAAAAAGCCGGAGCCGGCACCGTACGCGTATTGGTGCCGCAAAAACTGCAGCCTACTTTAAAAACTATCTTCCCGGAAGCCGATTACGCCGCCAGCAACGATATCGGCAGCTTCAGCCGCCAGGCTTTAGCTGAATTTCTTGAAGCGTCCGAATGGGCTGACGCGGTTTTACTGGCGGGTGATTTCGGCCGCAACTCCGAAACTGCCCTCTTGCTGGAAGATTTCCTGAAAAAATACGCCGGCAAGCTGGCTCTTACCGGTGACAGCCTGGATTATTTTATGAATAATCCCCGGGCCGTGACTTCACGGCCGAATACGCTTATTATTGCCGCTTTATCGCAGCTACAAAAGCTGGCCGCGCCCCATCTTATCCAGCAGAATGCGGATTTAGCGCAGGTAGCGGAGCAGCTGGCCGGATGGGCATCATCTGATAATCTGCTGATAATAACCGTGCATTCAGGTCAGATAATCATCGCTGGTGGCAGCCGGGTATCCACTACGCCGAGTGTATTATCCTGGCCGGTACCGGATTTAGCGTCATTGGGCGCGGTCTGGTGGCTCCAGCAGCCCGAAAAGCCTTTCGAAGCGCTTACGACCGCCGCCCATTGCCTTGGGTTATAAAAGATCCGGGGAGCGTGCGCGGGTGCGCACGCTCCCCGTCCCCGTGCCGCCGTCAGGCCGGCGCGGTCTCGGTGGTGTCGGGCAGCGTGATCTCGTCGCGCCGGCCGTAGACGTAGTCGACCGCCGCGCCGACGGTGATCAAGGTCTCCGCGTCCGCGTCCGGGATCTTGAGGCCGAAACCGTCCTCGAGCTCCATGATCAGCTCCGTCAGGTCGAGCGAGTCGAGGCCCAGGTTGTGCTCCGGGTCCTCGTCCTTGCGGGCGACGTTGAAGGTGGACTGCTCGACCACCTTGTCGCGGTCGACGCCGGCCGCCTCCAGGACGTCCGTGATCTTGCCGAGGATCATCTCGCGGGTGACTTCCGTCTCCGCCATGGCATCTCCTCCGTACATCGGGGACCTTCGCCAAGCGGCGAATTAGAACTTATTATATAACTTTACCACATTTGTTTCAAGTAACATCAGAGTCAGTATCACCGCGATTCACTTATGCGGTCTTTTACCCGGTGTTCATATTCGTACAGAGGGGCCCACATTAATCCCATAGAAAGAGCATACATATATTCCTCTAAGGGAACGCCTAGGAATAATATATGGGTCGTCCTATGTAAATGGTCATAATTACTTATAAATGAGGGGTATAGTAAGTTAAATACCGCGAATAGCACACCATACAATATTAAAAACAGAACTCCTCCGGCAATTGAGTGGACTAGGAGATCACGGCGCTGCCATACTATTGCCGCCGCACCGCAGAACTGGAAGAAAATTAAGAAATACATCGCGTTTAGGGGTGTGAATGCGAAGGTAAACGACCCAACAATGAACCCAATTAAAATTGCGTGGCCTTTTTTTAACTTTCTATCAATTTTTGTATTAACTTTAATGTTGAATATCAGCTCATAAATGCCGGCGATAATCGCTGGTGCAAA
>DASSNG010000018.1:0-7348 GCA_035688135.1 Saccharimonadales bacterium (SeqCode) | reverse complement strand
GTCATAAGCCAGTCCACCATCTTCTACCAGCAGCTTTACGTATTTAACGGCGGCTACTGGCGCAGCGTGATTTACACTCTGGCGCCGCTTGGCTTCACCTATATCTTCTACCTGGTGTTCCTGTACCGCTTCAAACCTTAAGCTTTGATGCGTCCCGTCAGAACTCACTTAACCACCGTGTCTTACGCAGCGATTGAACGCGCGTGCCTGCTTAAACGTAGCGATATTTTTGTAACTGCTTTGAGATTCTAACGGGATGCGAATCGTAATCCTTTACCATCCCAACAGCGAACAGGCCGGCCCGGCCGAGACTTTCAAGCATGATTTCGAAGCCGCGCATTACGGCTATAAGGTGGAGCTTTTAAGCCTGGAAACTACCGAAGGCGCCGAACTGGCCAAGCTCTACGACATCGTCCGCTATCCCGCGATTCTGGTCCTTGGCCCGGAGGACCGGCTGCAGCAAATGTGGCAGGACCAGCCCTGGCCGCCGATGGGCGAAGTCTACGCCTACGCCCAGAATTAAGATTGCGGTTTTTACCTCCTTTAGCTATGATTTAAATGACAATTAGGAAGAGCCGCCAGCAGCAGCTATCAACTGCCAAACCGAAATCAGGTTGCGGCGCGGAAAGAACAGGGAAAACCTTAGTAGAATCCGCCGGGAAAGGCCCGTTACAGCCGAAATCAAGCCCTAAAGCAGGATGGTACCGTTCAGAAGATGAGCTCCTGCGCTAAAATAGCGGGCTTTTTTATTTTTTAAGGAGGCTAAGAAGTGAAGTTCCAGGCCGGCAAACGCCGAAAACCAATCGAATACGAGAAAGACCTTGTCAGATACTGGCAAGAGAATAAGATATTTGAGAAATCAGTCGAGCAGCGACCGGCTGCCGACAGCTATGTGTTTTACGACGGGCCTCCGTTCCTAACCGGTTTGCCGCACCACGGCTCTCTGCTTTCCAGCATAGTCAAGGATGCCGTGCCACGCTACCAGACCATGAAGGGCAAGCGTGTGGAGCGGGTCTGGGGATGGGATACCCACGGGCTGCCGGCCGAAGTCGCTACCGAGAAAAAGCTTGGTATTCATGACAGACGCGATATAGGCACCAACATATCCCTGGAGGATTACATAAAGGCCACCCGAGCCAATATGATCCAGACCAGTAACGAATGGGAAGATACTATCGCCCGTATCGGCCGCTGGGTAGAATTCAAGGGCGCCTACAAGACCATGGACAAGCCATATATGGAGTCGGTTTGGTGGGCGTTTAAGAAGTTATACGACGCCGGAAAGATATACGAGGGCGAAAAGGTGCTTCTTTACTGCACCCGCGACGCCACGCCTATCGCCAAAGCCGAGGTGGCCATGGATAACAGCTACCAGGACGTCACCGACCCATCTGTCTATGTTAAGTTCAAGCTCAAGGGCCAGGATACTTATCTGCTGGCCTGGACCACTACGCCTTGGACGCTGCCGGCAAATACCGCCGTCGGTGTCGGCCAGGATGATACCTATGCCGAAATCAAGCTGGCCAGCGGCGAAAAGCTGGTTCTGCTGAAGGATTTGCTAGGGAAGGTGCTGACTGACGAAAAACACCAGCCTCTAAAGTACGAGATTCTGCGCGATGGCATCAAAGGTTCAGAGTTCATCGGACGCGAATACGAGCCGCTGTTCGAACACCGCGGCGAAAACGCCCATAAGATCTGGAATTATCCCGGCCTTAGCACAGAAGAGGGGACCGGCATCGTGCACCTGGCCCCGGCTTTCGGCGAAGAAGACTATCAGCTGGCAAAAGAAAAAGGTTTTCCCCTTATAAACAACGTCGATGACAGCGGTTTTTACAAGGAAGGACCCTGGAAAGGCCAGCTTGTCTGGGACGTGAATAAAAATATTGCTAAGACTCTGCACGAGCAAGGCGTCGTTTGGAAAATAGAATATATCCGCCACAGCTATCCCCACTGCCACCGCTGCGGCACGCCGCTGATGTACCGGGCGCATCCCAGCTGGTTCATGAACGTCGACGACCAGCGGCAGATGATGCTGGAGCAAAACTCCAATATCAACTGGTTCCCGGCCCATTTCAAGCAGGGGCGGTTCGCCAAGAACATCCAAGCTGCTCCCGATTGGAACCTAAGCCGTGACCGCTTCTGGGCTACGGCCTTTCCGGTATGGAAAGGTGTCGATGAGCAGGGCAATGAACACGTCAAAGTCGTTGGCAGCTACGCCGAGCTGAAGGAATTATCGGGGGTCGAGCTGGAAGATTACCACCGCCCTTGGATTGATGAGGTGACTTTTGAGATAGACGGGGTGAAGTATAAGCGCATAGAACAGGTTATGGACAGCTGGTTCGAAGCCGGCTCCATGCCTTTTGCCCAGTTCCATTACCCTTTTGAAAACCAGGAGAAGTTCGAGCAGAACTTCCCGGGGGATTTCATAGCCGAATACGTCGGCCAGGTCCGCGCCTGGTTCTACTACCTTCACGCGCTAAGTGTCGGCCTGTTCGGCGCCAACTCTTTCAAAAACGTGATTGTCACCGGCACTATCGCCGGCAACGACGGCCGCAAGATGAGCAAGAATTACGGCAACTACACCGACCCTAACGAGCTGATGGATACCTTCAGCGCCGACGCCCTGCGTTTTCTTTTCCTAAGTTCGCCGCTGCTGAACGGCGAAGATTTCGCCCTGGTCGACAAGGACGTGTCGGATGTCCATCGCAAACTGCAGATGGTCTGGAACATGTACGATTTCTTCACCCTTTACGCATCCGTAGACGGCTGGGAGTGGGATGGCGATATGAGTGACCCTTATCAGGAGCTGACGCATCCCCTGGACCAGTGGATTGTCAGCCGTGTCCACCAGCTGACGGCCGAAATCGAGGAGAATATGGACCGCTACGACCTGCCAAGCGCCTTAAAAGGCGTGCTGCCTTTCATAGATGATGCCAGCAACTGGTATATCCGCCGGTCCCGCAAGCGCTTCTGGAAGAGCGAGAACGACGCCGACAAAGATATGGCCTATAAGACACTGCACTACGTCCTGGTGCGCTTAAGCCTGGTTCTGGCGCCATTCACGCCATTCATGGCCGAAGAGCTGTTCCGCGGCCTTACAGGCGGCGAGAGCGTGCATCTGCGCGACTGGCCGCCGGCCGGCCAGGTAAACGGCATCATCATCAACGAAATGGCCGCCATCCGCGACCTGATAACCCAAGGCTTAGCCCAGAGAGCCGCCGCCGGTATCAAAGTACGCCAGCCGCTGCAGTCCGTTACTGTCCATACCCATCTGGAGCTGAAGCCGGAGCTGGTAGAGATTCTAAAAGAAGAACTCAATGTAAAGGACGCCCAGGTAGAAAATACGGCTCCCGACCAGCCGGTCAAAGCTGTAGTGGACCTTGAACTTACAGATGGTTTAAAAAGGGAAGGTCTGGCTCGGGAGCTTATGCGCCACATCCAGCAGGCCCGCAAGAACGCCGGCCTTAATGTGGATGACCGTATAGAGGTGGGGGTAGAGAGTGAATCCGAAGAGATTAGACAGGCCTATGCTCAATACAAAGACGAGATTTTCCGCGAGACATTGGCCGTAGGCGAGCTTAGCGGACAGGCGGCGCATAGCGAGCAGGTGAAACTTGGCGACCAGATTGCCGAAATCAAGCTCAGCAAGACGGATAACAGAGATAACTAGCATTTTAATGCTAGTCTTACATGGCTAGTTATTGCTCCTCCTATCTTCCTTAGAACCACTTCGCCCACTTGACGCCTATAGCTGTAAAGCCAGTCTTTATTTCGAGAATATATCTCCAAATAGTCGATAAATGCTCTCATACCCAAGGACAGACTGTTTTACAGCACCGGCTTCAGGTAGGCTCCGCAAGGTTCTTCGAAAGATAGACTCGGCTGAGCCTACCTCTTTGACAGATAATTCCTTATCTGTTAAACTCCTTAGGTTATGGCAGAAGCAACAGCCCAAAAACCAAAGACCGCAGCCAAGCCGGCAGCTAAACCCTCCGCCTCTGTTAAACCGGGCAAGAAAGCAGTCATTTCCACCGGCGGACACCAGTTCCTGGTATCCGTAGGCGATGAAATCGAAGTGGAACTGCTTGATCCGGCCCAGCAGAATACCGCCTTTGAGGCCCTGCTGGTGATTGACGGCGATAACGTCAGTGTCGGCGCCCCCACCGTATCAGGGGTAAAGGTATCCGCTGATATCGTGGAGCAATCGGTAAAAGACGACAAGGTGGTAGCTATCCGCTACAAGGCCAAAAAGCGGGTCCGCAAGGTCCGCGGCCACCGGCAGCGCCACACCCGCATCAAGATTACGAAAATAACTTAACAGCCCGACCCCTGTCCGCTAAGGTGTGGATAAGTCGGGTTGTTTTTATTGACGCGCTCAACAGGGAAGCGTAATCTGTTACTAGGCTTACGAAAAATCAAAAGCCAAAATAAATACAAAAACACCTTAGAAAATGCAAAAACGCCTAATTGCGCGTGCGCGCGCGGTCAATATATGGCTAATGGCCCCCTTGTTGGGCCTGTCTGTATTTTTAGCTGTTTTCGTAGCGGCCGCTCCCGCAGTTCAGGCGGCCACCACCTCCAGTACCCTGAATTTCCAGGCCCGGCTGCTGAATAACCTGGGAGGCATCGTACCGGACGGAACCTACAATATCGACTTCAAACTGTATACCGCAGACAGCACTACCGGCACGGTGGGCACCTGCACGGGTTCGTGCGTCTGGGAGGAGACCCGGACCGGCGCCAGCAAGGTGCAGGTTATAGATGGATACTTTTCGGTCAATCTGGGCAGCGTCACGCCGTTCGGCTCAACAATCAATTGGGACCAGCAGCTATGGCTGACGATGAATATCGGCGGAACCGGCGGTACGCCTTCGTGGGACGGCGAGATGCAGAATGCCGGCCACAGCATAGCGTTGACGGCGCTGCCGTACAGCTTTACGGCCGGGAAGCTGGCCAAGACCAGCGGCGCCAACCGCGGCACGCTGGCCTTTAACACGGTGGCCAACAACCCGGTTATCACTCTGCCCGATGAAACGGGAACGGTCTGCACCACTGCCGCCAGCGGCATCTGCACCCAAGCGGGTACCGGATTTGTTCAATTGCAGAACGCAACTCCGGGCACCGCCCAGACTGGAAGCTTTAACATTAACGGCACCGGCATAGCCGTAACGCTGCAGGCGGGAACCATGGATACGGCTACCGCCACGGCATTAGGTATTGGCACCACGCATGCAACTGAAATCGATTTGAATCAGTCCACGGTGATAGCCGCTGGAAAGACCCTGAAGATAACCGGCGATACCACGGCTAACCGCCCGGCGGCATCATCCGGCAACAAGGGCATGCTTTACTTTGACACCAACACCGGCCAACTGCTGCAGAGCAACGGCAGCAAGTGGATTTCCGCGCCCCGGAGCAAGACTTTCATCGTGGCCGCCAATAACTCCACCCAGGCCGAAAAGGATGCCGCTGACGCCATTGCCCCGGGCTCCGGAGACCAGGCGACAATCAACGGCTTCTTCACATCCTCTCCATGTACCACTACCGGCTGTTCCGTCTACCTGATGGAAGGCACCTACACCATTTCGGCCGCCATATCCATCCCTAATAACTCGATTCTGGAAGGGGCGGGAACGGCCACCGTGATTACCTTGCCCGCTTCCCAGAACGGCTCGTACAACATGATTCAGAACACCGACACTGCGACCGGCACTAACGTCACCATTCGCAACCTGGTGGTGGACGGCAACAGCTCCAGTCAGTCTTCCGGTTCCATGAACGGCATCCACCTGGACGGCGTCGGCAGCGGAACCGCCCGCATGGGAGCTACCATAGACCAGGTAACTGTCCGCAATATCTACGGCATCAACAACGGCCAGATATATATGCTGGCGGTAGCTAACACCAAGATTCAGAACAGCTCATTCAAGGATTCATCTGGCACAGATGCCGTAGGTATAGAGGTTGGCAGCAGCTCGGCCGCAAATAACCTTATTCACGGGAACGTCTTTAACGGGCTGCGGGCCGTGATAGCCTGCGGCAGTAACACTACCATCAGCAGTAACTCGTTCCAAAACTCCCGGGTAGCCGCCATAGAACTGTGCGGCCCCGAAAACACGGCCAGCGGCAACTCCATAAGCGGCAGTACTTCCACCGGAATAGGCGTCGACACTTACAGCAACAACACCGTGACCGGCAACACGATTCAGAGCGCCACTAATACCGGTATATGGCTATCCGGTTCCACGAACACGACAGTGTCGGGCAACAATATCAGCAGCAGCGGCGCGGAAGGCATCTGGCTGACCGGCGGCGCATCTAACAACAGCGTCACCGGAAACAAGGTCCAGGACAGCGGCGGCGCTACCACAAACTACGGTATCTATCTGAATAACTCCTCTGACAACAAGAACTCCATAACCGGCAACGATATCACCGATTCCGGCTGTTCGACCAGCTGTTACGCGCTTTATATCAGCGGTACGTCCAACTACCTGTCCAATAATCATTTCCTGGGAGATGGGACTAACGCGGCCACGCTCAATGATGCCGGTACAACCACTGTCTTTTCGGGGCAGACGCTGGCCGAAAGCGGCGCCTCGATATTCAAGGCTTCGTCTAACTCCACGGCCAACTTCCAGGTGCAGAACGCCACCAACGCGGCATCGGTATTCGCAGTGGATACCAACAACAATCAGCTGGTGTTAGGTACGCCCGGCGTAGGCGGCATATCCGGCCAGATAAAATTCTACTTTGCCGGCAGCAGCGGCAGTACGACCCTGGTGATGGCGGACCCCGGAGCTAACAACTACACGCTTACGATTCCAGCCGGCGGCGGCACCATCTGTACCACGGCTAACGGCCTATGTTCCGGCGGTGGTGGCGGCGGCACCGGACTGGCCAAGGATGCGGTGGATACTTCCAGCGCCGATGCCGGAACCGGATACCTGTATACCTTCACCAACACCGGTATCGCCGAGACCGGCGGCGTCCTAAGCCTGAATAACGGCAACAATACCGGCCCGGCGCTTTATTTGAAGGACACATCGAATAAAGCCTTCCAGGTTCAGAATTCTTCGGGCTATAACGCGCTGGTGCTGGATACATCCGGTAACCCGGCCCATCTGAAAGTTTATGATGGTACCGCCACGCAGGCTTACGCGGACATTTATTACGACGATACCGCCGGAGCTGCCGTGTTTACAGCTTCAACCGGCAGCACACAGGTAGGCGGCGCCAGCGGTACCACTACTTTGGTTACGGCGGGCAGCGGGCAGGCGCTGACGCTTACGGGCCACGCCAGCTCCAGCTGGACATTAGACAGCGGCGACCTGACCATAGACGTGAC
>DASSNG010000030.1:0-8996 GCA_035688135.1 Saccharimonadales bacterium (SeqCode) | reverse complement strand
TCGGGGTGCATCGTATCGGCGCAGAACTGCAGGAATCTTTTTGGCTCTTCCTTGTAACCCAGTTCAATAAGGGGCAGGATAGCGTAGCCGCCGTCTCTGGGCCAGACATAATTGTAATAATCGCGGCCGTAGTTATAGATGGAAGAGTCGCAGCTGGCTATGACGCCGCCATGCCGGTCGCTGTGGGACTTTACTATCATCAGGGATTTAATTGCCAAATCCTTGTATTCAGAGCTGATCTTATCTAATTTGTCGGCGCTGATGGCCAGCCAGTCTTTCCAGGTCTGCCGGGTTGATACCAGCCGCTGGTTTATGCCGCCTTCTTTGAACAGGCGGCTGTATTTTTCGGCTCCGTGCTGCGAATCGGCGGCCGATACCCAGTATCTGGCGCCGGCCGATGCTCCGGCCGCTATCTTCATTGAGAGGCGCATCACGCTGTCCACGCCGCCATGTTCAACCAGATTCCCGGAAAGCTCGCCGTCCTCAGCATCTCTGAAGGTGCCTTCTTTACCCTCTATGCCGCAGTTCCCCACGGCGAACTGGTCAAAAGGCCGGCTGTTTTCATCCTCTAGATAAGCTAACAGGGTGTACCAGCCCTTGTAGTCCAGAATATACGGACCGTTCGGCACGAACAGGGCCGTGTCGCTTCTTCCGGAGCGTGATATCTGGAAAGCCTGGTGGGTGAAAAGGCGGATATCACGCTCCTTGTCAGACAGGTTGGTTATTTTTATAAGCCTGGCGAACACCGGGAACTGGCTGTCAACGAAATCCTGGAACTCCACCCTTACGGCCAGCTTCTTGTTTTCGGCACGGATATCGCTTATCAAGGCTTCTTTTTCAGTGTTGAGCGTGATATCCCAGGTACCGTCGTCCAGCCAGGAAAATTCGGAGTCCGCCCAAATCCCGATTTTATGGTTAAGATTTCGCGATGACGCCAGGTTCTCCAGGCCTACGTAGGGATAATAAAAATCATGTACCGTACCGTGTTCATCCAGTCCGACAAGAATATGCGAATTACTGAGTATTACAGGTCTCCCCACCCCCTAAGCCTCCTTTCGGGAGCTGTTTCCAGCCCGCCACATCAAATCATGATACACGTTCATGTAATTCAAGTATGCGTCATAAGGGGATTTATAGGGGCTGAAGTAGGCATGGACGTCGCCGTCGTTGAACCATTTGGTGCACATATAGTAAAAATGGTCGCTGGTTTGCATCCGCCGCCAGTCATCTATAAGCTGCTCGTCGCCGCTATTGAGTATGGTCTCAGAAAGGCTGTATATAGCGCTGGCAGCCTCTTGCTGCATAGCGTTGCCCAGCCAGGCGGTAAGGTCGCGTTCGGTATCGGCCCAGGTAGTCGTATCGGGTATGTCCACGGTGTCGCGCGGTTCAAGCCTGTCCACAGCTTCGCTTAGTGTGACGAAGTCATTGCCGTGGCCTATCCACTTGCCCGGCATGTCTTCTAAAAAGTCGAATATCCCCGTATCTTCCCACTGATGCTCCCCAAAGGTCTCATAATCCATGAACAGATTAAATATCTCTGCGTGATGCGTTTCGTCCATCCAGTGGACAAATTTATCAGCGGTCAGCGGCCAGCCCGCCCAATCACGGTTTCCGAAGCGGAAAGCCACATCATCGCTTAGGCGGTAGTTCTTCAGTATCAGCCTGATGTTCTCGGTGTCAGCGGGCCGGTAGATGTAATTAGGGCTGCGCCAGCCCAGTATCGGGTCCCAGCCTTCGGCCAGAATCGCTTTAAACCCTTTGCCGTCAGCCCATTTAGCCAAATCATTGTTATAGGCAAGCTCGGTGTTGCGGAAAACCACCGGCGTCTGCCCGAAAAGCTCCTGTATCTTTCTGATGTGCTGGTCAACCTGGCGCTCAAACTCCGCTTTATCATAAAAAAAGGCCAGGCTATGGTAATAGGTCTCGGCGGCGATTTCCATCCGGCCGGTAGCGGCCAGGTCCTGGAAACTCTTAAGCACGTCCGGCTCCCATTGCTCAAGCTGTTCCAGCAGCAGCCCGGTGATGGAAAGATTGATTTTGAATTCAGGATATTTATTGAGAAGTTCCAGCAGCCGCCGGTTTGTCGGAATATAAGATTTATAGGTAACTTTTTTCAGTACCGAAAGGTTGCCGTTTGTCTCTGAGCCGGTATCAAAATAATTGTGCGATGACGCCGCGTCAAAGACGGTGTAGTTCCTTAGCCGCCATGGCTGGTGGGCGTGCAGGTACAGGGCGATGGAGCGGCTCATGCGGCGGCTCCGGTCAATACGTTCTCATAACGGCGGAGTATCTTTGAGGCCGTGTCATTCCAGCTAAGGCGGTAAAACTCCTCCTGGGCGTTCCGGGACAGCTCATCCAGAAGCGGCTGGCTCCTAAGGGCGCCGACTATACGGTCGGCCATCAGGTTGATATCCCAGTAATCGACTTTCAAACAATTCCTCAGGACTTCACTGGCTCCGGATTGTCGGCTTATCAGTGATGGGGTGCCGTAACCCGCGGCTTCGAATGGGGTGAGCCCGAAAGGTTCCGATATCGACGGCAGCACGAAAAGATCGGCGACAGAAAAAGCGTCCCGCAGCTGCTTGCCTCTTTGGAAGCCGGTGAATATCACATTGGCGCCGATACCGTTCTCGGCCGCCAGCCTTATCAGTTCTTCCCGCATCTCGCCGCCGCCAACAATCAAAAAAATCGTCTTAGGCTGCCTTGCAACGACTTCTTTAGCCGCCGCCAGAAGGTGGGTCAGTCCTTTTTGCACGGTAAGCCGGCCCGCGTTAGTAACCACCCGCCATCCGCGCTGCTTCAGCCAGCTCAGGTACTTGTACGCATTATCGGCGTCGGGGAACTCAAAGGCCTCAAGGTCGATGCTGTTATGGGCGACTTCTATCTTATCCGCCGGGATTCCATAGTCCTCTACGATCATATCTTTTGTCCTTTGGCTGACAGCGAAGACGTGGTCCGCCAGCAGCATGGACTCCGCCTCTATCTCGCGCACGAACGGGTTCCCGTCCTGGCCGCCGGCCCTGTCTCGCTCGATTGAGTGCACATGCAGCACTATGGGGCAGTTATGCTTTTCCTTCAGCAGCAGTGCCGCGCGGAAAGTAAGCCAGTCGTGGGCGTGCACCACGTCAAAAGTAAGCTTTTCCGATAACCGGCCTACCCGGTGCGCATACAATGCCTGCTGGTCGTGTAAACCCAGGTTTATGCTGCCTCCGCCATCCAGCATGTACTTATAGCTGTCATAGACGCCGGCGGCGTAAGGAATCGGCTCCGTAGCCTCGGATGCGCCGATTACCTCCATGAAGTCATAGCGCATATCAGATGAATAAGGCAGTATAAAACTGATGTCAGCTCCGGCGGACGCCATAGCCTTTGAAAGCTCCAGGCAGGCTATACCTAACCCGCCGCTATTATGCGGCGGCAGCTCCCATCCAAGCATCAGTATCTTCATTTTTTTAGGTTTTTGCCCTGAGTTTAACGGCCTGTTCTGTCCTGATTATAGAGGTAAAGCCCAATAAGCACAACCTCAATAGGAAATCTAGCGGTTTATCCACTAGGAGGTGAAGCAAAAGTCGATTTATAATATAATCCTGTGGCTTATAGGGGAGTAGCTCAGCTGGTAGAGTAGCGGTCTCCAAAACCGTTGGTCGCAGGTTCGAATCCTGTCTCCCCTGCCACGAAATAAGCACAGCGCGGCAATAAAAATAGTTTTATATTTGCAGGCATAAACACTTTATGATGCACAGTGGCGGTGGTAGTATTTAGGGAAGATATGGCAAAAATCGTATTGTCCAAGCCGGCTCTGATATGCCTTTATGGCTACCCGGGCTCCGGGAAAAGCTATGTGGCCAGAAACCTGGCTGATGATATCAAGCTGGCCCAGGTCGGCGCGGACCGCATCAGGAGCGAGCTTTTTCAGAATCCACGCTACGATTCCCAGGAAAATGCCATCGTAACCCACCTGATGGACTACATGAGCGAGGAATTCTTAAGCGCCGGCGTAAGCATTGTCTACGATACCAACGCCCTGCGGGCCGCCCAAAGGCGTAAACTCCGCGAACTTGCCCGCAAGCACAAAGCCGCCTACCTTCTTATCTGGATCCAGGTGGATCTTGATACGGCTTTCGCGCGGACCCAGGAAAGGGACCGCCGTACCACCGATGACAAATATGCAGAGCCGCAGACACGGAGCACTTTTGACAGGCAGCTGGCCGGCATGCAGAACCCAGACGGCGAAGATTACATGGTAATCAGCGGCAAACACACCTTTTCAACCCAGAAAAACCTTATTATTAACCGCTTATACCAGATGGGGCTTTTAGGCAGCGAAGACGTCCAGCATACCGTGGCCAAGCCGGAGCTTATAAATCTTGTACCGAATCCGCACGCCGGCCGGGTAGACTTAAGCCGCCGCAACATTACCATCAGCTGATATGGCTCAGAAGGTCGTTGATATCCAGGGTATCGGCACCATCACGCTTGCTAAAAGAAAAGGTGCGCGCAACCTACGCATAACTATCCGCCCCGACGGCTCCGTAAGGGTCGGTATGCCGTCATGGACACCTTATGAAGCCGGCATAAGATTCGCCAAAAGCCGCGCCGAGTGGATAGAACGGCACCGGCCAAAAAATACCCAGCCGCTGCTTTCAGACGGGTCCAGGGTAGGCAAATCCTACCGTTTGGAATTCTGCAGCGTACCGCATCTGGCTTCGCCCCGGGTAAAAGTCGCAAATAACCGGATTATCGTCAGCGCCGGCTCCAATGCTTCGGCCGAAGCTGTCCAGAAAGCGGCCCTCAGAGGCAGTGAAAAGGCGCTGCGAAAGGATGCTGAAAAGCTGCTGGGCGTAAGACTTGATGAGCTTGCGGCAGAGTGTGGTTACAGGTACCGCAACCTGTCTATAAAGAAGCTTAAATCGCGGTGGGGCAGCTGTTCCAGCAACCAGTCAATATGCCTGAATTTTTACCTCATACAGCTTCCTTGGAGGCTGATAGACTATGTAATCATCCACGAACTGGTGCACACCCGCCACATGAACCATAGCAAGGCTTTCTGGGACGAGGTGGGTCGCCTGATCCCGGAAGTAAAGCAGCGGCGGGCCGAAATCAAGCGGTTCAGGCCGTTATTGATTCCCGAACACAGCGGTTTACTCCTTGCGTCGCAGCCTTAAATAGGCTATACTTGACACCAGTGAGCCTACTTTAAATAGTAGGCTTTTATAGTGGGTAAGGAGAAGAAGTGGCCAAGTCAGCCAGCAGTAAAAAAGGACCCAGGGTACGCAAAAGCGCGCCTACTGTCAGGGAAAGGGTAGAAGAGGCGTCAGCCAGGCAAAGCGAGCCCCGTAAAAGCAGGGCAAAGACAGCAGCCGCCAAAGCGGCGAGCCCGGTGCGAAAGCTTCGCCTGACGGACCGCGCGGCGATTAAGAAAATCGCTCCGCCGTTCCGCTTCCTTAAAAAGATACTTAAATGGCTGGTACCGCGCTACTTCGTCAATTCCTGGCGGGAAATACGCCAGGTCCAGTGGCCCAACCGGCGTGAAACCTGGCGCCTAACGCTGGCCGTATTCATTTTCGCGGCGGTATTCGGAGCTTTGGTAGCCGGTGTCGACAAAGGGCTCGACGAGGTCTTTAAGAAAGTAGTTTTAAAGTAAGAGGAACGCATGGTCAGTAAAAGATATGATTCAAGCAAGCAGTGGTACGCCATCCATACCTATAGCGGTTATGAGGAGAAGGTAGCCGAAAGCATACGCCAGCGCGCGGAAAGCCTTGATATGGGCGACAAAATCTTCCAGGTACTCGTACCCAAGGAAAAGATGATAGAAATCAGAAACGGCAAGCGCAAGGTTGTGGAAAAGCGGATTTTCCAGGGCTATGTACTGGTAGAGATGAAACTGTCGGAGGACGCCTGGTATATCGTACGGAACACACCTAACGTTACCGGATTCGTAGGCACCGGCACCGAACCAACCCCTGTAGGCGAAGACGAGATCGCAAAGATAATGAAGCGTATGGGCCGCGAAGAACCCAAGCACAAGTTTGATTACCGAGTAGGTGAAGTAGTGAATATCGTCGACGGCCCGTTCAAAGGCTTTGACGGCGCTATAAACGAAATCGACGCCCAGAAGGGCAAGTTAAAGGTTTTGGTCAACATGTTCGGCCGGGAAACACCGGTAGAGCTGGATGGCCTTCAGGTTAAAAGGGTTTAGGAGCAACTATGGCACAGTCTAAAGAAGTCAGAGCAACATTAAAGATGAAAATCCGCGGCGGACAGGCCAGCGCAGCCCCCCCTGTGGGAAGCACGCTTGGCCAGTACGGCGTAAATATGATGGATTTCATAAATCCGTTCAACGATGAGACGAAAGATCGCATGGGCCAGAGCCTTACCGTCCACATAACCATTTATGACGATCGGTCTATGTCGTGGCGGGTAGTGGGCACGCCCACGGATGAACTGATACTATCCGCGCTGAAAGTCGATAAAGGTTCCGGCGAGCCCAATAAGACCAAGCTCACTAAAAAGCTCAGCCAGAGCCAGCTGACCGAAATCGCAGAAGCCAAGGCCGCCGATATGAACGCCGATGATATCGAGTCAGTCAAGAAGATGGTCGCCGGCACTGCTCGCAGCATGGGCGTAGAGGTAGAACAATAATGAGTATAGAGTCATCAGGCGGAAGCGTTTACGAGGCGCCCCGTTTCCCGGAAGCTTACGAGCCGACACCCTACGAAGAAGCTGCGGCTGAGCGCAGCGCCGCCCGTATCGCCATAAACCTCAAAGTGCTGGCCGGCGAACAGCCCTCCAAAGAGCTGACGGACGCGATCGAGCACTGGACCAGAGTAGCAAATGATCTGGCAGAAGAAGCCAACGTTTAGATAAATTAATTCAAGTGGGAGGCGCCTGACGGCGCCGCTAGTACCACGAAGGAGAGAATATGGCACAAGCCAAGAAGAAAGAAGAGCAGCTTAAAGAGGCGGAGATGGTGGTAGAAGCCGCTCCCGTAAAAGCCAAAGATACAGCCGATAAGCCAAAGGCCGAAAAAACTGCCGCCAAGGCCGGCAAGCGCAGCGCCAAGGCTACGAAAGAAGTCGAAGAAAAGCAGGCTAAAGAAGAAAGAAAAGCCGAAGCCCCGGCTGAAAAGCCCCAGCCCAAATCCGCACAGGTATCAAAGACCCGGGCCGAAAGAGCCGGCAAGAAGTATAAAGAGGCTCTGAAGCAGATCGATAAGACCAAAGAGTACCCATTGGCCGACGCGCTGGAACTGGCCGCCAAAAACTCGTCTACTAAATTCGATAGTTCTATAGAACTTCACATAAATCTTGGCGTGGACCCCCGCCAGGCCGACCAGAACGTACGCGATACCGTCAGCCTGCCTGCCGGTACCGGTAAAACCGTAAGGGTGGCTGTGCTATGCGATGCCGCCGAAGCCTCAAAGGCCAAGTCCGCCGGCGCCGATATTGCCGGCGAAGAGGAAATCTTCGCGCTTTTGGATAAAGAGAACCTTGATTTTGACATCCTGGTAGCCACCCCGGCCATGATGCCTCGGCTGGGCAAATATGCCCGCCTGCTGGGCCCCCGCGGCCTGATGCCTAATCCAAAGAGCGGAACGGTTTCCGCCGACACCGCTACCGCGGTAAAAGAAGCTAAAGCTGGCCGTGTGGAATACCGCGTGGACCAGTCCGGAATCATCCACCTGGCTGTGGGCAAAGCCAGTTTTGGCAAAGATAAGCTGAACCAGAACGCCGAAGCCGTAATGGGCAGCGTCCGGGCCGCCAGACCAGCTAGCCTGAAGGGCATATACATCAAAAGCGCCTATGTCTCATCTACCATGGGCCCCAGCGTAAAAGTCGCTTTGTAGGTGATATACTACCTGAATAAAGGACTTTAAACATGCCACAGGATAATACCAGCCAGGACGCCGATGCTTACTACGGCAATGAAGAAATCGATAGCGGCGAAATAGACCTCAGCTTCTTAGACGAAGACGATAGCCAAAAGTAACCACTCCGCGATAAATGAAAATCGGAATAATAGTACCGCATATATTCATGCAGGATGCGGTTCTGCCTGATGTTATCTTCGCGCCGGCCAGGCTGGCTATAGAGCTGGCCGAGCAGTTCCAGGCTAAAGGCCACCAGGTAACACTATTCACTCCGGGAAAAATAACCACCAAGGTAAAAAACCTTAACGCCGATCTTTCATATTTTGAAAATGAGCTCAAACTGCGAGGCGACAGCTATATATCCCTGCTAAGAAAACATCCTTTTACTTTCATCACCCTTTCCCGGCAGGTCCAGAATGAGCTTATAGCCAAAGCCATGCGGATGGCTAACCATAATGAACTGGATATCCTTCACGTCTACACGAACGAGGAAGAGACGGCACTGCCGTTTTCAGCCCTGTGCTCAAAGCCGGTGGTCTTCACCCACCACGATCCGTTCAACTTCTTAGTCAAATACAAGAATTTCTATCCAAAGTATTCCCAGAATAACTGGATATCGATTTCTCTGTCGCAAAGAGCCCAGATGCCCCCGGATACGAACTGGCTGGCCAATATCCCGCATGGCCTGCCGGCAAACCTTTATAAGCCCTCATACGAAGCGGATTCTGATTATCTGGTCTATCTTGGCCGGATAATCAATACCAAAGGAGTCCATCTGGCCATCAAAGCTGTCCGGCTATATAACCAAAGCCATGAACACAAGCTGACGCTTAAAATCGCCGGCAAACACTACGCCGACCACAAAAAGGACTCGTATTGGAAAGAAAAAATCGAGCCGGAATTAGCCGACAAGCACATCCAATACGTCGGGTTCGTTGATTCCGCGGCCGATAAGCAAGAATTGCTCGCCGGTGCCAAAGCCCTTCTTGTGCCGTCGCTGTTTGAGGAGCCGTTCGGTATGGTGGCCATAGAGGCGCTGGCCTGCGGCACGCCGGTTATCGGGCTGGATTCCGGCGCTCTTTCCGAAACTATCCGCGACGGCAAAAACGGCTATATAGCCGGCAAG
>DASSNG010000051.1:0-18031 GCA_035688135.1 Saccharimonadales bacterium (SeqCode) | reverse complement strand
AGTGATTATATCAATCCTTTTACAGGGGGTAGTAACGAGACCATAGCAAATTATGCCGCTGGACACCCCGGCTCTTACATTAAAGTAGGGGGCTACTACTATTCCTTAAAGAGCGAAAATGCGGCTTGCTCAGATACTTCTCCTGCTTCCGCTCAAGAGCTTGCATTTAATACGTTCCAAAGATTTATAAAGAATATTCAGCCCATATCCCAGTAGTGATTCTTGTTACAATTATTAGATGGCTAAGTTCCATCTGAAGAATGATTACCAGCCGCAGGGCGACCAGCCGGCGGCGATTGCTCAATTGACAGACGGTATTGAAGGAGGTAAAAAAAACCAGGTACTGTTAGGTGTGACTGGCTCCGGCAAGACCTTCACCATGGCCAATCTTATCCAAAACACTCAAAAGCCGACCCTGGTATTAAGCCATAACAAAACGCTGGCAGCTCAGCTTTATAGTGAATTCCGGCAGTTTTTTCCGGACAATGCCGTCCATTACTTTGTAAGCTACTTTGATTATTACCAGCCCGAAGCTTATATGCCCCGCACCGACACTTATATCGAGAAAGACAGCGACATCAACGAGGAAATCGACCGGCTGCGCCACGCCGCCACGGCCGCGCTTTTGAGCCGCCGGGACGTAATCATAGTCGCCAGCGTCAGCTGTATATACGGCATCGGTTCGGTAGAGGATTACGACAACCTGGCGCTTCGGGTGGCGACCGGTGAGCGGAGAGTGCGCGATAAGCTGCTCAGGCAGCTGACCGACATCCAGTATCGCCGCAACGATATTGACTTTCACCGCAGTACGTTCCGGGTCCGCGGCGATGTGGTAGATATCTTTCCGGCCGGCGAGGAAACCGCTTACCGTCTGGAGTTTTTCGGCGACGAACTGGAAAGGATTACCCAGATAAATCCTCTTACCGGGGAAATAGAAAAGACGCTTAACAAGTTAACCATTTTTCCGGGCAGCCACTATGTGACGCCCCATGAAAAGCTGGTGAGGGCGCTGGAACATATCAAATCGGAAACTGAAGACCGGGTCGCCTGGTTTAAGATGCACGACAAGCTTATCGAAGCCCAGCGCCTGGAGCAAAGGGTCAAATTCGACGTTGAGATGCTGGAACAGACCGGCTTTGTAAAAGGAATCGAAAACTATAGCCGCTATCTGACCAACCGGGAGCCCGGCGAGCAGCCGGCGACACTCATGGATTATTTCCCCGATGACTACCTGATGATAATCGACGAGTCGCACATGACGGTCCCCCAGGTCCGCGGCATGTACCACGGCGACCGGGCTCGCAAAGAAGTCCTGGTGGAGCACGGTTTCCGCCTGCCAAGCGCGCTCGATAACCGGCCGCTGACATTCAGCGAGTTTGAACATCATATGAACCAAGTCGTCTATGTCAGCGCCACTCCGGCGGAGTATGAACTGACCAGATGCCCTGAACCCGCCCAGCAGATAATCAGGCCCACCGGACTGCTGGATCCCATCATTGAAGTCCGCCCGGTGAAGGGCCAGGTAGATGACTTGATAGCCGAAATCAGGGCTACCGTAGAAAAGAAGCAGCGGGTCCTGGTAACCACGCTGACCAAGCGGATGGCCGAGGACCTGAGCGAGTATCTGCAGGAAATGAATCTGAAGGTCGCTTACATCCACAGCGAAATCGATACGCTGGAACGCACCGATATCCTGCGCGATTTAAGACTAGGCGTCTATGACGTTCTGGTAGGAATCAATCTGCTTCGGGAAGGCCTGGACCTGCCGGAGGTCAGCTTAGTAGCGATTTTAGACGCCGACAAAGAAGGTTTTCTGCGCAGCGAACAGGCCTTGATTCAGACGGTCGGAAGAGCCGCCCGGCATCAGGAAGGCCGGGTGATAATGTATGCGGACAGTATAACCGGCAGCATGCGCCGGACGATTGATGAGACTAACCGGCGTCGCCAGATACAGGAACAATACAACATAAAACACGGTATTACGCCCCGCAGTATCGTCCGGGAAGTGGGCGAGGGCTATCTGCCCAGGGAAGAGAAGCCGGATGTACCAAAGATTGACCTAAAGAAGATTCCAAAAGAGGAATATAAGCACATGATTCGTGACCTGAGCGCCCAGATGAACCTGGCGGCCGCTAACCTGCAGTTTGAAAAAGCCGCCGAACTGCGCGACCTGATAGCCGAAATCAAAGAAAAATCTTAAAGCGGGGGATGCGCCGCCCTGCTCGCCCTTGGCGTTTTCTGTTATAATAACTCCTAAGATATGGCAAAACTTTCGCGCGAAGATGTCTTAAAATTGGCCGCTTTAAGCAAGCTGCGGCTGAGCGATGAAGAGATTGAGAGCCTGCGCGGACAGCTGTCTGAAATCCTCAGTTATGTAGAGGTGCTTAACAGCGTTGATACGGCGGGCCTCAGCCCGACATATCAGGTAACGGGCTTAAAGAATGTCTCCCGCCCGGATGAAGAGAAAGATTACGGCTATAAGCCGGATGAGCTTCTAAAGAACGCCCCGGCCGTCGAAGATAACCAGTTCAAAGTAAAAAGGGTCCTTTAAAATGGATTGGCAGCCGATTTCCGTTATTGCTGAACAGGTCAGAACAGGCAAAGCGCGGGCCTCGGATATGGTGGAAAAATCGCTAAAAGCAATCAGCGAAAATAAGGAATATGACGCGATTATCTCAACCTTGGAAGAAAGAGCTCGGGCAAGGGCCGCAGAGATTGATAAGAATCCCCAGGGCCGCCTGGCCGGAGTACCTTTCATAGCCAAAGACAACTTTCTGACCTACGGCGGAAAAACCACGGCCGCCAGCAATATCCTGCGCCCCTTCGAAGCCCCTTACCAGGCGACAGCTATTGAAAGGCTGGAAGCCGAAGGTGCAATATGCGTCGCTAAAGCCAATCTGGACGCTTTTGCCCACGGTTCCAGCACCGAAAATTCAGATTGGTTCGTAACCAAACATCCAAAAGATAAATCCCGCGTGCCGGGCGGCAGCTCAGGCGGATCGGCGGCGGCCGTGGCGCTAAAACTTACTCCTTTTGCCCTTGGAACGGACACCGGCGGCAGCATCCGGCTTCCCGCCAGCTTTTGCGGCATAGTCGGCTATAAACCCACTTATGGATTAGTCAGCCGCAGCGGCGTCATAGCCATGGCGAGCAGCACGGACGTCATAGGCCCGTTGGCTTCCTCGGCGGAAGACGCCGCACTGGTCCTGGATATCATGAGCGGCCGCGACCCGCTCGACAGCACGACGATAGACCGCGATGAAAAAGGCTATGATGTGTCGGCTTCGGATTTCAGTTTCCGCGGCGCCAAGATAGGCGTGGTCAAAGAATATATGTCGGACAGTCCCGACCCGCAGGTCAAGAAGGTCATAGAAGATTCAATTGAAAAGATGGAGCAAGCCGGGGCCGCGGTAGAGGAGATTTCTTTGCCCAGCCTGCCGCTGGCTCTGGCCGTCTATTATATTGTCTGCCCCGCCGAAGTCTCGTCGAACCTGGCAAGATACGACGGACAGCGCTATGGTTATTCGGCGGCCGAAGCTAAAAACCTGGATGAGAGCTATGAGCTTTCACGCGAACAGGGTTTTGGCGCCGAAGCCAAACGCAGGATAATGATTGGCGCGCATGTGCTTTCCAGCGGCTATTACGACGCCTACTATAAGAAAGCCCAGACTGTAAGAACGAAGATTATCAATGAGTTCGGCGAAGCGTTTAAGAAATATGATTTTTTGGCCGGGCCGGTGTCGCCTGTTACAGCGTTTAAAATCGGCGAAAAAACTGCCGACCCGCTGCAGATGTACCTTATGGATATCATGACCGTGGCCGCCAATATGTCCGGCAACCCTTCTGTAAGCGTGCCGGCCGGCGAAGCCGGAGGGCTGCCGGTAGGCTTACAACTGATCGGCCCGATGCGGGGCGACAGGCAGCTGCTGGCGGCTGCTAAAACCTTTCAGGAGGCTAGCCGATGACATCCTTTCTTATAGGCGTAATCATATTTGGGATACTGGTGCTGGCGATAGTCAGCCGTTTAGCGAAGCGGCGGCCAAAAACGCTTGACCATGAATACTTCCGCTCCCAGTGGGCGACGCTTTTAGCCAGGGTCAGGACACCGGAAGGGATGATGCTGGCGATAATAGACGCCGATAAATTACTCGATGAAGCTTTAAAGAAGCACCGCCTGAAAGGTAAGACTATGGGCGAGCGCCTGGTTTCTGCGCAGCGCATGCTTACCGACAATGACGCCGTGTGGTACGCCCACAAGCTTCGCAACCGGCTGGTGCATGAGCCCAATGTCCGGCTTAAGAAAAAAGAAGCTAAAGACGCGCTGGCCGGATTCAGGCAGGGCCTGCGCGACTTGGGGGCATTCTGATGGCGCTGTCTGACCAAGTGTTAAAGCTATATAAACCTACTATCGGCGTTGAGTGCCATGTGCAGCTAAAGACCGAAACCAAACTTTTTTCGGCGGTTGGCAACGATGCGCGCCAAGCGCCACCTAATACTCTTATCAGCCATATCGACGTCGGTATGCCCGGCGCTATGCCGGTACTGAACCGGGCCGCATTAGAACTGGCGGCCAGGGCCGCATTCGCTCTTAATACTGCGCCTCAGAAGTTCAGCAAATTCGACCGCAAGCACTATTTTTATCCCGACCTGCCCAAAGGCTACCAGATAACCCAGTACGAGGACCCGATTATAAAAGGCGGTTATGTGGAATTTACGGCCGATGGCCAAGATTGCCGCGTAGAAATAACCCGCGTGCACCTGGAAGAGGATGCCGGAAAGAATGTCCATCTGGCCGGCGCTGATTACTCACTAGTAGACCTGAACCGGGCCGGCACGCCGCTGCTGGAGATCGTCAGCGAGCCGCAGATACACAGTGCGGCACAAGCTAAGGCCTATGCCCGCGAGCTTTATCTGCTTATGAAGTACGCCGGAGTCAGCGATGTCGACCTATACCACGGTAACATGCGCTTTGACATCAACGTAAGCGTCAGCAAAGAAGAAGGCAAGCTTGGCAACCGCGCCGAAATCAAGAACCTCAACAGTTTCCGCAGCGTGGAAAACGCCGTTCGTTATGAGATTAACCGGCAGGTTGAGCTGCTGGAAAAAGGCGGAGAGATCGTTCAGGAAACACGCGGCTGGGATGAAGCCAAGCAGAAGACTACCAGCCAGCGGGGCAAGGAAGAAGCCCACGACTACCGCTATATGCCGGAACCCGACATCCCGCCGATTGAGCTTGATGATGAATTCATAAATAAAGCTAAGACTACGATGCCGGTGTTGCCGCCGCAAATCAGAGAAATACTTAACAAGTTAAGTATTTTTCCAAAAGTCACAGAGGACATCTTGGATAACCGGTTGGTCTGCCAAGCTGTTTTGAACCAGATTAGCGAGGGTGATGAGCCAGGAGCAAGGCGGCTGGTATTCTGGCTGCAGGCGGCGTCTCTTGATGAGGGGGGCGGCGATAAAGTTATTATCGAACCGAGGAAGGTTACGCTGCTTTCTAATATGGCCGAAAACGGGCAGCTTAACTCGAACGCGGCCCAGGAAGTATTTAACGAAATGCTTAAATCGGATCGCGAACCGAATGAAATCGCCGAAGAAAAAAATCTGCTGCAGGTTTCAGATGAAGGCGAGATAGAGAAAATCGTATCTGAAGTCTTACAGCAGAACCCGCAGGCCGCCCAAGACCTAAAGAACGGCGAGATAAAGGCTATCGGCTTCCTGATAGGCCAGGTGATGGCGAAAAGCCAGGGCAAAGCCAACCCCCAGCTGGCCCAGCAGCTGATTAAGAAACAGCTTGGTTTGTAATATAGATAACATATTTGCCTGCCGGACTATTGTAGGCTTATACTTGCAGGAATGGATACAGCTTCACAAATACTTCTTATAATCGTGAGCGCCGTTTTAGCGGTTTTTCTGCTGGTTTTGATCGCCGCTATAATCTACGTGGTCAAAATCCTTAAGACCGTGCGGCGGATTACCGACCGGGCCGAAAACGTCGCCGATTCCATGGAGGCCGCGGCGGCCGCGTTCGAGCGGACGGCGTCGCCTTTGGCAGTCCTTAGGATCATTGGAAATATAATCAACCAGACCAACAAAGCCCGTAACAGGAAGGAGAAATGATGGCATTAAGAAAGAAAGAAGAAAACGTTGCTACAAAGGTCGCTTTAGGTTCGGCAATCGCCGGCGTGGCCGGTTACCTGGCGGGGCTCCTGACTGCTCCCAAAAGCGGCAAGCAGACCCGAAAAGAAATAGCTAAGACCGCCGGCAGCATAAAAGATGATACCGAAGACCAGCTCCAGAACCTGAACACTGAGCTGAAGGAACTTATCAAAACGACCAAAGTCAAAACTGTCGCGCTAAGCTCAACCGCCCGCGCGGAATTCAATGAAGCCGTGGTAAAAGCCAAGGATGCCCAGAACAAATCAGCCCAGGTGCTAAAAGCCGCTAAAGCCGGCGAGGCCAGCGACCCCGATTTGAACAAAGCCGTCAAACAGGCCCGCCAGGCTATAAAGAACCTGAGCAAGTACCTAAAGAGCTGATAAACAGCTAATTTTACTACATAGAACCGGCCGTTTTGGCCGGTTCTTTAAGCTATAATAAAGCTAATGAAAAGCCCGGGGGTAAAGCTTAAAAGCAGTGATTATGTGCACCTGCACAACCACACGCAGTATTCTCTGCTTGACGGCCTTACAAAAGTCCCGGACCTGATGTCGCGAGTCACAAAACTTGGAATGGACGCGGTAGCCATCACCGACCACGGCACCATGAGCGGTGTAGTCGAGTTCTATAAAGCCGCGGGCGACTCCGGTATCAAGCCGATCATAGGCATGGAAGCTTATATAGCGCCCAGGTCGCATACGGATAAGGATCCCGCGAAAGACCGTCAATACTATCACCTGACCCTGATTGCCATGAATAACCAGGGCTACCAAAACCTCATGCGTTTATCGAGCATCGCTAACCTTGACGGGTTCTATTACCGTCCCAGGATAGACCGCCAGCTGCTGGAACAATACAAAGAAGGCCTTATAGTGCTGAGCGGCTGTATGGGCGGCGAAGTCAGCGATGCTTTACGGCAAGACCAGTACCAGCAGGCTAAGGACGCGGCGGAGTGGTACAAAAGCGTATTCGGCGACAGGTATTACATAGAGCTTATGGATCATGGCCATCCCAAGCACCCGACCGCTTGGGAAGAACAGAATAAGGTGAATGAGCAGCTGCTAAAGCTGTCTGAGGAGCTGGATGTGCCGGCCGTCGTTACCTGTGACGCCCACTACCTGATGCACGAAGACCAGGAGGCCCACGAGATCCTGCTATGCGTACAGACGGGTTCTTTCCTTTCCGACGAGCAAAGGTTCTCATTAAAAGAATTCGAACTGCATGTGGCTGACCCTAAAGATATAATCGCCAGGTGGGGAGAAAGCCATCCGCAGCTGATAACCAACACGAAGAAAATCGCTGACCGGTGCGAGCTCACCATAGAACTCGGCAACATCCTGATCCCCAGCTTCCCGGTGCCTAAAGGCCAGACCGAAAAAACGACGCTTGAAGCCATGGTCTGGCGCGGCCTTGCCTGGCGCTATGCCGGTATCCCGCGGGAAAAAATCGAAAACCTTACGCCAGCCAAGGCACAGTCCCTGCTTAAAGAAGACATCATCACCCGGGCAAAATACGAACTCGACGTAGTAAACAGCATGGGCTTTAACGGATATTTCCTGATCGTGCAGGATTTCATCAACTGGGGTAAAGACCACGGGATAGTTTTTGGCCCGGGACGGGGCAGCGCCGCCGGTTCAATACTGGCGTACGCGCTTAGGATTACCGAACTTGACCCGCTTGAATACGACTTGCTGTTTGAGCGGTTTTTAAACCCGGACCGCATCAGCATGCCTGATATGGATATCGATATCCAGGATTCCCGGCGGGACGAGGTTATTAATTATTGCATCGAAAAATATGGCCGGGACAGAGTAGCCAATATAGTCACTTTCGGCAGGATGGCAGCCCGTAACTCAGTACGGGACGTGGCCAGGGTGCTCCAGGTTCCTTACTCCGAAGCGGACCGGCTGGCAAAGATGATACCGCCTCCCGTCCAGGGCCGGCATATTCCGCTGGCGAAATCGCTTAAAGAAATCCCCGAGCTTAAAAACGAAAACTCAAACAGCCAGCAGTCGGCCAGGGTTTTTGATCTGGCCACAAAGCTTGAAGGCACCATCAGAAGCCACGGCGTCCATGCCGCCGGCGTCGTTATCGCTCCCGATGAAATCGTAAAGTTCACGCCTTTGGAAATGGCCCAGAAAGGGGTTATCGCCACCCAGTATTCGATGTGGCCGATAGAGGACCTCGGGCTGCTGAAAATGGACTTCTTAGGCCTTTCCAACCTGACGATTATTAAGAACGCCCTGCGGATAGTAAAAAAAGTCCATGGCGAGGACATTGATATCAGCCAGATTCCTATGGATGACGAGCCAACTTTCAAACTGCTGCAAAAAGGCGACACAGTAGGCGTTTTCCAGCTGGAATCGGCTGGCATGCGCCGTTATCTGAAAGAGCTTAAACCAACGGTCTTTGACGACATTATTTCTATGGTAGCCCTTTACAGACCGGGGCCCATGCAGTGGATAGACGATTTCATCGCCAGAAAGCACGGCCTGAAGCCTATCGAGTACCTGCATCCCGCTATGAAGCCCGCCCTGGAAAGTACCTATGGAGTAATCGTCACCCAGGAGCAGGTGATGCAGATCAGTAAGGAGATGTGCGGCTTTACCGGCGGACAGGCTGACACCCTTCGCAAAGCCATAGGAAAAAAGATTCCCGAAGTCATGAAAAAAATGAAAAACGAATTCATTGAAGGTGGAATCAAAACTGTTGGGGCCGACCGTAAGCTGATGGATAAATTCTGGGGGCAGCTGGAAGATTTCGCCGCCTACTGCTTTAACAAAGCCCACTCGGCGTGTTACGCCATGATCGCCTACCAGACAGCCTACCTGAAGGCCCACTATCCGGACGCCTTCATGGCGGCGCTGATGACCAGCGATTACGACAATACCGACCGGCTGGCTATCGAGATTACGGAATGCAAACATATGGGCATAAACGTCCTGCCGCCTGATATTAACGAATCCTTCCACGAGTTCGGGGTGGTGCCCGGCGAGAATAAGATCCGCTACGGATTGGACGCCATAAAAAATGTCGGCCACGGCGCGGCCGAAGAAATTCTGCGCGCCAGGGAGGCCGCGGGCGGCAAGTTTGACGACCTCAGCCGGTACTGCCGGGATGTAGACTGCCATATCGTCAACCGTAAGGCACTGGAAAGCCTTATCAAAGCGGGAGCTTTTGACAGTTTTGGCGACAGGAGCACCCTGGTTAATAATATCGATAACATCTTATCCTTAAGCTCGCGCCTGCAGAAGGATTCGGCGAGCGGGCAGGTGGGGCTGTTTGGCGAGGATTCCGGGCACGAGGTAGCGCCCAGCCTGACGCTTGAAGGCGGGGATGAGTTTCCTTTATCTGAACAGCTCACCTGGGAGCGTGATCTACTCGGACTCTACCTGAGCCATAATCCCCTGGAAAGTTATGATAAGATTCTAAGCTCATTAGCCAAGCCGCTGGCGGGTATAACAAAGGCGCTTGACGGAAGGTTGGTCACTGTCGGCGGAAGCATATCGCAAATGAGGGAAATAACAACTAAGAACGGCTCTAAGATGGCTTTTTCGCGTCTGGCTGACTCTTCCGGCGAAGCGGAGCTCATCGTCTTTCCAAAGATATATGCGGCTTCGCCGGAGCTTTGGCAGAGGGATAATATAATCCTGGTCAAAGGAAAAGTAGACTTTAGCCGCAGCGATGAGCCTAAGATACTCGTTGAAGAAGCCAAGCTGATAAGCGAGGACGACGCCAAAGGTTTCAGCTCAAGCGGCGAACCTCCGGGACTTTCGCAGGATATAAAACAAAGGCTCTATATCCGTCTGGAAGACAGCGGCAACCAGCCTTTGCTCATGACGCTTAAAGAAAAATTGGACAGCTACCGGGGGGATACAGAAGTAGTTCTAGTTACAGGGGAAAGTACCCAGAAGCAGATTATCCGATTGCCGCAGACTGTCAGTATCCACGAGGAAAGCTTACGTGACCTGGCATCACTGTTCGGATCTACGAATGTCGTAGTCAGGTAGCCTGACTACTGTATAATTCCCGCCGTCTGGCTGAGGATGAACAGCAGGCAGGCTATTATCACCATGCCGATATCGGTCAGCGGGTGGCTAAGGGCGTAAGATTCGCCCTTCAGTAAGAACCGGTGAATGGCCCGGAGATGGCGATGGCTCCATAAAATTATGATTGCTCCCGAGGCCACCACCGAAGCCATGGTCAGCAGCCGGGTAAAGAAGGTATTCCCAATAGCCAGCTGCAGGCGGGAAGACTTGACCGCCGGGGTCAAAGAAGCCAATGGCGTGGTGGTAGTTGCCGGGCGCTTGGTATCAGTTTTCGGTTTGGAAGCCGCCGCCGGGGCGGGGGTAGCTGTTGCCGAAGCGGTTTTTGCTGGTGCCGCCGGCTTCTGCGGAGCTGATGCTGCCGGCGCGGCAGTAGACGCGGCCAAAACTCTAGGTTCGCCATAAAATGCCACAACTACCGTCATCGGGCCGCCGCCAGCGGAAGTATAGTCGGCTATGTTGGCGTATCCAAAACCCACTTGGTCAAAATCGGGGTCGAGAAGATTCTCGCGATGCGGTGGGCTGGCCATCCAGCCGTCAATCGTTGCCTGTTCATCCGAAAAACCAGCCGCCAGGTTCTGGCCCAGCTTCTGATAGGAGTAGCCTTGATTAGTCACCCATACCCAGGGCGGATTGCCGTCCGGAGTGTAGTGGCTCCAATAATTGCGGGCGGCCATGTCGTCGGCGCTGGCCTGCGCCGCGGCATCAAGTTTGTCGTTAAGCTTTAGCGGAGCCAGGCCGTTTGCAACACGCTGGGCGTTGGTATCTGATAATAAATCGCCGATGGTCATGCTGTCGGCATACGCCAGGACACGGCCGCCCGGGTGTTTCATATAACTCACCAGGTTGCCGCTCTGCATTCCGAACGTAAGAAGCATGCCGATGATTAAGACTATGGGGATATAAGGCCAGTAGACTTTTTCATAAGCGCGCCTATGCACGCTGCTTGGCTTATGCCTATGGATATCCGGATTCCGGTTTTTTATTTTTGCCATTTAAAACTTATTTTAAACTTTAGGTATCGCTTTAGCAACGCGCTAAACCTTAAATCGCAGATGGTAAAGTGCCATCGCACCGGCTGCCGCCACGTTGAACGATTCTTTTAAACCTGCCATCGGTATATGGATCTTTATATCCGCCAGCTCCTGCACGGTATCATCAAGCCCATCTACTTCATTACCAACTATAAGGGCCAGGTTCCGGGCGGTACGGAAAGATTGCAGAGGTACGGCATCCGGCGCCTGTTCCAGGGCGGCGATTAAGAAACCTTTGCGCTTAAGATTGTCTATCAGCTCTGAGATATTTTCTTTATGTTCCCAGGCGGCTGACTCCTCGGCGCCAAGCGATGTCTTTGCTATCCGCCGGTGCACTTTTTGGCTTATATGGGGCAGGCGCTTGTCGCCGCCGTCCGCAGGGTAAGGGGTAATTCCGGTCATATACACCTTGTTCACTCCAAGACCCTCCGCCGTCCGGAGCAGACTGCCTACATTATGGGCGGAGCGGACATTATGGATTACCAGCGCTAATTCGGCCATACCAGAAGTTTAAGCGGTTGGGCCCCGGCAGTCTACCTCTTATTATCCGCTTATGTTTTAATTAGGATATGCATGACGTCAGGGCCCAAGAAGAAGCGACGGCTGCTCAGAGGGCCCAGCTACTGGGCCTGAATTACGTGGATTCATCCAAGCTGCAGAAGCAGCTGTACAAGAATATCCTGAGCACCCAGGAGATGTATGACTATAAGGTGGTGCCGCTCGTTGCCGATGAGCACAACATACATTTCGGAATCATTACCACTACTTCACAGCAGACGATCAACAGCCTGAAAGCCCGCTTTACCGACCAGCGCCTGAACTTCTCGCTCATCTCCGACAGCGGTTATGGGGAGTATATGTCTCTGTATGACCCTCCAAAAAAGGTGGAATATGAAGATATAAGCCTTACCGGGCAGCAGTCGGACAATCTGATAGACGAGGTCAGCGCCACCCTTGAGCAAGTCAGGCCGGATGACATGCTAGCCTACCTGGTGCAGCAGGCTTACCAGCTGAAAGCCAGCGATATCCACCTGGAATGCCAGAAAGAGAATGTCCGGGTGCGGTTCCGGGTACACGGCGTACTCCACCCGGTCGCTTACATCAGCCACGACAAGTACCACCACTTCAGCGCCAGCCTGGCCAGCGCCGCCAACGTTTATGCTGAGTCGCCGGATCCTCAGACCGGGCATATCAGCCGCGCGTACAAGCTGGCCACCGGTGAAGAGGTCACCGTAAATCTAAGGGTGGAAACCGTCCCTACCGTGTACGGCATGGACGCGGTGATGAGGTTATTCAACATGGACCTTCAGATGCTTAAACTCGATAAGCTGGGGCTGAGCCCTAAAGAAGCCTCGGTTGTGGACGATATCATCCAGCATCCGACAGGCATGGTTCTGGTAGTGGGGCCGACCGGCTCGGGCAAGACCACTACCCTGTACTCCCTGATTAACACGTTGAACAGTCCCGAAAGGAAAATAATAACCTTGGAGGACCCGGTCGAATACAATCTGCCGGGCGTAATCCAGATACCAGTGGCCGGCCAGCTGGAGAGCCATGATTTCGCCGAACGGCTGCGGGCGGTCCTGCGGCTGGACCCCGATGTGGTCATGGTAGGTGAAATAAGAGACGAGGATACGGCCAAGACCGCTCTGCAGGGAGCGCTGACAGGCCATCTTGTCCTTAGCACCTTTCATGCCGGCAGCGCATCCGCGGCGCTGACCAGGCTTATGGATATGGTCGGTTCTAACCCTCTGTTCGCCAGCGCCATCCATCTGATAATGGCTCAGCGTCTGGTCCGGCGGCTTGACGATAAGACGAAGCAGGCTTATCAGCCGGACGAAGCCCTCAAAGCCAAACTTAAAGAAGTCATCGATAATCTGCCGGAGGGTTTGGAGCGCCCGGACGTGGATAACGTGACTTTATATAAGCCTGGCAGCTCCGCTGATAACCCCTTCGGCTTCAGCGGCCAGCTGGCCATCCGGGAACAGCTGCAGATGACAGCCGGCGTCCAGCAGCTGTTAAAGCTGCCTCCGGCCCAGGTTACGGCCGAAGCCCTGGAATCGCAGGCCGTCAAGGACGGCATGCTGACCATGCTCCAGGACGGTGTGCTCAAAGCCATAGCCGGGGTAACCACGATAGAAGAAGTCTACCGCGTAGCCGGTTAAGAGGCTTGCTTAAGGTGTTAAATTAGTGTAAACTTTATCAGACTATGGAAAGTGTCGCTAAGAGAGTATCTGATAATCAGAAGAAAAAAGCCGTCGTTGATGTACGCAGCGGTGATACTGTTCGCGTCCACCAAAAGATCCGCGAAGGCGGCAAGGAGCGCATCCAGGTTTTCGAAGGCCTGGTCATCAAAGCCAGCCGCAAAGACAGCCTGACAAGTACTTTCACCGTCCGCCGCATCGCCAGCGGCATAGGCGTGGAAAAGTCATTTTTGATTCACTCGCCGAACATCCTTAAGGTAGAGGTGGTCCGCCGCAGCAAAGTACGCCGCAACTACCTTACCTACATGCGCCAGCTTACAGGTAAAAGCGCGCGCTTGAGCGGAGTCGACTTTGACAGGGAGGCCGTAAATGCCATTCACGATAAAGCCGCCGAAGCCGAAGAGGAGCGTATTCACGAAGAACAGGTAGAAGCTTACGATCCGGCCGCCGCCAAAGCTGAAAAAGAAGAGCTGGAGGCCGAAGCCGCCGCCGCTACAGCCGAAGAACCGAAGTCGGAAGCCGAGAAAATCGAGAGCCAGCCAAAAGAGCGCGCCGAAGCCGAAGGCCCGGCCGCCGGCCAGAACAAAGAGTAATCAAACCGCCGGGCGCGGAAGCCGCCGTCCGGCGGTTTTTTTTGTAGGCTATAATTTATTTATGATCGGTGTTGATGAGGTGGGCAGAGGATGCTTGGCGGGGCCGCTGCTGGTAGTGGCAGCTCGGGCGAAGTCAGAATTGCCAGAAGGGCTGAGTGATTCAAAGTTATTATCAAGGAAACGAAGGGAAGAAATACTTAACTTGTTAAGTATCTGCTGCGAATGGGGCGAGGGCTGGGTTAAATGTTCGGAAATCGATAGGCTGGGCTTGTCTAAAGCTTTAAAACTGGGAGCGGCCCGCGCCTTAAAGGCGCTGGGGGCCGCCGAAACCGAAGAAATCATTCTGGACGGGAATTTTAATTATCTGCCCCGTAAATACCGCGGGGCCCAAGCTGTCATAAAAGCTGATAATTCGCTGCCGATTGTTTCGGCGGCCAGTATCATCGCCAAAGTCAGCCGTGACCGCTTCATGCTGGAGCTGGCCAAGAAATACCCGTCTTACAGTTTTGAGAATCATGTGGGCTACGGCACCAAAGCGCACATGCTTGCGCTTCAGCGATACGGCGCGCTTAAATACGTGCATCGACAGTCGTTTCTGCCGGTGGCCAGCTTAAGCGGAGTCTAAAATTATCAAAACGACCGAGCAAGGACAAAAAGCCGAGTCTGTAGTAGCTGAACTTTTGGGCCAGGAAGGCTTTGAAGTTATAGGCCGCAACTGGAAAACCAAAGTCTGCGAGATTGATATCGTGGCCCGGAAAAACGGCATAGTTTATTTTATAGAGGTAAAATACCGGCGGGACGAGTTCCAGGGGGATGGTTTCGAATATATAACCCCGCAGAAGCTGCGCAAGATGGTATTCGCCGCACAGGTCTGGTGCCAGGCTGACGGCTGGGCAGGCGATTACCGGCTGATGGCCGCTGCCGTATCAGGCGCTGATTGCGAAGAGATACGGCTGATAGAACTAGACTAGGACGCTTTTGACGTGTCCGGCGATATCTTTGATGAGTTTTTCGCTGAAAGGACTGCGCATCCCCGCATAATCCACGGCTTCAAGGAAGCTTTTGGTGCCGCCCAGTTTGCACATCTTAAGGTACATTCTGACTGTTTTCTGATAGTCCTTTTCACTTAACAGGCCTATCTGCATGGCGCAGAGTTCAGCCAAAGCGTAATCGATATAGTAGAAAGGTGATGAAAATATATGCCCCTGGCCGTACCAGCGGACGTTCCTGTATTCCTCCGCGCCTTTGAAGTCGATGGCCGGCAGGTATTTTGAATAAATCCCGGTCCAGGCCTCGTCGCGTTCAGCCGGCGAAACCCCGGGGTTGTCGTATACCCAGTGCTGGAATTCGTCTACTACGCATACGTAGCAGATGGTATAAACGCTATCGAACCATTTATCGAGCGCGAATTTACGGGAGTTATCCTTATCGAAGAATATTTCCATGAAAGGCAGCGATAGGAATTCCATGCCCATTGAGTAGATTTCGGCCAGTTCGGCGGTGCCCCACTGCAGGTCGGTCAGCTCTATAACGTTGCTTTCCCATTTTTGGAAAGCATGGCCCATTTCGTGGGTCAGGGTCCTGATATCGTCGGGATCACCGGTTGAATTGCATAAGATAGCCGCTTTGCCTTCATCTGAAAAATCAATACAATAGGCGCCACCCTGCTTATTCGGCCGTGTCTCCAGGTCTACTAGACCGTTCTCGCTCATATATTTGAAGTGCCCGGCAAGCTTGGGAGAAACCTTTTCAAACAAAGCCTGAGCCTTTTGGATCTGGGTCTCTACCGGGACCGAACCGCTCGGAACCGTAAGTAGCGGCTTGTAAAAGACGTCCCAGGGTTTCAGTTCTTTTTTCCCTAAAGAGGCCGCCTGCTTATTCATTGCCGCTTCATTCAGCGGGACAAGATGTTTTAAGACCAGCTCGCGGAATTTCTCTACATCCTTCCGCCCGTAACCTTGGCGCCCCCGGCTTTTATAGGCAAAATCCACATAGCTGTCCAGGCGGACATTCTTGGCCATGTGCTCCCGGAAGCCAACCATCTTATCAAAGATATCCGCCAGCTTCTTATGGTTCGCTATGAACCAATCGCCGCTGGCCCAGTAAGCTTCTTTTCGGAGCGGCTCATCGCTGGAAAATAATAAGCTCCTGGCCTTGTAAAGGTTCATTTTCTCACCTCGGACCTTAACGGATGCCTGGGCCGTCAGCTTGCGGTATTCATTATCCAGAAGGCTTAGCCTTACGCCCAGCTCAGTGTTCACCGGGTCCATCGGGATGATAGCTGTCTCGTACATAGGTATAAGCTGGCCGCCGAACCGCTTCGCTATCGCTTGCTTGTGGCGGCTGGCTAGAAAAGCTTTCGAAAGGGCGTAATTAAGCTTGGATATCGCCGGAGATATTTTCTCTGAAAAATAACGGTCGCGGGCTTCCAGCTCCTTATCGCTCATATCCTGGGTGTATTTGTAATAAACCCTGGCGGCTTCGCTGCCGATATAGCTTGACAGCGCGTCCCAATCCGCGAATAGCCTGAGCCATGAGTCCGGCTTGTCCGACTTTTCGGCAGGTTCTATCCGGTCCACGAGCTTCTGGTATTCACGCCGGGCAAAAGCGGCTGTCAGTTTCGCCGGCCGGTCGGGATAATGCAAATAGCTGTTATTTTTGGCCATCTAAATAGATTAACTCAAACCCGGCCGGGTCTCCAGGAATTTGTTCATCGATGGAGGGCATCAGTTCGCGCGGCGGTTTCCCGGAACTTTCTTTAAGACGCTTCAGTTTATGCTCCGGCAGCTGATATTCCAGCACCAGCCGCACCTGGCCTGGATAAATGACGTCTGCCGTATGCAAGCGCACCTGCTCGAAAGTCGGCAGATGGTTGATGCGTACTACCTCGTGCCTTTTCCATTGTTTCTTATCAAGGCTGGCGACCTCGGCCGCGCTGACTTTAATCCCTTTCTGGTGCAGGCTTATCCTTTTGGACGGAGGCGGCAGCTTCAGGCCGGCGACTTCCAGCCGGCATCCGCCGCTATACACTTCAAGCCTGTAGCTTGCCGGGCGGAACGAGCGGTGAAGAGGGTCTCCTTTTTTTGCCATATCTAGATTTTATCAGCAGCCATAGCCGGATTAGAGTAAAATAAACTGGATGAAAGAGACGGATAGGCTTAAAGCCGAGCTGCTGACCCTTGCTAAGTACGGCTCCGCGCTGGCCGTTTTAAGCTGGGACCAGGAAGTGAACCTACCGCCCAAAGCCCATCATATCCGGGGCGAAGTAAGCGCGCTGCTGGCCGCCGATCTTCACCGCCGTGCCACGGATGCCAAACTGATAAGGCTGGCAAGATCTCTGGCTAAGCCGGGAGTGTTTGATAATTTGTCGCCGGATGAGCAGGTCATAGTCCGTGAAACCTTAAGGGACTTGGAGCGGGCACAAAAGCTCCCCGTTGAGTTCGTGGAGGAATTTACCAAACTGACCGCGCACGCCTTTTCGGCCTGGGCGGACGCCCGCCAGAAATCGGACTTCTCAATATTCAATCCTAAACTAAAGAAAATCGTAGAAATGAGCCGCCGCCAGGCGGAGTATCTGGGATACGAAGACTCTCCCTATGACGCTCTGCTGGACACTTACGAGCCCGGTATGACAGCCAAACAGCTGGACGCCGTGCTGCTGCCTCTGGCGGATGAGCTAAAGGGCCTGGTAAGCAGAGTCAAAGATAAGCCGCAGCCGGCCCTGCCAAAAAGAAAATACCCTCTGGAAAGCCAGAAGCGGCTTAACCGTACCATCTCGGAAGATATAGGCTATGATTTCGGCGCCGGCCGCATAGACGCCAGCCCCCATCCTTTTACAACGAATTTCCATCCTACGGACGTAAGGATTACCACCCGGTACGATGAGGATGATTTCTGGGTCAGCCTGGGCTCCGTGATTCACGAAGCCGGTCATGCCCTATATGAGCAGGGGCTGCCCGAAAAGATGTTCGGTACGCCGCTGGGCGAATCAA
>DASSNG010000017.1:0-36860 GCA_035688135.1 Saccharimonadales bacterium (SeqCode) | reverse complement strand
TCACTCCATTCTATATAGCTATCGGGCTTACTCCCCAGCAGTCAATCGCGACCGGGAAGCTTGGGGCGCTTGGTCTTGACGCAGGGGCCATAGCCGCCTTCAGGGGCAAGATTAAGCAATACAGAAGTTTTACCTTTCTGCTTATGATAATCGCCATAGTAGTCGGATTCGTTTCGAGCTACTTTATCCGGAATATAAGGAACGAGAACCTGCAGCTGGTGATG
Source organism: Saccharimonadales bacterium (SeqCode) (assembly GCA_035688135.1). Classification (GTDB taxonomy): domain Bacteria; phylum Patescibacteriota; class Saccharimonadia; order Saccharimonadales; family UBA10212; genus JAIFWC01. Next base: position 36,636 of record DASSNG010000017.1, on the reverse strand, counting down.
GGGGTAATGAACCTGGTGCTGGTGCCTCTTGTACTTTTAAGGCATCACAGGCTGAAAAGCCGCAAAAAACACTATCTGCTGCAGTATTTAAGCCTTATGGTTATCGTTGCGGTCCTGCTGATGCAGGGCGTGTTCAGCAGCGGCATAGGTTCGCTGGTAAACGTCTTTCTGATACTTTTCTTTGGATTTTCGGCTCTGGAAGCCAGCCTTATCAAACGTCAGACTTCTATAGCACTGGATGTGGTGGTGCTGGCTGGGCTGCTGGGAAGTGGGCTTATTAATTACGAATGGGGGTTAATCGGTATGGCCGGCGGCATAAGCGGCGGTTATATTGGCTCGCGGTTCGCCCTGCATGAAGGGGAAAGATTCGCACGCTACGCTCTAGTGGTATTTATGGTGGCTTCCGGCCTCTGGCTGGTTCTGACCGCTAGCTAGCAGGCATTTTGCTATATAGCTGCAGAGTTTCCCGGGCGTTGGGCTCTATGTCCAGGCTGCGCAGCGCGTCTGCCGGCCGCGCCCAAATATAATCCTGGGCTTCCTCGTTTAGGGTCACCCTTTTGCTTTTGACCCGGACAATGTTGTCCACGAAGATGTGCTGCACCCAGGATTTGTAGTAGCCCGATTCTTTAATCTGGTCGAAAGTGGCGATATGCGGGCCGATTTCACCCCGCAATCCGGTTTCTTCTTTTATTTCGCGCAGAAGCGCGTCGTTAAGGCCTTCGTTACGGCGGACTTTGCCGCCTACTATAGAATAGCGGCCTCCCCATTTATGGGTCTTTACCAGCAGCACCTCCTTGTCGGCGGCTGATTTTGCGGGCCGGTGTTCTATGATGGCGCCGGCGGCTACTACAGAGCCGGGGACCATCAGGTCCTGCCATAGTTTATGGATAGTCCGCTCCGACCTGCCCACAACTGGAGCGGGCAGCTTGCCGGATGACTTTATGTACTCGGCCAGCTTTTCCGCCTGCCAGACGGCATTCTTATGGATATAGGCGGGGTGGTCATCTAGTTTTTCGGCAAAAAAACAGCGCGTGTTGGTAAGCTGGGCCACGCCAAGCTCATAAGCCGCGCTTTTACCTATGTAGCCGTTCACATTCACAAAGTAACTGAACCCATCCTGGCCCAGTCTTTTTAGGTTATGAAGGTATAGGAGCTCGATTAGCCTCGGGTCCTGGGCTTCTTCGTCCGCGAATACCGCGAATCCATCCTTGCTCCCTGTTAATTCGCCTGGCTTGGGCGCCAGCACTTTGATACCGGCTTGAGTGAATACCTTAGAGACCCTCTGTATTTCGGGGAAATGCTTTCCAAAACTGCCGTGCAGGATACAGCGGAACTCCCTCATAGCTTTTATTATGAGCCGCTACTGTAGACATGCAAGCTAAAGCATTTCATAAGCCTGTTAGAATCCATACTCTGATGACGTGACCAATCTAATAGAGAAGAATAAACAGCCTTTTTATAATGGTATTACCATTAAGCAAGGAGGTGCCCATGGCCAAGAATAAGAATCGAAGGAACAGCGGCGCGGCTGGTAAGACCGAAGCTGCCAGGAGAGGCGGCATGAATAGCGGCGGCAACCCCGAGAACTTGCCGAACGTCGATACTAGCTCAAACATCTAGCTATATGTTCTGACACTGTCCTAAGGAGCGGACTTCAGGCCGCTCCTTTTGGTACAATCCCTTTATGAGAGTTTTAGTATTCGGAGCCAGCACCGTACAGGGGTATTGGGATAGCCAGGGCGGCTGGGCTGACAGGCTTAAACGGTATTATGACCAAATACAGCTTAAAGATTTATCTAAAGATGTCCCCCATGTAATGAACCTGGGCATATCCGGAGACGGCTCAGCCGAGCTGCTGGAGCGCATTGATCCGGAAATTGCCGCAAGGCAGAACGATAAGGGGGTGGCCGTAGTGATATCCATCGGTACCAACAGCGCGGCAATGCTGAGAGGCGAGCCCGTAACAGACCCGGGAAATTTCCAGGCAGAACTAAAGAGGATCCTGCTTATTGCTAAAAAGTATACGAATAAGATTCTGCTGGTCGGGCTGCCCGCCGTCGATGAATCAAAGACCGACCCGGTCGCATGGTTTGACATGCGATTTAAGAACGACCGGATTAAGGAGTTTGAAAATCACGTAAAGGACCTAGCCTATCAGGAGGGGATTGGCTTCGTAGCTGTTCACGATATTATGCAGTCAAAAACGGATGAGATTATGCAATCCCATGACGGCCTTCACCCCAATGACGCCGGGCACCAGTTTATATTCGAGCTGGTCCGGCCGGCCGTGGATAAAATGCTGGAAGAGGAGTCATGAGGCGCCGCTGGATATACCTGCTGGCTCTTGTTTTCATACTGGCGGCCGCGGGCGCGGCGGTTCTGGCGGGCAAAAGTTTTAAAAGGCATGGCGATAATACTGTCTCTACGGTCCCGGCTCCCGGTAAGGCTTCTCCACAGAACCGGGCCTGCGGCCTATTCACCTTAAACGAAGCCAAGCGGCTTATCCAGGATGCTGTCAAAAGCAATCAGAACCCGGTTTATCAATCCTCCGCAGATCTGGAAGTCAGCAGCTGCGTTTATTCTGAACAGGCCCCTTCAATCGCCGCGGCCGGGCGTAAGTCCGCCACGCTTCTTATCAGGTATCCAAAGACACCAAAAGGCGCTTTGAGCAATCGGAATGAATTCGGGCCGCTCCGGCCCGCGACCGTCCAAGCCGTCGCCGGCTACGGGGACAGCGCTTACTGGGATCCGGAGCATGGCCAGCTGAACATCCTGAAAAGCGGTACATGGTATGTCCTTAGTTACGGCCAGGCCGCGCCGTCGGCGCGTACCTTATCCCAGGCAAAGCAGCTGGCAGACATCCTTTCCGGCCAGCTTTGACAGTGGTAAAAAAGGCTCCTGTGGATTATAGTTATGCTTAATAAATACTATGCCCCAAGAAGAAAATACAGTGCCGCCGCCCGCGGAACCGGCCGCCCCGCCCACTCCGCAGCCGGACCAAAAACCAAAGGACCCAACCAGGCTTGATCGTATCCGCGGCTGGTATACCGTCCATAAGAAACTCTCTATTCCCCTGACAGTCTTAGTGCTGGTGCTTGTCCTTGCGGCAATTCCATTCACCCGTTACGCAGCCGCCGGCGCAGTAATTAAGAAGGACTTTTCCGTCAAGGTTTTGGACGACGCCACCGGCACGCCGGTAAGCGGAGTAACCGTAACAGCGGGCAATACGACCGCGGACACAGATTCTGCCGGTATCGCCGTCCTTAAGCATATAAAGGTGGGCGGCAAGAAGCTGCTGATAACGAAGAAATATTACAAGGACGGCACATTAAAGATAACAGTGCCTATTATGGGGCAGAAAGATACTCCCGCCATACGGCTTACCGCCACGGGACGCCAGGTAAAAGTATCTGTCGTTAACGGCATAAACCGGAATCCGCTGAAAGATGTTGATATCAGCGTGGCCGGGACCACCGCCAAAACGGATGCTAACGGCCAGGCGCTGATAGTCCTGCCAGCCGGCACCCCGGAGCAAAAGGCCAAACTTAGCTTGGAAGGGTTTAACGACGCCCAAGTATCCATAAAAGTAAGCAGTGAAGGCATACAGGCCAATCCGTTCAGCCTGACGCCCTCGGGCAAGGTTTACTTCTTGTCCAAACTAAGCGGCCAAATAGACGTGGTTAAGACAAATCTGGATGGGACCAGCCGCCAGACAGTATTGGCGGGCACCGGCAAAGAAGACGACCGCAATACAGTCCTGCTGGCTTCGCGGGATTGGAAGTACCTGGCTTTATTATCGCGCCGGGCGGGCTCAACCCCCTCGCTTTACCTGATGTCGACAGCCGATGACAGCCTATCCGTAATTGATGAGGGCAGCTACGATTTCACTCTTGCGGGGTGGGTGGGCGACAATTTCGTTTACACGGCCAGCCAGACCAACTATCAGCCCTGGAAATCCGGCCAGGATGCGCTGAAAAGCTACAATGCTCCATCCAAAAAGCTTAAGGTCTTGGACCAGACGGCAGCCACGGGCACCAGCACCCAGGATTACGTAGGGCAGCATATAGGCGACGTCTATGCTTATAACGGCCAGGTTTACTACATTATGAACTGGAGCTCTTCGTTTGATGACGCGAATATGGCCCTGCTGGCCGCGAAACAGGCGACCTTTAATTCTATAAACCCTGACGGTACGGGCAAGAAAGCCATCCGCTCATTCGGACTGTCTGCCGGCGAACAGTCGGCCGATATTTCGGTGGACGAACAGATAGAGGGGCCGGGCAGCGTTGAGCTTCACTTTACGAATGGGGACCGCGACGAATTTTATAGCTTTGCGAACGGGCAGGTAAAATCCGACCCGTCTATGGATGTCCAAAGTTATTATGAAAAAACATATCCCGCCTACCTTCTTTCTCCATCCGGAAGCAATACTTTCTGGGCGGAGGAGCGCGACGGTAAGAACACTTTGTTCGTGGGCGATGAGGACGGGCAGAATCCTAAGCAGATAGCCACCTTGAGCGATTACAGCTCATACGGCTGGTACACCGATAAGTATCTGCTGGTATCAAAAGACGGCAGCGAACTGTACATAATGGCGAAAGACGGCAGCCAGCCGCCTGTAAAAATAAGCGACTACCATAAGCCAAGCTTTAACTTCCAGGGATATGGTGGGGGGTACGGGGGTTTGTAAAAACTCCGATTTTAAGAGAAACTAAATATCCGTGAGTTATAAGACGGATAGTTTTGATAGCAGTGTCATCGCACTCCTAAAGAAAGGCGGGGTAGGATTGCTGCCTGCTGATACCATTTACGGCTTATCCTGCCGGGCTCTTGACCGCAATGCAGTGGAGCGAACCCATGAGATAAAAGGCGGGACAAATCCAAGCCTTTCGTAATCCTGATATCGCGTATAGAGCAGCTGAAGGAACTTGGAATCGTATCTACGGATGCCGCTCCGGCACTCCGGTATTGGCCGGGAGCCCTGACTCTGGTGTGTGAAGCGCGTAAGGCGCCGGAGTGGCTGCATATGGGGACTTATTCCTTGGCGGTCCGCCAGCCGGATTTTCCGGCGCTGCGGGAGCTGATTGATGAAGTAGGGCCGATTATCAGCACCAGCGCCAACCTGGCGGGCGGAAAACCGGCGGCCAGTGTGGCCGAAGCCAAGAATTATTTCAAACAAAAGCTGGACTTCTATGTGGATACCGGCCCGCACGCCGGAAGTCCCTCGACCATAGTAAAGTCTTCACTTAACGGCCTGGAGATTCTCCGGCAGGGCGCCGTAGAAATTAATACTTAACAAGTTAAGTATTTAGGCGCCGTGGCGGGGAGGCTTCTGGGGATTATTATCCAGGCTCTGCCAAAGATACCAGCAGGCAACCGATTCGTACGGATGCCAGCCCTTCTTAGCTGCCAGGCTGATAATCTGTTCAGGAAAGGGCAGCTCCTCCAGGCCATAAAGCTTCATTATGGCCTTCCGGATACCCAGGTCGCCGGTAGGCAATATATCCAGCCGGCCCAGGCCGAACATCATGAACATATGGGCGCTCCACTCCCCGATTCCTTTGACCGCTGTCAGCTGTTCGATAAGCTGCTCATTAGGCATCGTGGATATATGGTCTAAGTCAAGGCGGCCATCCAGGATATGTCGTGCCAGGTCTTTGACATAACCCACCTTAGCCCAGCTGAGGCCGACGTCCCGCAGCTTCTGGTCGTCAATCTTTACAAGCTGCCGCGGCGCGGGCATGCGGCCGTCAAATAGCTCCAATACCCGGCGCCATATCGTTCCGGCCGCCACTGCTGATAGCTGCTGGCCAACTATACTGCCGACCAGCTCACCGTAGTGGTCGTTGTGCGGGCTGATACGGCAGGGGCCGGAAGCTTTGATTACCGGGGCGAGCTTTTTATCGGCCTTAGCCAGATGTTTTTCCGCGGCCCTTAAACGCTGTTCAAAAGTCATATTGTCTATTTAACCAAAGCAAGATATAAAATTGGTGTAAAATAAGTCTTGAACCAATTAAAAAAGAAACATGCAACCTACAACTCTCGCGCCTTCAGCGCCTATGACATCCAGCGATTCCGGCCGCCCACCGCGGCCGTCCCAGCCTGCCCGCGCGCCCCAGACGCTTACGACGAACATAGTCAATAACATCCCTGTCCATGCACCTATCCAGCAGCCCGCCCAGCCGGTGAATGAAGAGGACGAGCTGGACAAAATCATGCAGGACGTTGGCCGTCAGTTAAAGCAAGCTGAAAGGCACACGCCAAAGAAGCGTCTTTTCAGCTTTAGACACAAGGCCAAACCGATTCCGCCCCAGCCGCACGCTGCTTTGCCTGTCCCGGCTCCCATAGCGGATGTTAAGCCGGCGCCAGTCCATAAACCAGATACTCCTAAATCCGTGCCAGCCGCAGCCGTGAAGCCCGGCAGGCCGCCTATGATGATAATGATTCTGACTCTTGCCGTGACGACCGCGCTGATAGCCGCCGCTATATACGCCTACAGGCTTAGCTGATATATCGCAGTCTCTAACGAGGCGGAAAGGTACGGCGCAACCATTCATCCAGGGAGCCTGCTCCGCCGGCAGATAGGCATAGGACCAAGTCCCCGGAATCCAGATGTCCTTGGATAGACTTTTCCAGGCTTTCGTCCAAGGCCGCCGGTCTAGATCGCGCTCTAACCGGCTCGCTTAACAGGCTTATCAGTTTATCGGGGGTCAAAAGCTCCAAGTCTTTGTCTTCGCGGGCCAGGTAGCTGGGCGCCACATAAAGTGCCTTGGCCGTGTTAAAAAGGTCTCTTAGTTCATCTTTGATAAAGTGTTGCCTAAGATTATGGAGCCCCTCGTATACGACCACTACATTATCTCCGGCAACTTCCTGGGCCAGTTGCAGTGCGCCGCGTATCTTTGGCGGGGTGTGGGCCGCGTCGGTATAGAGATTAGGGATGATTTGTTCAAAGCGCCGGGACAGGCCGGGGAATCCGTCCAGGATATCTACCAGCTCTTCCGCTGGGCGCCCCAGTTCTTTGGAAAGCCCCTGGGCTACCAGCCAGGCGTCCTGCCTGTTTACCAGGCCCGGCAGCCTGACAGCCTCTATGGCCGGGTCGGTCCGGTCAAGGATTGAATACTTTGGCCCGGCTTCGATAGCCAAGCGTTCGGCATCATCATGCCAAATGACGACCTGGTCGGATTGCTCAAAGAATTCCAAAAAGGCTTCTTCATAGCTTTGGCGGGTTGGATAGACATCCGGGTGGTCATAGTCTATCCCGGATATCATGGATATGGCGGGGTAAAAACCCAAGAAGTTACGGTCGTACTCATCGGCCTCGTAAACGAAGTAGCGACTCTCAGGGCTGAATTCGCTGACGTCGCCAAAACTTAATTTCGCGCCGCCGGAGTAACTGACCGGGACGTCCAGTTTCTTAAAAACCCATGTGGCCATGGCGGTAGTAGTGGTCTTGCCGTGCGTGCCGGCTACGGCTATCAGTTTCATTCTTTTGTCTTTGATGATTTTTCCCAGCAGTTCATCGCGCTTTGACATCCTTATGCCGTTCTGCCGGCAGAAATCGAACTCCGGATGGTCCGGAAAATCTATGGGCTGGGCGGAGCCGTAAACGAACCAATCGATCGGCTGCCTGGCGTGAACCTGGGCTATAAAATCCGCGTCAACCCCTATATGCGTATCGGTGACGCCGTGTTTGGCCAGATAATCAAGATAGGCGCTGGGGCGGGCATCGCTGCCGCTGACAGTATAGCCGGCCTCATAGGCTATCAAGGCCAAAGAGCTTATAGCCGTCCCGCCTATACCGGAGAAATAGACATGCATATCCCTAGGTTACAGGTTTTAGGTTATAGGTTCTAGATACTCTAAAATAAAAATGAGCATATGAAAGAAATATATAAAAGTTTAGCGGGCGTCTCGGCTAAAGTCTGGCTGGCCCTTTTTGTGGCTGCGGCCGTTATCTGTATGTTCTCGCTTAGGCACAACAACCAGACCATGGTCAAAATGCGTAACGATGTCTATGCCGCGGATAAAAACGGCGGCGACGTTAACGCCGCGCTGAACGACCTTAAGAACTATATTTTCGCGCACATGAATACCAGCCTGGACAGCGGCTCGAACATCAAGCCGCCAATTCAGCTTAAATATACCTACCAGCGTTTGTATGACGCAAGGTACAACCAGCTCCAGGCCGCCAACCAGAAAATCTATAATGCCGGCAAAAAAGCCTGCCCGGGGCTGGCGAATGGTTATGATCCTGACAGGCTGGCCTGTATAGAGAATTATGCTGTCCGGCATGGGGTGCGGGGCGCCGATATCAATATCCCGGCCGGCCTTTATGAATTTGATTTTCTGAGCCCAGCCTGGTCGCCGGATCTGGCGGGCTGGACGCTTCTGCTGTCCGCCGTCTTCCTTATCGCCTTTATCCTTAAAACGGTATTTACGCGGCTTAAAAAATAACCCCTCTGAAGGAGGGGTTATTCCGATGCCGTTTCAGCTGCTACTGCTTGTTGTTCGGGCTGGTACCGGTGTTGGTCGGTGTGGTTGATTGGGTGTTCGTAGTGCTGCTGGTTGAGTTGGTAGTGGCATTACAGTTCGGACCGTTCGGGTTCTGCTGCTTGAAGGTCTTGATGGCCTGTACCACCTTACCGGTGTCCTGCAGGTTTTCCCAGAACGCGACTTGGCTGCGGTTGATGACCATTTCGTCGTACGGGGAGTGCAACTGCTGACAGCCCAGCTTAGTCAGCTGAGGGTTGGCCTGTGTCTGGTCTGTGCCCGTAGAGCTGGTGGTCAGGTAGTAGACGTCCCTAAGCACTACATAGCCGCTGGTCATTTTGGAGATATGGCCGAAGTAGGTCGTATAGGCTACGGCTCCGCTGGTAGCGCCGCCATTCAGAAACACCGCCTGGTATTTGTCAGACTTCAATTCCTTTGATTCGCCGTTTGTTGAGCCATTGCTGAACATCAGCCAGCCGATCGCGATTAGCAGGACCAGGGCTACTAAAGACGTGAAAACGAACCACTCAATGCGTACGGCGCGGCCGTTCCAGTCAAATTTTCCCTGTCTTTGCGCGGGGTGATGTACCGCAGTATTCCTATTATCTCCACGAGACATAAATTCCATAGTGTGAACCACCTTTTGTTATTTTTATACCCTCATATACTAACGCATAAGCGTTTTGGGAAGCAAGCCTTAATAAGCGGAGAGATTCACAAGGGGTATTTCAGGGGTTGACAACTGAAAACTCTTCAGAGTATTTTAGGGGTACCATTACTAATTAACGGAGAGAGGGAAAAGTAAATGGCCTACAAGCACACTAACAGTAAGGGTGTTACATATTACTTAAATGCCAAGAAGGTTACGCTTCGCGGAGGAAAGAGTCAGACAATCTACTTCTTTTCCAAGGATGAAAGGCCTGACACCGGTGTTGATCTGCCGGATGACCGCACCGTCAACGAAAACCCGCGCAACGGCTTCCTGACCTTAAAGCGCAAATAGTTCCGTTACGAAAATCAAAAACCAGCGCCCGCCTTCAAGGCGGGTGCTTTAGTTATGTATAATCTTACTGATTATGTCTGAAACGATAGTAAGGGTTGAGGGGCTGCGCAAAAGCTACGGCGATAAGGAAGCGGTGAAGGGTATAAGCTTCGAAGTAAAACGCGGCGAAATATTCGGTATCCTTGGCCCTAACGGCGCAGGCAAGACTACGACCCTGGAGATGATTGAAACCTTGCGGCCGATTGATGGCGGCCGTGTAACGATGAATGGGATTGATGTTTCAGAAGATCCGCAAAAAATCCGGTACATGATAGGGGTGCAGCTGCAGTCCACGGCCTTTATGGACAAGGTCAAATTGACTGAACTGCTAGAACAGCAGGCCGCGGCCTACGGCGAAAAGGTCAAGGCGCTCGAGTTGCTCAAAGAAGTAGGGCTGGAAGATAAGGCTGGCAGCTATATTGAGGATTTATCCGGCGGCCAAAAACAGCGCTTTTCTATCGCGGCCGCATTGGTGCATCAGCCTTCCGTCTTCTTCATGGATGAGCCGACGACCGGTCTGGACCCGCAAGCCCGGCGCAATCTGTGGAACCTGGTCAATAAGATAAAGGCCAAAGGCACCACTATCATATTGACTACGCACTATATGGAGGAAGCCGAAATGCTCTGCGACCGCGTGGCGATCATGGACAGCGGAAAAATAATCAAACTTGATACCCCGGCCAAACTTGTCGCGCAGCTGCTTAAAAAGGGCTTCAAGAAGGAGCGCAAAGTCGAGCAGGCCAACCTGGAGGATGTATTCATCGATTTAACGGGGAAGGGGCTCCATGAATAAATCAATACTGGCTATCCTGACCTTTGCCAAAGTCAGCGTAAGGCGCTATTTTCGCGACCGAGTCGCTATGTTCTTCACGGTAATCTTCCCGCTAATCTTCCTTTTTGTATTCGGCGGTATTTTTGGCAAGAACTCCAGCTCGTCATTTAATATCGCGCTGATCAACAATTCCAAAACCGGATATGCCAGTTTCTTTGCGGGGAATATCGAAAGAAGCAGGGTTTTTAAAGTCAATAAATCGATTGCATCTTTAGATAACGCCAAAGACAAGATGAGTCGCAGCGAGATAGATGCGACTATAGTTATACCGTCTGATTTCGGCGTCAAGGAGGCCGGGTCGAGCGTACCTAGCGGCCAAGCTGTTATTTACTATGACCAGAACAGTGAGCAGGCAGCACAGACTATCAAAACGGTTTTGGATGGCCTGGCGGAGCATTTTAACGCGCATATCGTAAAGGTTCAGACGCCGTTCACGGTACGCACCCAGCCGACCAACACCAAGGGTCTGTCCCGGTTCGATTACACCTTTTCGGGATTACTTGGCTTCTCGATTCTGGGGCTGGGCATCTTTGGCCCCACGAATTATTTTCCCCAGATGAAAAAGCAAGGGATTTTGCGCCGCCTGCATATCACGCCGCTTAAGCCTTGGGAATTTTTCACGGCTAGCGCGCTTTCTAATGCCGTAATCGGTCTGTTCTCGATTGCGGTTATGTTTGCCGTGGCCTTCAGCGTCTTCCATTTCCATATGGCCGGCAACTTCATATACTTGGCAGTTATCGTGGTTCTGGGTATCTTCGAAATATTCGGCATAGGGCTGGCCATCGGCGGCTGGGCCAGGAATGAGAACCAAGCCGCGCCTTTGGCTAACATCGTCACTTTTCCGATGATGTTCCTGTCAGGTACATTCTTCCCCCGGTTTTTGATGCCAGAGTGGCTGCAGCACATAACCGCCTTTCTGCCTTTGACCCCGGTGATTGACGCTATCCGGTTCATAGCCACCGAAGGCAAAACGCTTACCCAGATCGGAAGCCAAATCGGCCTGATGCTTCTTTGGACGGTGATTATTTATCTAATCGCTTTCCGCGTCTTCCGCTGGGAGTAATATCCCTCTTGGCAAAAATACTTAACTTGTTAAGTATTTTTAAGCTTTAACCTCTACTTCTTAAGCTTTATACTAAATTCAGCATGCAAAGATGGCTTAGCCGCGCCAACCAGAGAGTATCCTTAGTCAGCGCCGCATCACTGTTAGTGGGCGCGTCATTGCTTGGACAGCTGCTGGGTTTTATGCGGACGCAGGTGGTAAACGGGAATTTCAATACCGCCGGCCATATAACCACGGATGCCTATTTTGCCGCGTTCAAGATTCCCGACTTTTTCTTCTACACCATAGCGGCCGGGGCCTTGGGGGTCGCGTTCATGCCGTTTCTGGCGGACAGGCTGCATCAAGGAGACCGCCAGTCCATATGGAAACTGACATCCGGGCTGCTTAATTTCCTTGGGCTGCTGATGCTGGTCGTGGGCATAGTCCTGATGGTGTTTACCGAACCCCTGCTGAGAGTAGTGGTTGGCCATAATCTTAGCGCCAGTGAGATGCACGACGCGGTCATAATAATGCGGCTGGTAGCTTTTAACCCCTTGTTATTTACCATTTCCGGAGTTCTGACCAGCCTGCAGCAAACTTTCGGGCGATTTTTCTTTTACGCGCTGGCGCCGATAGTTTATAACGGCTGTATCATAGCCAGCGTCTATATATTCAAAAATAATATCGGCCTGGTCGGGCTGGGTATCGGAGCGCTGGCGGGGGCTATCATCCAGCTGCTGATAGTATCCCTGGGCCTGGTTGGGCTGAGGTTCCGGTACGTGCACGGCATAAATTTCAAGAACCAGGACTTCAGGGGAGTTCTGCGCAACCTGCCGCCCCGGTCGATTGACCAAGGCCTTGACTCTATCAACTCTATCGTGGAGACCAACCGGGCCAGCACGCTGACTCCGGGCTCCATCACCATATATGAAAACGCGTATACGCTTCACCTGGCGCCCATCCTGCTGGTGGGGACGGCCATTTCCACGGCGGCTTTCCCCAGGCTTAATAACCGGCTGGCCCAAGGGCGCCCGGACCTGTTCCGGCGCGACTTCCTGATGGTCCTGAGAGCTATTATCTGGATTGTTATACCTGTGATTGTCGTTACTTTCTTTACCCGCGGCTACCTGGCCCGCCTGATATTCAAGAACCCGCAGTCCCAGATAGCCGAGGCTTTAGGGTTTCTGACGGGCGCTATCTTTTTCCGTACGATTTATTCACTTATCAGCCGGTGGTTTTATTCGCAAAAGGACACCCGTACGCCGCTGTTCGTGTCGCTGTTCGCCATAGCCCTTAATATTTACCTGGCGTTCACGTTGGTGAAGGTTACGGGCGACGTATCAGGCTTGGCTATGGCCCAGTCGCTGGTAGCCGCCGCCGAGGTTATCATCCTGCTGGCAATCATGCTCTGGCGTGACCCTAAGCTGTTTGACAGCGAATTCTGGGGCGGGGTCAGCCGGATACTTTCGGTGACCGGCTTTACGATCCTGGTTGCTTACATCATGGTTTCTATCATCCCGCTGGCCAGCGCCGACAGAGGATTCTTTAAACTGGCATCCAAACTGATGGCAATTATTATCCCGACTTTCGTGCTCCATATCTGGCTATCGGCGATATTCGGCCTGGAAGAGGTACGCCCGGTGGTTGATAAATTGAAGAAACTTGCGCTAAAACCTGTCAGGATCGAATAGCTACCTCTGTTATAATTGAGACCTGATGAACCAGGACCACATTAGGAACTTTTGCATAATCGCCCATATCGACCATGGCAAGTCCACGCTGGCGGACAGGCTGCTGGAGCTTACGGGCACTGTCCAGAAGCGCGAGATGAAAGAGCAGCTGCTGGACAAGATGGATTTGGAACGTGAGCGCGGCATTACTATCAAGCTGGCGCCGGTGCGGATGAAATACAAGGATTACGAACTTAATCTTATAGATACGCCGGGGCATGTCGATTTTTCTTACGAAGTCAGCCGCAGCTTGGCGGCCGTTGAAGGGGCGATTTTGGTAGTAGATGCCAGCCAGGGCATCCAGGCGCAGACGCTGGCGAACGTTTACCTGGCGCTGGCGGCCGACCTTAAGATTATTCCGATCCTGAACAAAATCGACCTGCCGGCGGCAGACGTGGAAAGAGTGAGCGCCGAAGTCATTAATCTCTTAGGCTGCCGCAAAGATGAGATTCTGATGGTCAGCGCTAAAACGGGCCAAGGGGTAGAAAGCCTTCTGGAAAGAATAGTAGCGGACGTTCCTCCGCCTTCGGGGAGAGCGCACACGGCCGCCCGGGCGCTTATATTCGACTCCTATTACGACGATTATAGAGGTGTCATTTTGTATGTCCGGCAATTTGATGGTGAAATTGCGAAAAATTCGCAAATTAAGATGCTAGGCACTAAATCCGAGGGGATAGCACTTGAGGTCGGTTCATTGTCCCCGGCTATGCGACCGGCCGCTAACCTTAAAGCCGGTGAAATCGGCTATATAGTGACCAACCTTAAGACCACCCGTTCCGGCAGGGTTGGAGACACTATCACGACCGCAGATGCCCAGACCGCAGCCCTGGCCGGTTATAAGAATGTCCAGCCTTTCGTCTACGCCGGTTTCTTCCCGGAAAGCAATGAGAACTACCAGGCCTTGAAGGACGCCGTAGAAAGGCTTAGCCTAAGCGACTCCGCTTTGCAATTTTCCGCGGAAAACTCACCGGTCCTGGGCTTTGGCTTCCGGTTAGGGTTCCTAGGACTTTTGCATATGGATATCGTCAGAGAGCGCCTGGAGCGTGAATATGACCTGGAGCTGATAGTCACCAATCCTTCTACGGATTACAAGGTGAAACTCACCGCCGGCGAAGAGATAGATATAAAGTCCGCCTCAGAGCTGCCGGATATGAGCCTGGTCGCAGAAATACGGGAGCCGTGGGTAAAGGGTGAAATCGTCTGCCCCAGCCAGTATATAGGCGGTGTACTGCAGATTGTCGTAGCCGCGCGGGGCCGGCAGAAACACATCGGCTATATGGATAACCTGGCAGTCATAGACTTTGAAGCCCCTCTCGCCAACCTTCTGACGGATTTTTATGACCAGCTTAAGAGCCTTACCAGCGGTTACGGCTCGTTCAATTACGAACTGGCTGATTATCGGGCCGAGGACCTGGTCAGGCTGGACTTTTATGTGGCCGGCGACAGGGTTGACGCCCTCTCGGTGATGGTCCATAAGACAGAGGCGGAAAGGATTGCCCGCGGCGCTGTGGCCAAGCTGAAAGAAGTGATTCCCCGGCAGCAGTTCAAGGTAGCCTTACAGGCGGCTATAGGCGGAAAATTCATAGCCCGCGAGGACATCAGCGCCTACAGGAAAGATGTGACTACCGGCCTGTACGGGGGTGACGTGTCCCGGAAAAAGAAAGTCTTAGCCAAACAAAAGAAGGGCAAAGAGAGGATGAAGCGTTTCGGCAAGGTGGATATCCCGGCCGACGCTTTCGCCGTCATGCTCAGGCGTGATTAGCAAATGCGGGTGCGCGCGGCCGCGGAATGCTTTACAATAGCATAAGAACTATAGGCTAAAAATGGCAGATAAACCTACTAAACCAAAAGTCGTCAGCCCTATTTATCACCCGCTTAACCAGGCCTCGCGCCTGCGCAGCCGCCGCTGGTTAAACATAGGCATCGTCCTGCTCGTAGTCGCGGCGGCCATAGCCGGGGGCCTTCTTGTAAAAGACCATAAGAATAAAAACCAGTCCTCCGCAGCGCACGGGGTACGGCTCATATACACGGATTCCGTGAAAGGCCGCCTGTCTTTGGCAGATAACGCGGGGGATATATTGGCCCGCGCCCCGGCACCGGTGAAAGTATATGCAACATATGAAGCCCTATCTCCGGATGGCGGAGCTCTTGTGTCATTCGGCTCTCCCGGCCCGCAGGAAAGCTTCGCCATGGTTGGCGGCAGCCAGTCTATTACTGCGGACTCCCAGAAGGCTTTAAGAACAGCAGACTATCAGGGCGGCTCACATAACATGGTGTTCATAAATGACAACACGGTTCTTTATACGGTTTGCTCGCCCTCTGCGACCTGTAAAATAGTGGCTTTGAACCTTTCGCGGGGCAAGACATTCCAGGTAGCCGATACCGGCCTGAAAGCGCAGGCGCCCTCCTCCTTTTGCTACCTTGTGGGTAAGAGCGATGATGGCGCGTCAGTTTATCTGCGGGTGAGCGGGCAGAATAGCCTGGGTAAATCCGCCAGCGCGGTATACCAGGTAAATTCCTCTCACGGGAATGTGGTCCGGACGATCCAGGTCCCGGTTTATGCAGGGTTCGATTTATCATTGTCGCCGGATGCCGGGGCCCTTGCCTTTTCCGGCGCCAAAGCAGAGAAGGGCGGAAAGGCCCACGCTGTCATTTATGTTTTGAATACGGAAAGCGGCAGCCAGATATCGGTGGGCTGGCCTCAGGCTGCCGCCGGCAGCATAGGCGGGAAGCTGGAGTGGTCGCCGGATGGCCATAAACTGCTGATGCGCACCATAGCCCTGCGGGGGCCCGCCGGTTCAAAACAGGCGCCCCAGCCCATATACCTTGCCTATCTGGACATCTCTTCGGCTCAAATCACTGATTTACAGACAATAAACGACACCCGGCTTAATGAACTGTTAAGCAGCGGCTGGCTGGATAACAGCCGGATAGTGTACGACCAGCTGGCATCGGCAAAGAGTGGTGATTTCACATCAGCCCAAAGCACTGTCTATAAGCAGGACATAAGCAGCAAGACCTCCGCTCCTTTCGGAGGTACGGCAGGGCAGCTGCTGGGGGTGGCGTTTTAGCGCCTAAACCTTAGAGCGCATTAGGCTAACCCCTCTGATAATCTTTATGATAATCTGGTTGAAGTGACCCGCGAAGAATTCATAAAACTTCTGCCGGAACTGGTTAAAGACTACCAGGCGCCAGCCCAGACACTGGCGCGTATTAGTGATGTTGATTTACTGATGGTGGTTGGTGCTTCGGGCGTAGGCAAGACCAGTATTATCAAACGCCTGGAGATGCCTTATGTCCCCACCGACACTACCCGCCCTAAAAGGCCGGAGGAAGTGGAGGGCTTGGATTATTTCTTCAGGACCGATTACCAGCAGGTGGCTGATGATATCAAAAACCGCCAATTCGTGCAGATAGCCGTGGGCCCCACCGGAGATTTTTATGGTACCCGGGCCAGCCTGTACCCAGAGCTTGGCCTGGCGGTTCTTGGGGTGCTGGCCGAATCAGTGCCCCTGCTAAGAACACTAGGGTTCAGCGAGACTATGACAATCTATATTACTCCTCCGACTTTCCTGGAGTGGATGGACCGCTTAGGCCGCATCAGCTTTGAAAGGGACCAGCTTTTGGGGCGGCTGAAAGAATCAAAACAGTCATTCAATTTCGCACTTAACGACCCTCAGACCCACTTTATCCTGAACGATAAGCTGGAAGACGCCGTGCACCAGATCAAAAAGCTGCTGAACGGGGAGGTAGAGCGGGACCGCGAAGCGCGCGCCCGCCAGGAAGCCCAGACGATTACCCGGGAACTCTCCTTTACCTAGGCTATAATTAATTAATGTTGCCCGGCCTGCATCACTACGAGGAGTTCCAGGACGTATTAAGTTCGTATAGCGTATCGGAAGATTCTAAAAAGATACTTTACGGTCTTAAGTTCGTTCTGCTTCTGGGGCCTTCATCCGGCGGCCGCAACACCATAATCCGCCATCAGGTCCAAACCGGCCGTTATTACTATGTAATCTCCGATACCACGCGCCCGCCTCGTTTGAACGATGGCATCTTAGAACAGGATGGCGTGGAGTACTGGTTTAGAACCGAAGAGGAAATGCTTGAAGACCTGCGGGCGGGCAGGTTTTTGGAAGCGGAACTGATTCACGGCCAGCAGGTTTCGGGGCTGAGCATCCGTGAACTCGCCAAAGCCCACCGCCATAATAAAATCGCTATCGCCGACGTTGACTTAAAAGGCATACACGCGATAGTAAAAATTAAGCCTGACACCTTTGTGATTATGGTTCTTCCTCCAAGTTTTGATGAGTGGCAGTCGCGCTTGAACAAAAGGGGCGTTATGGCCCTGGAAGAGCAGAGACGGCGCCTAATGACGGCCCAGCGCATCTTTGAGGACGGTCTGAAGCAGGATTATTATCATTACATTATCTCTGAAGATGTGGAGCGTTCATCGGGAATCATCGACGATATCTTAAACGGCGGCGCTAACCCCCACCAGGAAAAAGGCAGGGCTCTGCTTGAAGAATTATTGGTTAGTCTGCGCCGTAAACTCACGGACCTCGGCTAGCACTCTTGACACTTAACCGCCAGAAGTTTTAAACTAGCACTTAGCATACGAGAGTGCTAAATATGACTTCACGACAAGAAAAAATTCTAGCCGCGATTATCGAACAGTATGCCGAGGTGGCCGCGCCGGTCGGTTCGTCCTTGCTTGCCAAAGTATTCGGCGTAAGCAGCGCCACCATCCGGGCCGAAATGGCCGAGCTCGAGCGGCTTGGCTATATCCACCAGCCGCATACTTCCGCGGGGCGCGTCCCCACGGACAAGGGGTATCGTTATTACGTTAATCAGCTTACCGAAGAGAAGGAGTTGCCGGCTAAGACCCGCGGCCAGAGGGCTTTGGCAGCCCGTGTAAGCTCGGCCGGAGCCGCCGACCAGACCATACGCAACGCTGTAGATACCCTGGTTGAGCTGACCCATAACCTTGGGCTGGCAACCATAGGCGACCAGTTTTATATAAGCGGTCTGTCTAACCTGTTCGGCCAGCCGGAGTTCATGCACCCCGGCCAGGTCCAGGAAGTCGCAAGGCTTTTGGATAATCTGCAGCCTTGGCTTTATGAGGCCTCGCCCAATAAGCCCCTGAATGTCTATATTGGCAGCGAGAATCCTATTGGCCGCAGCGCCGGGGCCTCCCTTATAATCAGCCGCTTCCGCAGCCCGTTTTCCGACCGCAGTTATATCGGCGTGCTTGGCCCCACCCGCCAGAGCTATCGCGATGTGATGGGGCTGGTCGGCCGGGCCGGCGAAGCCTTGGAGGAGGCGCTTTATGTCTAAAAAACCTACGATTGCCGAACTGGAACAGAAAATCGCCGAGCTGACAGAGGCCCTGCAGCGCGAACGCGCCGACGCCGCCAATCTGCGCCGGCGGACAGACATGGAGAAATCGCGTCTTGGCGAGTTCTATAAAGCCATGGTCGTCCAGGAACTGCTGCCGGCGGTGGACAATCTGGAACGGGCATTCAAGCACACACCTAAAGAATTAAAAGGCAGCGATTATGTCAAAGGGGTGCAGGGAGTACTTAAGCAGTTTGAACAATGTTTCGCCCAGCTTGGAGTCAAGCGGATCAAAACCGTCGGTGAGGTGTTTGACCCCAGACTGCACGAAGCGGTACACATGGAAGACGGTGAAGGTACGGTTGAGGTCGTTTGCGAGGAACTTCAACCTGGCTACACCTTGGGTGATGAAGTCATCCGCCACGCCATGGTCAAGGTAAAGATGGAGAATAAGTGATGGCGGACATGGAGAGGACGGCCCCGACATTTAACGGCTCCCCCGCCGATTATGAAGGTCAAATCCTCCGGCTGGCCGAACGGGAGGCTCGGATTCCGGTGCGAAGCATCGAGAGCGTACGAGCCGATACAAAAGGGCTCCGTGCCAGGCGGCGCCATCATTTTGAGCAGCCGCGGTACGACACGCCCGAGGATGACATGATGAGGGTATTGATAGATGCTCTTAAGGATCTTGATAAGAACAGCAGTAGTAAAGACAAGCAAACAGTTAAGGAGGAATAAATGGCAAAGATTATCGGAATCGATTTAGGAACCACTAACAGCGCGATGGCAGTAATGCAGTCCGGCAAACCGGAAATCATCGCCAATAGCGAAGGCAACCGCACCACGCCCAGCGTAGTAGCTATAAACAAGAACGGCGAGCGCCTGGTAGGCCAGGTAGCTAACCGCCAGCGGGTCACCAATCCCACTAACACCATTTTTGGCGTAAAGCGCCTTATCGGCCGCAAATTCGATGACAAAGAAGTCCAGCGCGACATAGAGCTTATGCCTTATAAGATCGTCAAAGCCGGCAGCGGCGTCAAAGTGGAAATGGCCGGTAAGGAATACAGCCCTGAAGAGGTCAGCGGCATGATTTTAAGCAAGCTGAAAGCTGACGCCGAGGCATTCCTGGGCGAACCGGTCACCGAAGCGGTAATCACCGTTCCTGCATATTTTGATGACAGCCAGCGCCAGGCTACCAAAGATGCCGGAAAAATCGCCGGCCTGGAAGTAAAAAGGATTATCAACGAGCCGACGGCCGCCGCTTTAGCCTATGGCCTGGACAAGGGTAAAGAAGAAAAAATCGCCGTATTCGACCTTGGCGGCGGCACCTTTGACGTGTCCATCCTGCAGCTTGGCGACGGCGTGTTCGAAGTTCTTTCCACCAACGGCGATACCCATTTGGGCGGCGAAGATTTTGACATGCGCATAGTCAACCACTTCGTTGAGCAGTTCAAAAAGGAATCCGGCATCGATGTAAAAGAAGATAAAGCCGCCATGCAGCGGCTTAAGGAAGAGGCCGAAAAAGCCAAGAAGGAGCTATCCACCACCGAAGTAGCGGACATAAACCTCCCGTTCCTGACGGCCGATGCCGAAGGCCCTAAGCACTTTGAATATAAGCTCACCCGGGCCAAGCTTATCGAACTGGTCCAGGAGCTGATAGACAAGACCGCCGAACCCTGCGAAAAGGCGCTCAAAGACGCCAAACTGTCTGCCAGCGATGTAAACGAAATCGTCCTGGTCGGCGGCATGACCCGCATGCCGGCCGTTATCGACAAAGTAAAGCAGATATTCGGTAAAGACCCGCTGCAAGGGGTTAATCCGGATGAGGTCGTAGCCGTGGGCGCCGCTATCCAGGGCGGCGTGCTGCAGGGCGATGTCAAAGACGTCCTGCTGCTGGATGTGACCCCCTTGAGCCTGGGTATCGAAACCCTTGGCGGCGTGACTACCAAGCTGATTGAACGCAACACCACCATCCCGACCAGCAAGAACGAGGTGTTCTCTACTGCGGCCGATAACCAGAACAGCGTGGAAATCCACGTGCTTCAGGGCGAGCGTGAAATGAGCGCCGACAATAAATCCCTGGGCCGCTTCGTGCTGGACGGTATCCCTCCGGCTCCCCGCGGCGTACCGCAGATAGAAGTAACCTTTAACATCGACGCAAACGGCATCCTGAACGTAACCGCCAAAGACAAGGGGACCGGCAAAGAGCAGAGCATCACTATCCAGGGAAGCGGCAATCTGGATAAGGCCGAAGTGGAAAAGGCCGCCAAAGAGGCCGAGGCCCACGCCGAAGAAGACAAGAAGAAGCGCGAAGCTATAGAAGCTAAGAACAGCTTAGAAAACGCCGTTTACCAGGCCGAGAAGATGAAGGCCGACTACAAGGACAAGCTGTCAGAAGAGGATATCAAGACCTTGGACGAAGCTGTAAACGAAGCTAAGACCCATTTGGAAGCTACCGATAAGGAAGAGCTGGAAAAGGCCGCCAAAGAGCTTTCTGACAAGATAATGCCGGTAGGCGCCAAGATGTACGAGGCCGCCCAAAAAGAGCAGACCGCCGAAACTCCGGCTGAAGATGAAGCCAAAGACGGCAAGAAAAAGTCCGATAAGGACGAGCCCATTGAGGGCGAAGTCGTCGACGAAGACAAGAAAGAAGAGAAATAATGAGATGGCGCCGCTTGGGGTTCGTAGCGGCGCTGTTTGCCGCATTTTCGGCGGGCACTAAAGCCGGCATCAAGTATGCCCAGGACCACTATGTGTCCAAGGACCGCAAGTTCATAGAGGCAGAAATTTTGAAACGGGAGAAGCAAAACCGTGGCTAAGCGCGATTACTACGAAGTATTGGGTGTGGGCAAAAGCGCCAGCGCCGACGAGATTAAAAAGGCCTTCCGCCGCAAGGCCGTGGAATACCACCCGGACCGTGGCGGCGACGAGGCTAAATTCAAGGAAATCAACGAAGCCTACGAAGTTTTAAAAGACGACGCCAAGCGCAAGCGCTACGACCAGTTCGGCCATGCCGGGGTTGGCAGCAGCGCCGCCAGCGACGGCAACCCCTTCGCCGGCTTTGGCGGTTTTGGCGGCGGCGCGCAGGACTTCAGCTTTGATTTTGGGGACCTGGGCCTGGGCGACATATTCGGCAGCTTCTTTGGCGGCGAGGGCCAGCCCGGCCGCGGCCGCAAGACCCGCGGCCAAGATGTAGAAACATCAATAGAAATCAGCTTTGAGCAGGCAGTCTTTGGCACCGAAGTGGACCTGAACCTGACCATGCAGGATACCTGCAGCCACTGTTCCGGCACCACCGTAGAGCCGGGCTATGACTTAAAGAAATGCGATAACTGCGGCGGCAGCGGCCAGGTGACCAACGTCATGCGCACCGTCTTTGGCAACATCCGCCAGTCAGCCCCGTGCCCCAAGTGCGAAGGCCGCGGCCAGATACCGGAAAAAGTCTGCAGCGTTTGTAAAGGTAAGGGTACCGAACGGCGCAGCCAGGTAGTAAGGCTTAAGATACCGGCCGGTGTTGACGACGGCGCCACCATCCGTCTGCGCGAGCACGGCGAAGCCATCGCCCACGGCCCCAAAGGCGATTTATACGTGAATATCAGGGTAAAGCCGCATAAGAAATTCACCCGCGAAGGCGACCTTATACTTTCCGCGGAACATATAACCATGGCGGACGCCGCCTTGGGCGCCGAAATAGAAGTCGATACCGTGGACGGGCCGGTGCGTATGAAGGTCCCGGCCGGCACCCAGAGCGGTACAGATTTTAAACTTAGCGGCCATGGCGTGCCGCACATCAACAAAAGCAGCCGCGGCGCCCATATCGTCACTATCGCCGTTGATACGCCGACCAAACTCACAAAAGAACAAAAAGCCCTGCTGGAATCGCTCCGCGACTCTTAAGCCGGCAGTTTCTTGTACATAGTAATCGTAAAGTCCTTGGCCAGGTAGGAAGTGTCCAGCTTTACGTGCGGAGTCAGGGTTTTGCAGTATTCGTAAATCTCGCTGGCGTCGGCGTAGGCTATCAGCGAATCATGCGGGATGGGTTTTAATCCGCCGGCCATATTGAACGCCAGCACCTCGCCGGTCTGGTCGTACAGGTTGGAAATCATCTTCTGGCGCTCTTTCATCCAATTCTTTACGTTGCCGTTCATCACGCCTGACGACAATACCACATCGTAGAGCCCCAGACGCCTGTTAAACGGATCGCCGACTTTGAAATCATGGCCTTCATAGCGGCGCCTGGCTTCTTCTATGAACTCCTTCTTCCGGTCATAGCCTATGTAGCGGAAGTTTATCGATTTGGCGTAAAGGTAGGGCAGCAGGTCCCCCAGTCCGCAGCCGGCGTCCATTATGGATTTGTTATCCACCGGCACGTCTTTTACCAGCGCGCGGAAGCGGATGGCCATGGAACGGTAATCCCACCATAGCAGCGCCTTTGGGCCGGGGCCATACATTGCGTGGCTTTTGTCGTAGTCTTCTTCAAGGTGTTCTAAATTAAGCCAATTCATCCTAACCATTTTACCTTCAATATGTTGACAGCAGGTTATAAAATAGAAGTAATGCTTAAAAACAAACAGCAAAACGGTTTTGTTCCTATGTTGATTCTGTTTTTGCTGATAATCGCCGCTGTTATTTACCTGGCGTTCACCCAGGTATTAAACCATCAGAAATGAAAATACTACTTATAAACAACTACCAGCAGGGGAACGAAACGGCAACGTTTGAGGCTTTAATGCTGGCTCTGGCCGAGCACGATGTAAAGATGCTGCGCTACCGGCCCGGCATCAGGTTCGATGACCGGGGGGCGGATTTGGTGGTGCTGTCCGGCGGCGGCGGCGAAGGCAGCGAGATCCACGATTCGTATTCACATAATAAGCTTTGGTATCAGGACCAGATAAACTACGTTCTTTCCTCTCAGAAACCGATTATAGGGCTTTGCATGGGGTTCGAGGTTATCGCACGGGCTTACGGGTCCAGGGTCTTGGAGCTGAAAGATTATATAACCGGGTTCAGGCGTTTAAAGACGACCGAAGCCGGATTATCCTCTCTAGGCGGGCAATCGCTTACACAGTATGAGAACCACAGGTTTTACGTACCGGAGATTTCCCCCGGGGAGTTCACGGTGCTTGCCCGGTCAGAAACCGGCGTAGAGATGGTAAGGCACCGTACCCGCCCCATCCTAGCCACCCAATTCCATCCGGAAATCAGAGGCGGCAGCCTGGATTTACGCTCGGCGATTAAAGCGTTAGCGTAAGCATTTTATTATAGACAAAAAATAAAAAATATGTTATTATAACACCGTGAATAAACCTATTGCCGATATCCATGTCCCAAAGTCTTCAACAGAGGCGCCCCAAGGCGCCTATATTGACGCTGGACTCGCTAACTGGGGCCGCCCCACTTTGGCATTAGCTTTAGCCGAAAGAGGGATGGATACTTATTTCTCCAGAGGTGCACAGTCGTATGATTATGAGTCAGGCATCGTTAGCGCCCTTAAACCCGCGATAAGAAAGATTGAAGGCCAATATGAAGCCAGGGTTGAACCGGTGAAACTGGCGATGGGATCAATCGACGCCATCCGTAACGTTGCCGCTGCGCTTGGGCATGGGCTGCCGGAGCTGAACCATCCTCTGGTCAGAGAGCTAGCCAGGGATAAAGCGGAGAGTAACCGGCTATTCCAAACTATCGAACTGGCCAAGACTTTTGCCCTGGTCGACCCGCACCAAGGCATCGTGCCGGCCCTTGAGGCTATGCCAGGCGGTTCCGCCGTATTAAAACCGCGCAATGGCCGCACGTCACAGAATGTTTATGTGGCTACTAAAGAAGAAATCGCCGCTATATACCACAGTGGGCAGCTGCCAGAAGACAGGGAATGGATGGTAGAGGAAAGACTGGATTTCAGCCCCGAAATCAAAGTCACCGGTATCAATGGTGAGGAGCAGGAGAAAATAAACCTTTTAAATACCCTCAAGCTGCCAAAGGAGCTAAGGGTGTATACATTTGGGCGCACGGAATCAGACGAGCTTATCATGAGCTTTGTGCTGCGCGGCGCCAAAAAAGGTGAAGCCATGCTGATTGATGACGAATGGATATATATAAACCCGGAAAGCGTACCCGCCGGAGTAGTGCATGGCTCGGATAAGATCTTAAAAGCGCTGCAGGAAAAGACGGGCGTCAAAGAGGTCCATGTGGCGGTGGACTGGGCCTATGCTATAAAGTCTGGCGAAAAGGACCCGGTATGGCTGCCCATGGAGATTAATGGCAGCGAGCCGCAGCTTGTTTTTGAAAACGAGAACCAGCAGTTAGCCCGTGAGCAAGCCGGGCTTCTGGCCGACCAGCTTTACCGGATAGCCTCTAAGAAAGGGACCGTAAATTAAGATGAGCGTGCCTATTATCTCCGTGACAGGCACCAAGGGCAAAACCACTACCGTGGCCGTTATCGCCGACGTGCTTCGCAAACTGGACCATAACGTACTGAAAGTGGATACTACCGGCCATTACGTCAACGGCGAGCAAAAGAGCACCCTTGATGATTCACGCAAGACCTGGAGACTGGTGCCGACCGTCTGTCCCGGCAGATTCTTATGGGAGTTTTACCAGAATCCAAAGCAGCAGGAGAAAGGGGTTGCCGTCTTAGAGTGCGCTCTTGGTTCCAGCGCAGCTGCCGGCCTGGGTTACCGCAACCATAACGTTGGGGTATTCTTAAACGTCTTTGAGGACCATCTGGGTTCTTCTTCGCGCTTAAAAACCAAACAAGATATCGCCGATGCCAAGGAATTCGTGTTCAAGAAGCTCGACAGGGATAACTCATTCGCGGTGTTCAACGCCGAGGATCCGCTTGTCTGCGGCAAGCTACCGAAAGTACCGTCAAAATCCGTACTTATCCCGTGCGGCATGAAGTTCGAGCATT
Organism: Saccharimonadales bacterium (SeqCode); assembly: GCA_035688135.1. GTDB lineage: Bacteria > Patescibacteriota > Saccharimonadia > Saccharimonadales > UBA10212 > JAIFWC01. The sequence goes on along the minus strand of DASSNG010000017.1, from coordinate 11,256 downwards.
TTGATATTAAAAGCCACCTCGCTAAAGGCGGAATGGCCGTGACGACCGATGGGTCCAAAATCATCCTGCGCAAAGGCCAAAGTAAAACCACGCTTCTGGACCTTACGAACATCCCGTGGGCGTTCAAGGGCCAGTTTCAGCCTTCGGTATTGAACCTGATGCATTCCGCGGCCGCCGTGATAGCTTTTTACTCCGGCCAGGTTCCGGAAGGCTTTAAAGAAGCTTTCGAATCCGTAAGGCTCGACCCTTATGGCGGGCGGTTAACCCTGCTTAAAGCTGCTAACGGCGCCACCATACTGGCCGACTACGCTCACGAGAAAGTTTCCATGAAACAGGTTGCCGATTTGGCCAGGACCCTGGCAGGCGGCGGAGAAGTAATCGGCGTGGTGCGCCTGGCTAAGGACAGGACGGATAAACTTATAAAAGAGACCGGCGAGGTTCTGGCGGAAAGCTATGATAAGCTGATAGTCTTCGATAAGATTGACGGCTACTGGAAAAAACCTTCGATTACCACCGGCAGATTCCCTGAAGTGGTCGGCCGCGTGTCAGAGGTGCTTGCCGGCGCGATTGCCGCCAAAAACCGCAATGTCGAACGGATAATACGCGAAGACCAGGCTATCGCCCGGGCGGCTGAAATCGCCAAACCCGAGGATGTTATTGTAGTTATTGTGAATGACGATATCCGAAGATCGATAGGATTCATAAAGGAAAGTTTCAAGGCGGAGTTCATATAAATGGAAGAAATGAAGATAATCGGACGGGCAGAGAAGATATCGTTCCCGGAGTTAGGTATCAAAGGCGTACACGCCAAAATCGATTCCGGCGCCGACCTGTCCAGCTTATGGGCGACCGGCATCCGCGAGGCTGACGGCATCCTTAAGTTCAAGCTGTTCGGGCCCAGCTCTCCGCACTATACCGGCAAAGAGATAACCATCCCCGCGCCTTATTATCTGCTCACCAGGGTCGCCAATTCATTCGGCCATAAAGAGTTAAGATATGTAGTCAAACTGCAGATAAAGCTGGGCGGTAAACTTATACTGGCTACCTTTACCCTGTCGGACAGGAGCCGCAAGACCTACCCGATACTTATCGGGCGCAAATTACTGAACGGTAAATTCCTGATTGACGTAAGCAAGGGCACGCCGCTTAAGGCTGTGGAAGAGAAGAAGAAATTGAGGATGAAAAAAGAGCTGGAAGTTTTTAAGATGTGGGAGAAGAAAGCATGAAGATAGTCATATTATCCAAGGGGCCCAAGAACTATACCACTAGGCGGCTGAAAGAAGTCGCGCTGGAACGGGGCCACGAAGTCCGGATCGTTAATTACGCCAAATGCTATATGGCAGTAGAGAAGGGCAATCCCGTCGTTTACTACAAGGGCGAGAAGTTATCCGACATAGACGTGGTAATCCCCCGGATTGCCCAGCGCTACACGATGTACGGTTCGGCGGTAGTCCGCCAGTTTGAGATGCAGGGCGTATTTACTACGGCCAGCTCCATAGCCATTGTTCGCTCCCGGGACAAGCTTCGGGCTTACCAGCTGCTGGCCAAATATGACGTAGGCGTACCAAAAACCGTTTTTGCCCGCGAAACTGCGGACTTTGACGACGTTTTGGAGCTGGCAGGCGGCGCTCCTGTGATTATCAAGGTGGCCCGCGGTACGCATGGCAACGGCGTGGTGCTGGCCGAAACTAAGAAAGCCGCCAAAGCCGTGATGCAGGCCTTCTTCGTAGAAGGCGTTAACTTCTTAGTACAGGAATTCGTAGAAGAATCGGCCGGTACCGATATCCGCGCGGTCGTCGTCGGAGGCAGGGTGGTCGCAAGCATCAAACGCCAGAGCCTGGACGATGATTTCCGCTCCAACACCCACCAGGGCGGGGTAGGAAAAGCCGTCAAGCTGACCGAAGAAGAAGAGAAGACAGCTATCAAAGCCGCCAAGGCCATGGGCCTGCCGATATGCGGCGTGGATATGATGCGTTCGGAGCGCGGGCCTTTGGTGCTGGAAGTTAACTCTTCGGCCAGCATCAAAACGCCGGAATCCATTACCAATCGCGACGTAGCGACCAAGATAATCGAATATGTTGAACGCAACGCCAAGGGCAGGCACCGCAAAGACCGCGTCGGCGCTTAAACTCGCACCGCTTCTTTGCAATTACGTCCAGTTTCAGGCTCTGTGTGCCAAATATCCTATGAACGTGTAGAATAGGGCTAATGCAGAGAGCCACGAAACTGAACACCAGCTATATAGTGCCCGCGGTTATCCTGCTGGGAGTTGTAGCCGCCGTTATTATCGCGCTGGCGGTAGGCGAGAAAAAACCGGCTAAGCCTTCAGCCCCCAAGAACACTGTCGTGCAGTCCGCCTGCGGGCCTTATCGCAAAGACGGCGTCGTGGTCATAGACGGCCAGGACATAAACGTCGAGGTGGTCAAAGACCAGAATGAACTGCAAAAAGGATTAGCCGGCCGGACGTGCATCCTGCCTGACCAGGGCATGCTGTTCGCCTTTACCAAGCCCGGCCAGTATCCGATTTGGATGAAAGGGATGAAGTTCCCGATAGATATCGTATGGATAACCGCGGACCGCAAAGTGGCCGCCATAGAGGTTGATGAAAGCCCTTCGACCTACCCCGACAGGTTCGCTAATAAGATCCCCGCGCAGTATGTTCTGGAGCTGAAAGCCAATCGCTCACAGGAGCTGCATATGAAAATCGGCTCATCCGTACAATTCAAGAACACATAAGTAAATTAAGAAAACCACAAGACGCTCATGCTAAAATTAGGCCATTATGGCCAATGCTCTTCTGGCGACTCTTATATTGCTGCCTGTAGCGATGACCTTTTTTTTGAAGAGCAGCGCCGCGCTGGGCTTCTTGTCTTTATGCGGCGGATTCGCAGTCATCGCATTATCGGGCAGTGACATTGAACATCTGGTAGGCCAGACTAAGATAACCTCTTTGACATCCGACGATATAGACTTGGCGCTGCTGTTGGTACCTACGCTGCTTACATTTCTGCTGACATTCAGGTCGGTGTCTTCCGGGAGCCAGACGCTGCTTCAGCTAATCCCGGCGCTGTGCGCCGGCGGCCTGCTGGCAATAGTAGCGGCGCCTATGTTCAATGCTGCCCTGAACGTCAATATTACCGCTTCGCCTTTCTGGAAAAACCTGCAAAACGCCGAAACCTACGTCGTAGGGATCGGCCTGTTAGCCAGCTTGATGCTCATCTGGGGAGGTAGTTTCAGCCACGCCAAAGCCCACTCCAAAAAACATAAATAACCAAATTGATTTTTTTAGTCAAAAAACAGATAATGTAAGGTGTTATTTTGCCTGCAAAGTGCGGGCCCATAGCTCAGCTGGTTAGAGCAGCGGCCTTTTAAGCCGCGTGTCGTGGGTTCGAGTCCCACTGGGCCCTCCATTTTTTATTCTACAGCCGGGCGTACGCCTATAATCCTTATAATTAAGCCGAAACCGGCTCCCAGGCCTCCGGCTATGGAGGCGATTCCTAAAATCTTAAGTGTGTGGGCCACTGCCTGGTCCCACCCCAGGTGATTCAGGCTGCTTAGGATCTGGTACCAGTCATGGCACTGGTCATAATCATTACCAAGGCAAACCAGGGGAAGCTGCCGCGTACGGGCATCTCCCGCGTAAACAGAAACGTCCATCAGGTTTATACCTGCCCAGCAAAGACATAGGCAGGCTGCGAAGTACCACCCCCTCTTAAGACTGGCACCCAGCCACATAAGAGGGAAGAGGCACTGAAAAAGTGACCCGCCTAGGATATGCATGAACTGACCAAAGAACATGAATAGCAGATGCCCTAACTCGTGGACGCCAAGGTCCATTAAATCTACCGGGTCGCGGCGCTGAATTATGAAGGCTGGGTCGGAAATGACTCGCGCGGATAGTATCAGGAAGAGAACAAGAATGCTGCCGCGGACGAACCAGCCCTTTCCGATAGCCCATCCATCGATTTTGTTAAGCGGGTTTGTGTTTTGACGTGGGAACATAGGAATAATATATCGCCTGTATCTTGACTTAAGCAATTAATCTTGACATCGTTTATGGAGCGGCATACGAAAGTGAAGGTGTACGATAATTATCAAATGGAAAATCAACAGACAACCGGAGAAATAAACATGAATCCGGGTGCCGAAGAAGTCTTAAAAGCGCGAATCCTGCCGGAACTGGAGCGGGGCAGACCGAGTTGGGATAAGCCGCACACTGAGGCAGTGGTCGGCTACATCAAGGAAATAATCAAAAACAACCCGCAGCTTAACCTCGATGCGGATGTGCTAATCACGGCTGCTTACGCACATGATTGGGGTTATGGCGGGCTGTTTGAGGCTGGACGGCCGGTTACCATGGCCGAAAATACTAATCAAAAAGAGGCTCATATGCGAATTGGCGCCAAGAAAATCGAGGAGCTTTTAAATGATTCTGCGTTTGACTACCTTAGCCCTTATCAAAAGCAGCGGATTATCCATCTGGTCGCCGTACACGATGACTTGGATGCTCTTAAAGACCCGGACGAGTTGGTTCTGATGGAAGCCGATACTCTTGGAGTCGCGGATGTCAATGCTACCACTCCGACCCATTCACTCGATGAGTACAAGCAATGGCTGCGGAAAACAGAAGAAAAGCGGGTGGGCCACTTTATAACCGACTATTCCAAGACGAAGGCACACGAGCTTTTGGCAGAGCGGGCTGAGTGGTACCGTATGCGGCATATAAGTTAGCTCAAGCAATTAATTTACTGTCAGTTTTCTGGCATGATTGCACAATGAGGTTCCGGCGCACGACGCTGATAACTGCATTATGCCTGGGCGTGCTGCTGGGTATCGGCCTGTCCCGGAAAGTAAGTCTTATCCCCGGCATCTATGCGCTGCTTCTGATTCCAGTGATCCCGGCGCTTTTGCGCAAAAATATCTTTGCGATGCTGCTGGTGTTAGCGATTGGCCTGACACTTGGGCTGTGGCGGGGGAGCGTATATATGCAGAATGTGCGTGAGCTACAGCGATTGGCTGGCCGGGAGGTGACTATTGACGCAACAGCATCCACCGATTCGTTTTACGGCAAAAGGTCCCAAGTCCAGTTTACGGCCGGCAATATTAACCTAATCTATCCCTATAAGACCAGTCTGGCGGGCTCGTTCAAGCTGAGCGGATTCGGCGAAAAAATGATTTACCGCGGCGACAGGGTGAGGATAACCGGCAGGCTATTCCCCAGCCGGGGCGGCAGCCAGGCAACCATTGCTTATTCCAAGATGGAGCGGATAAAACCGGGGAGCAACATCATTTATGATACGACTCGGAATTTTAACGCCGGGATGCAAAACGCGCTGCCGGAACCGCAAGCCTCTTTTGGCCTGGGCCTTCTGATTGGCCAGCGCAATACGCTTCCAGCGGATATAACAGTGGCGCTGACCGCTGTCGGGCTAGTGCATATAGTGGCCGTCAGCGGGTATAACCTGACGATAATTATCCGCGGGGTAGGCCGGCTTAAGCTTGGCTCAAGATACCAAAAGTTACTACTATCACTCGCCCTGATTGCCTCTTTCGTTCTCATGACAGGCTTCAGCGCCTCAATTGTCCGGGCGGCAATCGTATCCGTTTTAAGCCTTTGGGCATGGTATTACGGCCGCCGGTTAAGACCGATAGTTCTGATAGGCGTAACGGCCGCGCTTACCGGTTTATGGAATCCTTATTACGTGTGGAGCGACATTGGGTGGTACTTATCATTCCTGGCGTTCTTCGGCGTGCTGGTGATAGCTCCGGTTATTGCCGCCCGTTTGTTTAATCGTCCGCCAGGTTTGCTTACGATGGTGGTTATAGAATCCCTGTCGGCGGAAATTATGACCCTGCCGCTCATACTTATGACTTTCAGCCAGCTCTCACTAATCGCTTTAGCGGCCAATATGCTTATCGTACCGCTGGTACCGCTGGCTATGCTGCTTTCCGCCGCTGCGGCTGCGGCGGGCGCAGTAATCCCGCAATTTGCCGGATGGATAGCATTTCCGGCCCGCATACTGCTGACTTATATGCTGGATGTGGTGCATGTCTTAGCCGGGCTGCCTTCTGTCTTTATCCGGCGCGGCATCAGCCTGCCGTACATGCTGCTGTTATACGGCTTCGTTGTAGTGGCGCTGACGGCAGCTTACCGCAAACTCTCCAAAGATAAAAAATCCAGGGCCGCAGGGCTTCAAATAACACCTTAAAAATGATAAAATAACAGATATGTCAGGTCACAGTAAATGGGCGACTATAAAACGCCAGAAAGAAGCCAACGACGCCAAGCGAGGCGCTTTGTTTACCAAACTCGGTAACCAGATCGCTGTAGCCGCCAGAAGCGGCACCGATCCCGCTACGAATGCCAGCCTGGCGATGATAATCGAAAAAGCCAAAAAGTCCGGCATGCCTAACTCCAATATTGAAAGATCCATCCAAAGGGCGGGCGATAAGTCAGCGGCCGCGCTGGAGGAAGTCATGTACGAAGGCTACGGCCCGGGCGGCGTGGCCGTCCTGGTAGAATGTGCCACGGATAATAAGAACCGGACCTACCCTGAGGTTCGTACGGCTTTCAGCAAGACCGGCGGCAATATGGCCGAGCCGGGAAGCGTAGCATTCCAGTTTAGCCGAAAAGGCGTAATAAGGGTTAACGATAAAGGCGATGAGCTAGAGCTGGCCGCCATAGACGCCGGCGCCCAGGACATCTTTGAAGAGGAAGAGACCGGCGAGACCGTCATCCATACCGACCAAAAGGATTTGGCCAAAGTCCGCGATGCCCTTAAAGACGCCGGTTACGAGATAGCCGATGCCGAACTTACTTTCGTGCCAAATAACACCATAGAGATTTCCGACCCTGAAACCGCCCGCAAAATCATCCGGCTGATGGACGCTTTGGATGATCTGGACGACGTGGCCGCGACCCACACGAACTTTGAGCTGGCCGAAAGCCTGAGTCTCGACTAAAAACCATAAAATTGTATAATTACATAGCTGTTTCTGTTGTAGCCAACGGATAAGTGAGGTGAAGAGGGTTGGCAAAGCGAACCCCCGCGCCTGCGCAGCCGGCCATCCAGTCGGATGACGAAGCCGGCCGCGAGGCACAGGAGTACAGGGAGCTGAAGGCCCAGGTCGATCAGCTCGAAGCTGACGAGAAAGCCGAGATTGCGGAGGTCCGGCAGAAGTACAAGGATCGCCGCAAGCCGCTCGAAGAGCAACGCGACTCGAAGTTCATGCGGGTGCAGGCGTGGTCCGAAGCGACCCGCAGCGGTCGCAAGACGATCAGGTTCCCGAACGGCCGCAAAGCCGAGTGGCGGATGCCTTCGAGCCCCCGGCTGATCGTCATCGGGGAGCTCGTCGCCATCGCGAAGATGCTGCTCCGGCTCGAGAACTACGACAAGTACGTCAAGATCGAGCTCAAGAAGAACAACATCAAGGCGGACTTCGCCGAGCTGGCCAAGAAGCTCAGGGGGCTGCGCAAGCTGCTCAGCCTCGACGACACCGAGTACTTCCGCATCACATGAGCTCGCGGAGGCAGCGTGCCCGGCCGGATTTCCGGCCGGGCTGTCTCCCAGATTAAGGTAGAATTATTAGATGAGAATTATCGGAATTGATCCGGGTACGGGGATACTGGGGTTTGGCGTCATAGAGGCGGATGGTGGCAAGCATCAGCTGGTAGACGCCGGTGTCATCCGCACGCCGGTAAAAGAGGACGATGCCGTCCGCCTTCAGACGATTTATGAAGAATTGTCGGATATTGTCGCCCAGACGAATCCGGCGCAGATGGCCGTGGAAAAATTATTCTTCGCCCAAAACGTAACTACGGCGATGACCGTAGCGCAGGCTCGCGGAGTAGTGCTGCTGGCTGGTCAGCAGGCGGGATTATCAATTTTTGAATATACCCCGCTGCAGATAAAACAGGCTTTAACCGGCTACGGACGGGCCGAAAAAAAGCAGGTCCAGGAGATGGTAAGGGTACTGCTGGGGCTGAAAGATGTACCAAAGCCCGATGACTGCGCCGACGCCTTGGCCGCCGCTTTGACGCATTCCACGTCACTTAAGGTAAAATAAGCTTAATGATAGCTACGCTGACCGGTAAAATTAGCGAAAAAGTCGCAGATTTAGTAGTAATTGACTGCGGCGGCGTTGGGTACGGAGTCGCTGTGACCTTCGAGGACTTTGGCGCGCTCAATACCGGCGAAGACGCGAAGCTATATATTTACGAGCACATACGGGAGAACGAACATGGCTTGTTCGGCTTCCGTAACCTTCAGACCAAACAGCTGTTCGAGCAGCTGCTGAGCGTTAACGGCGTAGGGCCCAAGATGGCTCTGTCTATAATGAGCTTGGCAAATTCAAGCCAGGTGCGGCAGGCGATTGCCGCAGGTGACACCAAATTCATAAGCCAGGCCGTTGGAGTCGGTAAACGCGTTGCCGAACGGGTCGTCGTTGACCTTAAAGACAAAGTCGGCCTTACATCCAGCGAAAACGCGACTGATTTTCTGACTGTCAGCGCCGACCCCGGCGACGAAGCGCTGCAGGGCCTGGTGGCCCTTGGCTATTCTGTCCAGGATGCCGCCGCCGCTCTTAAGAACATAGACCAGGAACTGCCTGCCGAGGAGCGCATCAAACAGGCTCTGAAGGCCTGATGCGGATGATAGAATAAGCGCATGGCTAAAGAAGAACAGGAACCACTATTCAGCGAAGCCCCCGGCAGGGAATATCAGCCCGGAACAGGCAGCACCTGGAAGGATAAGGCTTTAGAAGAAGACCGGGCTAAACTTCACGAGGGCCCCGCTGATGATATAGACCGGAAAGATGATCAGGCCCGGGATACCATAGGGCGCGCCAGACTGGAGTCGGAAGGGATGAGTCGCAGACGGATAGACGGCCTGCTTAACGTAACGGCAGCCAGAAAAGTTCTTGATGATTCCAGCCGCGAAAGGGCCGCTCGGGAAGAAGAAGAAAGGGCAAGGCGGGAACGCGAAAGAGAAGCTGAACTGAGGGAGCTTCTAAGAGGCGGCCCGGATCCTACTTCCAGACCGGACGAATAGAGCGCATGAGTTTTTTGGAGCAGCTACCCCGGCCGTTTTTTATTTTGGCGCCCATGGACGACGTCACCGATACGTCGTTCAGGCGGATTATTGCCGATTGTGCCCCTCCGGACGTTTTCTTTACGGAGTTCGTCAACGTGGACGGCCTGCAGAGCCCGGGGCGCCCGCGGCTGCTGCATAAGCTTAACCTGACGGATGAAGAGCACCCCATCATCGCCCAATTGTGGGGGCTGAAGCCGGAGAATTTTTATAAAACGACAAAAGAGCTGATCGAGATGGGCTATGACGGGGTGGATTTGAATATGGGGTGCCCGGTCCGTACTGTTACCAAGAACGGCGCCTGCGCCGCGCTCATCAATAACCGTCCGCTGGCCGGGGAAATAATCGATGCCGTAAAAGAAGCGGCTGGCGATACCCTGCCCGTCTCCGTAAAAACACGGGTAGGATTTACAACGGTAGATATGGACTGGATAGAATTCCTATTAGGTAAAAAAATACTTAACATGTTAAGTATCCATGGCCGTACGGCAAAACAGATGTCCAAGGTGCCGGCAGACTGGGACCTGATAGGCCAAGCCGCCGGGCTGCGCGATTCCCTGTCGCCCGGTACCCTGATAGTCGGCAATGGCGATGTGGCCGACCGGGCCGAGGGCGAACGCCTGGCCGATAAATATGATCTGGATGGAATCATGATTGGCCGGGGAATATTCCATAACCCGTTCGCTTTTTCAGAAAACAGCCCCTGGGAACACTGGAACAAGGAACAGAAACTGGAGCTATTTTCCCGGCATATCAGCCTGTACCTTGACACTTATAAGGAGAAAGAGCGGCGGTTCGAAGCGTTAAGAAAATTCTGCAAGGTTTATATAAACGGCTTTGACGGGGCTGCTGAGCTAAGGGCGGAGTTCATGTCTACCAACAGCCCGCAGGAGGCGTTAGAGCTGATTGCCGGTAGTACCCGCTAGCATAACCGCTATTGACGGGGGCCGGTATCGGTAATACTCTGGACTCAAAGTAATTTTAAGGAATAAAAATGCCTCCAGGCCAAACAATTTCGCCCCAAGAACCCGGCAGCGCGGAGCCCGTTTCTTCTGCCGCGCCGCAAACACCACTTACTCAGCCGCAGCCATCACGGTCCTATAGAAAGATAATAATCATAGCAGTAGCCGTAGCGGTCCTGGCCGCCTTGGGCGGCGCAGGTTTTGCCTTTAACCAAAAACGGGTTGCCAACCAAAAGTTCAGCCAGCTGGCCGCCGACATTAAAAGGCAGGAGCTGGACGGGCTGGACCAGTACGCCAAAGTAGCCAGCATTACCAATGATTTAGGCAACATGATAGACCTTGCTACCAGCGATAACCCGCCGGCAGACATCGCCCAGAAGCTTACCGGCAAAGTCTCAACCCTTAAGTCATCGGTAGACGGCAGCTGCAGCGCGAAGTCCGCGGACCTGACCGAATCAAAGATAAATGACCGCGTGTCCGGCGTTAAGCTGAATGCCGACCAGGAAAAATACGTATCGGACATGAAGGATGTAATAAGCGGTTTGGAAGGCACTGGTTACTCCAACGCCGGTATGTGTACGGACGGCCCGGCGCTGGTAAGCTTTGCGGATAATTTCTCTAAAATCCTTCCGGGGCTGAACGCTTTAGGCAAGGTCGGCGACAGCCCGACGCCAGCACAACTGCAGGAGCTGAAGAAGTACGCCGATCTTAAGCTGACCGATGACGCCAGCCTTAAAGCCAAGCTGCCCCAGACCTGGCAGATGCTGACGGACCTGCAGGCTGTCATAAGCGGCACCTATAATACCCTTAACGCTGTTGCCAATAATGATTACAGCGGGGCTTTGCTGTACGGCACTCAGCTGGAACAGCTTAGCGCTAAGCTGCAGACGGATATGAGCAACTTCACAGCCGAAATAAACAGCCTGGATAAGGCCGAGAATGCAGCGGCTACCAAAGCATCCTTGGCGGAGATATCGGCCATTGAGTATCAGAAAAACAAGGGCATCGCTAACCCGGATATGCAGCTGGACCTCGCGGTCCCCAGCTTCAGGATAGCTGACGCATCGATTACCAGTTACGATGACGAGCACGATCACTACCCGGCCGGAACTTCCGTGAACGATATAGCCGGCCTGGACGAGAATATGCAGAAGCTGAAGGACAAAGATCTTCTAAAGAACCTGACTTACAGCGGCCTTGGCAGC
>DASSNG010000021.1:0-41127 GCA_035688135.1 Saccharimonadales bacterium (SeqCode) | reverse complement strand
TCTATATATGTGTCGGTGCGCGGCATGTAAGCTTCCGGCTGGTAGTAGTCGAAGTAACTTACGAAGTAATGGACGGCGTTATCCGGAAAGAACTGCCGGAATTCACTATAAAGCTGGGCAGCCAGGGTCTTATTGTGACTTAAGACCAGCGTCGGTTTTTGAGTATTTTGGATAAGGTTGGCCATCGTAAAGGTCTTGCCGCTGCCGGTCACCCCCAATAAAGTCTGGTTTTTCTCGCCCTTATTCAAACCTTCCGTCAATTGAGCAATCGCCGCCGGCTGGTCGCCCTGCGGCTGATAGTCACTCTTCAGATGGAACTTAGCCATCTAATAATTGTAACAAGATTACCTATAGAAGGCTGCCAGCCGATAATCAGCTATATAGGCTGCGGTAATGGTTGTTATGCTTATCCAGAAGATGGGTAAGTTTTGTCACCAGCTGGATTGGGTCGTCGTCTACGACCACCAGGTCAGGGTCCGCGTTTGGTAATATTTTCATAAGCTGCTCAATCTGTTCGCCTACCCCGCCCGCTCCCTGCAGCAGCCCCAGTGGGGTCTTGGTTTCCATGGCGATAGTGAACTCGTGCAGGGTGCCCAGCCGTCCACCGATACTGACAACGGCATCCGCCGAGGTTATAAGAAGCGCGTCCCGCCCGGAGTAATGCAGCCCGGAATAAAGGATGGCGTCATAGCTCTCTATGGGCAGTCGGTATTTAAGGACGTGCTCTACCTTGGTCGAGGCCGGGCTTATGCCAAGGCTCATCCTGCCGCCCGCGGCCTTATAGCCAATCGCCGCCTCGTTCGGCAAGCCCGTGGTTGCGCCGGTCATCAGGCTGTGCCCGGCTTTGGCAATGGCGGCGCCTGCCGCTTGGGCAAGCATCTTCCCCTGCTCCACGCTTGTGCCTTTGGCCGCGCCCGAAACGCATATCTGGTATTTTCCCATCAGATTTCCTCCTCCGCATAATCGAATTCGTACGCGGGCTGCGGCGCTTTTAGCTTAAGCTGGCGCACTTTTTGGATCGCCGAACCGTCAAATATTTCTGTAAGCCCCGCCTTCTGCTCATACCGTTTTACAAGGCTATGCCAGTATTCACGGCGGCCGCGGAGCGTGTGCCGGCCGCTAAAGGCGCTGCTCTCCCGCACGCAACGGTTAATATCATGGACATTCAGGGATACGTTCCCGCCGGCCAGGTCGGCGACGAGGTGCTCCATATCGGCCCACCAAGCGATGATGTTGTCTTCCTCAAACAGCTCGCTCAGCTTAAAATGCGGCCCAAAGCTTTCCAGCTCTTCCGTTAATGTAAGGATTATCGATAATAAGGGCTGTTTTAAACTGTCCTCGGTTGGCCAGACAGCTATAGCCGCTTCTTCGGCTGAAACAGAAACCTCGTGCCCTGCCGCTTCGCCCATCCATTTTGATGTTTGAAGAGGTACCAGTTTAATTTCCCGCAGCTCAAAGCAGGTCTGGTCCATTTTTGAGACGGCCGCCGAGAACTTACGGTGCCAAACCCCAGGTTCCAAGGCTTCAGCCGCTAAGATAATTTCGGCGGTATTCTCCCTTTTTAACATTGATTCGGCGGAGCGGTAATGGAGTGCTTTCATGGTCCGTTTTGGCGGCAATTGGCGCAGCAAGGATTTAGCCGCCGCATTCTTAAGACCCCAGGCCCGGGGCATATGTCCGCTGTGGTGCAGGAGCTTGGCGGCCAGGGCTATATTGGCGTCAAAATCAGCTTTCGAAGCGCCGTAGGACTCTTCAAAACTTCCGCTGTCCCGCCTGAACTTTACCAGCAGGGCCTGAAACAGCTCCTCGGCCGTAGTGTCCGAAGGATCCAGGCTTAAATCAGCCAGTTTCTTTCTGATATTCTGGTGGGTTTCGGCTATATGCCGGGCATCGTGCGAGGGCAGCGCGTTAGCTTTTTCAAGCTCACCGATTATCTTCGATACCGCGGACTCTGATTCTTCTAACAGCCTGGCTATCCGTTTGCTCATCTAACGAAGCCTTTCCGGATGGTACCAGCGGGGAGCCTTGTGCAGATATTTCGTGATTTCTTCTTCTGTCAGCAGGCCGGCCTGCGCGCCGACTTTCTGGACGACACTCATGGAATTGATAGGAGCCCACAGCAGCGCTCCTTCCACGTCGGCTCCTTTAGCCAGCGCGGCTACGAACGTGGATGTGAATGCGTCACCGGCGCCAGTACGTTCATACGGCGGCTTTGGATCGGGGTAGATAGGCATTTTCCAGCGGTTCCGGCCGTCGCTGGCATATGCCCCGGCATGGCCGTCGCTGATGACCACTGTCTTTGGTCCCAGGGTATGGAGCTTATCGAACAGGTCGTTCATATCGCCGTGGTCGCCTTTGGAAATAGTGGCCGCCTCTTCCCGGTTGACCGCCAGTACTTCTGTACGCTCGTAAATCTTTTTCAGCCGTTTTGTGCCGGCGTCAATCTGGAATGTACCGGGCTGGAAAGCGAGTTTTACGGACGGGTGGGATTCCAGCCATACCGCCAGCTCATCATGGTATTCCATGGCATGCTGGCTGATACTGCTGAAGTATATCCACCGCGGGATATCGATAACCCGGAACCGCGGCCAATGATAATCGTATTCTTCGTGCTTGATCAGTATGGTCCGCTCGTCCTTGTACCAAAGTACGTAGTGATAATTACTGTTATGACCCGGGTTGACGTGTATGAAGCGCGTATCCACGCCGTTCTTGTGATGGCTGGCTATGATATCCCTGCCGAACTGGTCGTCGCCAACATTCGTTTCAAAGGCGGTTCGCAGGCCCAGCCTGGCCATGGCCACAGCCGCGTTTCCGGCGTTGCCTACTCCTTCTATCACTTCGGCGTGGTCAAAGGGTATTTTGGTGCCGAATGGTATTGCCAGCCAGTCTTCGCCGTTCTTGTGATGCTCCAGCTTCTCTTCTTTATCAATCAGTTTTATAAAGGCGTCTGTAACGACATCGCCTACCGCCAGTACTTCTAACTGATGCTGCGCCATACTGAACCCCAGTGTCTGTTTTTACTTTTCATCGCTTATGTTTATTTTAACGCTTAGACGCGCGCTTTACCAGTGCTGTTGAAGTCGTCAATCTTGCTTTCGACGACTTCCTGGACGGAATCAATCACCTTGCCCATCAGCTTTACCACGGCGTACTCCGTCTTGTTTTCCCGCAGGACTTTTTCCAGCGTATCACGGTAAGCCATTCGCATATCGGTATTGATATTGACCTTTGTAACCCCTATCTTTACGGCTTCAACGAAATAGTGCCCCGGAGTGCCGCTGCCGCCGTGCAGGGATATGTTGCAATCGATTGCCGCCCGTATCTTTCGCAGCAGGTCCAGATCCAGTACTTTCGGCGCCGGATAGTGGCCGTGCAGGTTGCCGATGGCCGCCGCGAACGTATCGATGCCCGTTTCTTTGACGAAATCCTTCGCGCCTTCGGGGGTGCTGAACGTCTTTTTTATCTCGTCATAGTCGAATTTCTTGGTGAATACGTTGCTGCCGCCGCCAAAATAATGCGGCTCGGCCTCTACCATGGCGCCGGTCAATCGCGCTGCCCGTACGACCTCTTTGGTCTTTTCCACGATTTCTTCGTCGGTCGCCTCATGATTGGCCTGGGATATATCGATGTGGATGCATTCGAATCCGGCGGCTATGCCCGCGATGGCGGCCTCTACCGAGGGACTGTGGTCCAGGTTGATGTACATTTCCACGCCGTAATCGGACTTATAATTGTCTACCATGTCGCGGATGTTATCGAGCCCCAGGGCCTCGACTTCGCCGTGGCTTACTTCTACCAGTACCGGGGCGTTCTTAGCTTTGGCCGCCCGGGCGACCGCGATCAGCGTTTCCTGGTTATCAAGGTTAAAGGCGCCAAGCGCGAAATGTTCCTTGCGGGCCCTGTCAAAAGCCGCCCGCGCGGCCGCGCAATCACGTCTGATTTTTGAATAATTAGCGCTCATCAGTGTCTGTGCCCCCTATGATCCATTAACATACCGTGCGCCGCCAGCGCTATATGAGACGGTGTAAGGCCAAAGTGTTTCAAAAGTTCTTCGGGCTTGCCCGATTCTCCGAATTGGTCGTTCATCCCGACCCGTAGCAGCGGCGTCGGCAGGTTTTCGCCCAGCAGCTCCGCTACCGCTCCGCCCAAGCCGCCGTTTATCTGCGCCTCTTCAATCGTTATCACGTGTTTTGTCCTTTCGGCGCTTTCTAAAATGACTGCGTGGTCAATCGGCTTTACAGTCGGTACGTGGACGACCTCTGCCTGGATGCCGTCTTTAGCCAGCGCCAAAGAAGCTTCCAGGGCCAAGGGGGTCATGGCCCCGGTGGAAATCAGGCTGACATCCCGTCCTTCCCTGAAAATGTAGGCGCGGCCAATCTGGAAAGGCGTGTGTTCAGTAGTTATAACCTGGGTTGCCTCCCGGGCTAGGCGCATGTAATTTGGTCTTTTATCCTTAGCCATCGCTAATGTCGCCTTGGCCGCTTCTACGCTGTCGCAGGGCGCTATGACCACCATATTTGGCAGCGCGCGCATTAGCGCCAGATCTTCCAGCATCTGGTGCGTGGCGCCGTCAGCGCCGGTGTAAAGCCCGGCGTGCGAACCAATAATCTTGACCGGCTGGTTATTCAGGCAGATTGTCGTGCGTATCTGCTCCCAGTTACGGCCAGGGTTAAAAGCGGCATAACTGCTGACGAAAGGAACCTTGCCCATGGCCGCCAGGCCGGAGCCCACGGTCACCAAGTTCTGTTCCGCGACACCGATTTCCACGAACCTTTCAGGAAATTCTTCGGCGAACAGGTGCATCTGGGTCGATTCGGTGAGGTCGGCGCAGGCCGCCACCACGTTATCATTTTGCCTGCCGGCTTCTAATAACCCGCGGCCAAAGCCTTTCCTTGTCGGCTCCAGTTCCGTCGGCTTAGGTACCAGGTGCATCTCGTTCATTTAAAACCCTATCCCCTTAAAGAAGCCCGCCCCGTTAAAGGCCGCCCGCATCAGCAAATAAATCATTACGGCGAATAAAAACGCTAAAAGAAATGGTACGGATAGACCCAGCAATACCGAGGCGGTTCGTTTACGTTTACTCATGTTCGCTCCTGATTTTGCCGCCCAAAGTCCGTAATTCTTTCAAAGCTTTCTTAGCCTGCTCCGCGTTCGGGGGTACACCGTGCCAGTGGAAATCGTATTCCATGAAATCGACGCCTCTGCCCGGTACGGTATGGGCGATAATCATCACCGGCTTTTCCACTATGGCTTTGGCCATCTGGCAGGCGTCTATCACGGCTTCGATATCATTACCGTCAATTTCAATAACATGCCAGCCGAAAGACTCCCATTTATCACGGATATTCTCCAGCGGCATCACGACCTCTGTGGGGCCGTCTATCTGTATATTGTTTCTGTCCGTGATGGCGATAATGTTGCTGAGCTTGTACTTGCCGGCCAGCATAGCGGCTTCCCAGATATTACCCTCGTCCTGTTCTCCGTCGCCCATAACCACATAAACCCAACGGTGCATGGCCTTGTCCATCCTTAAAGCCAGCGCCATGCCAACGGCCTGGGAAAGACCGGAGCCCAGCGGTCCGCTGGTAGTTTCAAGCCCCGGCAGCCGCTGGCGCTCCGGGTGCCCCTGAAGCCGCGAGCCCAGCTGCCGGAGCGTCAGAAGCTCTTTCCGGGAAAAGTAGCCGGCATTAGCCATCGTGGCGTAGCGCACCGGCACACAGTGGCCATTACTAAGTACCAGGATGTCCCTTTCTTCCCAATCAGGATTCTCGGGGTCGTTTTTAAGGACTTTGAAATATAAAGCCGTGAATATGTCGGCCAGCCCAAGGGGGCCTGCGGAGTGTCCGCTGCCGGCATGTTCGAGCATCTTAATAATATCCATCCGGATGGTATTGGCTTTTTTCTGCAGGTCGGCTACGGAATAATCTTTTTGATTTTTGCCCATCTCGCTTTTGATTATATCTTAATTTTTTAAGTTGTTCCTGTTTCCTGGGCAATGCGGGCCAGGCGCAAATAGGCTTTATGCGGGTCTTCGGCCTGCTGTATGTAGCCGCCAACGTCGAATACGTCCACGCCGCCGAATGCCAGCTGCGAGATATTACGCTCGTTTATGCCTCCGTCCCAGCCGATTTCCAGGTTCGGGTTATGCTGTTTTATCTCTTTTATCTTGTGCAGCAGATCCAGATTAGCGTGTCCGCCGAAATGTCCCAGGCTGCCGCTGAATATCATCACATGGTCTATATAAGATAAGGCCGGAACGATTACGTCAGGCGCGGTCGGTGGCAGCAGGGCTACCCCTACTTTTATATGCAGGCTCTTAAGCCTGTGGGTGATACTGGTGAAGCTGCCGGCAGACTCGGCGTGGACGATAATCATATGCGGACGGTGCTCGAGCAGCTTTTCGATAGCCTGGCTGGGGTTTTTGTACATCAGATGGAAGTCCGCCTTGACTCCGGCCGGCCACCAGGCGTCTTCCGGCCCGACCGTTTTATTAACGGCAAACTCTCCGTCGCTCAGATCGATTTGGATCCGTTCGGCAAAACCGGCTACCTTTTCCATCTGCCGGCGATAGTCATCGGCGGTATCAGCCAGGATAGTCGGGCATACAACGGCCATAATCAGCCTGCTAATCTATCGAGTTTATCAATCCGCCGCACATGGCGGGATTCCTGGCTGAAAGGTGTTTCAAGCCATAGTTTTACAACTTGTTTCATGTCTCCTACGGAAACGAAACGCGCCGCCAGGCTCAGCATATTGGCATCGTTATGCTCGCGGCTCAGCCGGACGATTTCGTAGGGACTGCTGCTTACCCGGCCGTTCACGTCAATAATCCGCCCCACGACCGCCGGACCATAAAATATGGCGCATCGGACCCCTGCTAACCGGTTGGCCGCCATTGCCTCCCCCTGGCCGCTGCCGCCAAGAATTATACCCCTCTCACATTCGCCGGCGGCCACCGCCTGGGCCGCTTTGAAAATAAAATCCGGATAATCGTCGTCCAGGTTAAGCGCTGACGGGCCATAGTCCACACAGGAATGGCCGGCTTCTTCAAGAAACCGTTTAAGATCCTTTAGCTGTTCGAAGCCTGTATGGTCAGTTGCCAGCGCAATCTTCATCCCGTTAGAAATCCGTTCTTCGCGTGTTTAACACAGGACTTAAACCTAATGGTGTATACGTTTGAATATCTAACGGGATTCATATGTCTCCTAAAATTCGTGAGGCTGGTCCGGCCCGGCTGAAGGCGGGAAGATTGATGGCGGCGTATCCTGCTGCGGTAAAGTGTCGGCCGGCATTTCCTGGCCGGGTTCGCCCTCTACAGGCTGATGCTGTTCCTCAGTCTGATGTACCGGCACGTTTGATTCCTGGCCCATCGGTTCAGGCGCCGGCAAGGCGTCATCCAGCTTTGGCTCCTCCAGCATTCCTTCTGGTTTGGTTTCATCCTGCGGGCCGGGCTGGTCCTGGGCCGGCTGAGGATTCTGATTATTATCAGCCATTTCTTCGCCTCCTTCATTCGCAGCTAAAAGTTTTCCGACATCGGCGGTCAGTTCGACCAGCCGGTTGGAATAACCCCATTCATTATCGTACCAAGCGACGACTTTCAGCAGGTTGCCGCCTACCACCTTCGTAAGATTAAGGTCGACTATAGCTGAGTGGCTGTTGCCGATAAAGTCGCTGCTTACCAGCTCCTCTTCGGTAACATCCAGGATACCCTGGAAATACGGATCGGCTGCGGCCTTTTTAAAGGCCTCGTTTACCTCTTCTTTGGTAACAGGTCTTTTGGTGACGATAGCGAAGTCAGACAGCGAAACCACTGGGGTAGGCACCCTTACGGATAACCCCTCAAAGATTCCCTCCAGTGCCGGCAGCGCTTTGGCGGCGGCTATACTTGCGCCGGTTGATGTCGGCACGATATTCTCGGCGGCGTTGCGGGCTTCACGCAGATCTTTGGCCGGCGCGTCCTGCAGGCGCTGGCTGGCGGTATAGCTGTGAACGGTGGTCATCATGGCCTTTTCAATGCCAAAGTTAGACTCGATAATGGACGCGACAGGCGTTATGCAGTTAGTAGTGCATGATGCGTTGGAAAAGACCTGGTGCTCCGGTTTCATATTCTGTTCGTTGACCCCGATTACGAAGGTATCGTGGTCATCGTCGTCTTTTTCGGGGGCCGAAAGCACCACTTTCTTGGCTCCGGCGGCTAAATGCTTTTTTAAATCATCGTGTTTGGTAAAGAGTCCGGTGGATTCGATCACCACGTCCACACCAAGATCGCCCCACGGCAGTTCGGCCGGGTCTTTGACCGCTAAGACTTTGATAGGTGTTCCGTTTACGATGATATTTTCGTCGTCAAAGCGGACATCATGCTGATAAGTACCATAGTTGCTATCGTGTTTCAGCAGATGCGCCAGGGTTTTGGTATCTGTCAGGTCATTTACCGCTACTATCTCTAAATCAGGCCTCTCAAAAGCTATCTTAAAAGCGTTGCGGCCTATACGCCCGAAACCGTTGATTCCTATTTTTGTCTTCATTTTCCCACCTTGTTTAACGTAAGTGTTTTATGTTTTTATTGTACGTTTTGGCCGGTTCTTTAGCAACTAGGATTGATTCTTGTAGCGTTCTGTGGATTCGGCGATGATTTTCTTAGCGGCTTCGGCATCGCCCCAGCCCTGCACTTTCGCGGCGCCGGGCTTATACAGGTCCTTGTAGTGCGCGAAGTGGTGCTCTACCTGCTCCTTCCAGCGGCCGCCCAGGTCATCAAGGGTTTTGACGGCGTCATTGGTATGGCGGTCATCAGCCGGAACCACTACTACTTTATGGTCAATTCCTTTCTCGTCCTCAAAATTCATTATGCCGACGATTCGGGCTTCCAGCCATACGCCGGTTGGTATGGGGTCTTCCGTAACGATGAGGGTATCCAGCTCGTCGCCATCCTCGTCCAAGGTTTGGGGTATGAAACCGTAGTTAGTCGGCTTAGCGAAAATCTTCGGTTCCACCCGGTCAAGCATAAAAGCCGCCCGCTTCCGGTCCCACTCAATTTTCATACTGGAACCTTTAGGGATTTCTACGACAGTATTGACCTCGCCGTTCTGATAATCACCTGGCTCTAGAACTTGATTGAAATCAGCCATTCTTTCTCCTTATTTATCTGTAATTCTATCAATCGCCGTACAGGGTGGCAACGGCGACTTCGCTGACTTTCTGATGGTTTTCCAAGTATTCGCGTATCATCAGCGCCGAAGTAGCCCCCTCGCCGGTAGCGCTGGCTATCTGCAGGGTCGAGCCGCTGCGGACGTCTCCGGCTACAAAGATACCGGGAACGTTCGTCATCAGGCGCGTGTCCGACTTTATGAATCTGTGCTCATCCAGCTCTATGCCGCTGCCTTCCAGGAATTTGGTGTTGGGGTCCAGGCCAACGAATACAAACACTCCGTCAGTCGGGAATTCCGCCTTCTTGCCGGTCTTTGTATCCGTGCCTATGACTTTGGTAACGTGACCGTTTTCGCCAACGATTTCATCGGTGGCAACTCCCATATGGACGGTAATCTTGTCTTTGTGCTTTTCAAGTTCCTTTACCAGCACGTCGCTGGCACGCAGCTTGCTTCTGACCAGCATATCTATATGGGTCGCGAACCGTGTCAGGAACATACCTTCCTGCACAGCCGAATTGCCGCCTCCTACCACCACCAGTTTTTTATCCCGGTAAAAAGCTCCATCGCAGGTAGCGCAGTAATGCACGCCCCGGGCATAAAGTTCCTGTTCCCCGGGAACGCCTATCTTGCGGTATTCACTCCCGGTGGCTATCAGCACCGCCTTCGCGGTTATCTCGCCGCTGGTGGTGTCCAGCTTTATTAAATCGCCTTCTTTCTTAAGCCCTATCACTTCACCAAGCTCAATCTTCGCTCCGAAACGCTCGGCCTGTTTCTGCATGGCTTCTGACAGCTCCAGTCCGGCTATTCCTTCGGCGAATCCGGGGTAGTTATCTACCCAATCAGTGACCGATGCCAGCCCGCCAATCGCTCCTTTTTCAAACAATAGAGTATCTATATCTTCGCGGGATGTGTATATAGCGGCGCTTAGCGCCGCCGGGCCGGCGCCTACTATTACCAGGTCGTAGTTTTTTTTGTCGAGCTCCATATCAGGCTAAGGCCGGTGCCAGCTGCCCTAGGTTATAACCGACAACCACCTGCCGGGTGTCGTCTTCTTTGGTGATAACCGTTATCGGCACTGTCAGGGCGCCATCACTGAGTTCGTAAGCCTCTTGGTTTCGCTCTGGGTGCTCGTCCAAATTAACCACGCTGTATTTTTGGCCTTTCATGTCCAGAAAACGCTTGACCATAGCGCAATAAGTGCAGGTGTTAGTAGTAAAAATAGTGATGTCTTTGGCCATCTTGTACCCTCTTTAGATGTTAATTTTGATGTCTTTAACTAAGTTTAAATGGTGTAGCGTATTTAGTCAATAACGCTACATGTAGTGTTTTTAACCCCAAATATACACAATAAAGGGCTTACTTTACTGCCAGCAGGGTGACATCGAAAACCAGGTCGGAGTTCGGGGGGATACCGCCGACGGACTGGGCGCCGTAGGCGTACTGCGCGGGAATCATTATGCGCCGCGTCCCGCCAACTTTCATACCGGGGATAGCGGCCTGCCAGCCGGGTATGACGCCGCCGTTAAGCTGGGCCGTAAAAGGCTGGCCGGTGTCCAGCGAGCTTTGGAATATAAGGCCGGTGTCCGCTAAGGCGCCGGTATAGGTGGCGGTGACGGTAGAAGTAGGCGTAGCCACGGCTCCTGTACCAACTTTCAAATCTTCACATTTGACGTAACTGACATGGTTGACGGGCGTGTAGTCCACCAGCGTGGTTCCGGCGTATTTGCCGTCCTTGCCCGGTTTTTGCTTGCCAACGCTCTGTTTGCCGCAGCTTATGTAATCATTTGAGCCGGCCGGGTGCGTATTTGAAACAAATGCGTACACGCCTACACCCAAAGCCGTGACTACGAACAGTAGCGCCAAAAAAACCCAGCCGCCGCGTCTTAAGAATTCTTTCATTTATACCCTCTCTGCTTTTAATTCCTGTTTTGCTTTGGACGCGACCTCATCCAGCAGCTTATTCGTCTCCTGGGTGGTCAGTGTCCGCTCCGGATGCCATAAGATTATACGCCATGTGGTCTGCTTATGCTTCTTGTCATCCGCTTTCTGGAAGATATCCAGCGGCCGGATAGAGAAACCGTAGCCGTGCGGCACTGATAAGCGCGCTATGTTCTCCGCCATAAAGCCGGCAAGTTCTTGATAGGACAGCTCCGCGGAAGAACGGAGCGTGAAGTCCTGTTCCAGTTCCGGGAAGCGATGCAATGGCTGGTAGGTCATATCCGGTGAATTCTGCATAGTGGACAGGAACAGTTCCGCCCCGGCGCAGAATGCCGGAAGTTTCAGAGCGGTCTTGGTCTCAGGCCGGAATTCACCTACGACACCAGCCAGTTTATCCCCGGCGTAGACCAAAGCCGCGCGCTTAAGATCGTATACAGCCAGCATCTGCTCAAACAGTAGGTGCTCTTTTATTGGGAACTGCGTGTTCTCCAGAGGCTCGAACCTTAGAACCAAATTGAGCTTTTTGCCTATGTACTGAACGTAGTTCTGCGCCCAGAAATACGCGGCTCCCTGGCCTTTCGATTTGCTGGCTAACACCAGCGCCAGGCGTTCGAACTGCTTTGGCAGACCGTCTTCCATTTCGCTCCGGCCGTGCGCTTTGCCTATCTCGAACAGGCCGAACTCGTCAAAACCGGCCTTGATATCAGGCTGGACTTTTTCTAAAAGGCTGGGCGTAAGGCTAAGCCGGTAATACTGCAGATTCGGGCTCAGGGCGTTGCGGATATGGTAAGCGTTCTTTGGGTCCTGGCCGGCTTTCTTAAGAAGGTTTTCGTGGACGAAACTGTAGGTTAACACTTCGTTGGCTCCGGCTTGCTTAAGTATTGCGCGCAGGCGGCTTTTAAAGGCTATGGCCGGATTCTTTAGCGCCGGAGACAAATCCCGCCGCGGCAGTATAACCGGCAGCTTATCGTAACCGTACAGCCGGCCGACCTCTTCGACGATATCCTCGGGAATCTCGATGTCAGTCCGCCAGAATGGGGGTGTTACTTTCAGGCTCTCACCGTCTGCATCCACCGTGAACTCGACATTCGAAAGCAAAGCGGCGATCTTTTCGGCCGTAAGGCTTAGACCCAGGCGCGTGTTGATAAATCCGGTATCCGTACTGACGGTATGTTCGAGCTTCTTACCATTTTTTAAGTCTACGAGCTCGCTGGCTATACGGCCGCCGGCCCTCTTCTGCACCTTCTGTATCAGGCGGCCCATAACGGCCCCATTCTGCCGCGGGCTCTGGCCTTTGGTGAATCTGGTAGCCGCGTCAGTGAACAGACCGTATACCATAGAGGTCTTGCGGGTAAGGTTCATGTCAAAGGCGGCGCACTCCAGAATGATATTTTTCGTATCAGCGTCCACTTCGGTACCCGCGCCTCCCATCACCCCTCCCAGCCCGACCGGTTTTTGGCCGTCCGTTATTACCGCGGCTCCCTCATCCAAGATGATTTCTTTGCCGCCGATTACTGTCAGTTTTTCACCTTTCTTGCTAAGTCTTACGCCAAGGATTCCTGTACCCAATTTATCGTAGTCATAGGCGTGCACAGGCTGGCCGGTAAGGTGCATGATGAAATTAGTCGCATCCACGATGTTGTTTATCGGCCGGATCCCGACCCTAGCCAGGTATGTCTGGAGTTTGAAATGGCTGGGAGCGACTTTAACATCTTTCAGCGCTACCGCCATGAACCGCGGCACAAGTTCGGGCACTTCATTTTTTACCGATAACGGCAGTACGTTTTTCCGGCCATCGCTTGGGATGCTCAAGTCTTCGCGGTACCAGTCAGGGCTTTTGAACGCCGTGCCGGTGATACCGGCGACCTCGCGGGCGACACCTAAGATGCCAAAAAGGTCCGGGCGATGAGTGAACATCTTGTTCTCGATGTCGATTATGTAATCATCCAGCTCAAAGGCCTCTATGAATGAGGTGCCGGGCTTTACATCTTCTTCGATTACCACGATGCCTGTGTGGTCATCGCCGACGGCCAGTTCTTTGGCGCTGGCAATCATGCCGTTGCTTACTTTACCTCGCAGTTCGCGGGCCTCCAGCACGAATGGGTCTTTATCGAAAGTTGACGGCACTACAGCCCCAGGCGGCAGCCAGACCACGGTCTGCCCGGCCGCGACGTTCGGAGCTCCGCAGACAACCTGGATATAGCCCTGCTCGTTCCTATCGGCATCTTTCACGGCGCCGCCGTCATCTATGAGGCACAGGCTTAGCTTGTCGGCGTTTGGGTGTTTTTCCGCCGAAATCACTTTGGCAATCACCGCACCCTTATAGCGGCTGCCCGTATCGATGATATCGTCCACAGCCCCAAGCTGGGCGCCGATTTTATCCGCCAGTTCATCTATATCAAGCCGGATGCCGGTATATTTATTAAGCCAGTTGGCGCTTACATTCATGCGCCGCCTTCCTCGAACCGCTGGTCCAGTTCGCCCATAGTTGTCCAGAATGCCCGCTCGATATCGACATCAACTTTGCGGGCAATAACTAACACGCTCCACAGGCAATCAGCTAATTCGTGGCTGAGTTTTCGTTCATCGATTTTCTTTGATTCCAGGATATCGATCAGATCTTCCACGTCTTTTTTAAATCCGCGAGCCATTTTCTTGGCATCCCATGATTGGCCATCCCTTTTGATTTCCAATTCTTTGTAGCGGTTGCGGATTTCCATGGCCCGCTGCTCCAAAATCTTTACATCGCTCATACGAATTTCTCCACAACTATCGGCATTTGCGAGACATAATTTTCAGGATGAGACTTAAGGTCGTCTTTTAAATCGGCTGGCGCTACCCATTTTAGCTGCGCGACTTCTTCCTTTTGGATTTTGAACTTATCAACCGGCCAATCGCAAACAGCAAAATACCACTGGCAAAAATGAAATCTGGGTTTTTGGACAAAAACCTTTGGACCGATTTTGAATTTTATTCCAGTTAGGCAAATCTCCTCTTTGGCTTCTTTTTGCATATTGCTTTCATAAGTCTCGCCTTCGTCTAGCGTACCGACGGCAGCCGGCCCCCATAAGCCGGGGTCCTTGTCCTTTGTCAGCTGGCGCTGAGCAAGAAGTATTTCTCCTTTTGAGTTAGTTAGCCAGAGCGCGGAGATCCGATATATATCTTTTGAATAGTCAACCGCGGTTCGCTCTTTTGCACCGATTAAATTATCGTTTTTATCAACAATCTGTATTTTCATGAGAATTGCCTCAGGAATTTAAGGTTAGCCGACTCAAAGTGGCGGACATCCTCTATGCCATACTTCATCATCACCAGGCGGTCTATGCCCATGCCCCAGGCGAACCCGGTGTACTTGGATGAGTCCACGCCGCCTTCGTGCAGAACGTTCGGGTGTATCATGCCGCAGCCCAAAAGTTCTATCCAGCCGGTCTGGCTGCAGATGTGGCAGCCTTTCTTTTGGCAGAACGGGCAGGAAATGGCGAACTCAAAGCTGGGTTCGGTAAAAGGGAAATAGAATGGCTGGGTTTTAACTTCCAGGCTTTGGCCGTAATACTCCTCTAAAAATGTCTTGAGCGTAGCTATAAGGTGGCCGGCGTTAATACCTTCGTCCACATAAATCCCTTCCAGCTGGTAGAAGGTGTGCTCGTGGCGGGCGTCTAAATCTTCGTTACGGAATACCCGCCCTGGGATAACCGCTCTGATAGGCGGTTTGCCGGCTTTTAGTACCCGGTTCTGCATTATCGATGTGTGGGCCGGCGCTATCAGGCCTTCGTCCGTCACGAAAGTATCGTATTCGTCTCGTGCGGGATGGCCTGGCGGAAAGTTCAGGCTGGTGAACATATGGTAATCATCGTCGATCTCGCGCGACTCTACAGCCGTAAACCCCATCCTTCCAAAGATATCCAATACCAAGTCCAGTTCTGTCATGAGCGGATGAATCGTCCCCTGCTCAGCGGGGAGCAGGCCCGGTCTTTCACCTGCGGGAACGTTAACGTCAAAAGGCGCGGTGACGTCGATGGGCGGTAAACTTCCGGTCTGCCGGTCTTGTTTTTCAGCCAGCGACTGCAGCTCCATCCTAAGCGCGTTAGCTTCTTTGCCGAAAGCGGCTTTTTTATCCACCGGTAATTCTTTTAGTCTGTCGAATAAAGCCGAGAGCTCCGGAGCGCGCAGAATAGCCCGCTTATCTTCAAGCGTATCGAACTTTTGTTTAAGCTGCTTGGCAGCTTTGGCAATCTCCGGGATTTCATACTCCATTAGTTGTCAATTATAACAGATTGCCAGGGGTGGAACAGACTGCTTGCTATACTCATGACATGGACGAAAATGCTGATGAACAGCTTATAAAAGAGGCTGCCCGTATCCTGAAAGGCAACGACCGGGGGGGCTGGACTGTACCCGCAGGCAACCTTTATCCGCACCAGTGGCTGTGGGACAGCTGCTTCATAGCCATAGGGCTGCGCCATCTGGACGCTGAAAGGGCCCAGGCAGAGCTGCGCAGCCTGTTGCGCGGCCAGTGGGACAACGGCATGCTCCCGAATATCATCTTTGCCGGAGAGGGCGAACGAAGGCATGTCGACCTGTGGCGCAGCTGGGTAAATCCCTTCGCGCCGGAAAGCGTAGCCACCAGCGGGATAACCCAGCCGCCGATGCTGGCCGAAGCCGTTCTGCGGGTGGGCCAAAGGCTTAAAATCCCTGAGCGGCGCAGCTGGTATAAGGAAATGCTGCCGGCGCTTGTCCGTTACCACGAATGGCTGTACGCCGACCGGGACCCCCACCGCGAGGGACTGATACTTTTGCTGCATCCTTACGAATCCGGCCTGGATAATTCACCTCCCTGGATAAGCGAGCTGCGCAAGCACAGCATGCCATGGTGGGTATCTTTAATCGAAAAGCTCAGACTGGACAGCTTGGTCAATCTTTTCAGGCGTGACACAAAGTATGTGCCTCCGGGACAGCGTATGAGCAACATAGAAGCCCTGGCATATTGGGCCGCCGTACATCGCCTGCGCCGCAAGGCCTATAATTCAGAAGCTCTGATTTCCCGGTCGCTGTTCGCCGTTGAAGATTTAGCGTTCAATAGTATTTTTCTTCGGGCGAACAGCTGCCTGCAAGAAATCGCAAAGACCGCCGGCCGTAGCCTGCCGGAATTGTTAACGGAAAATATGGATAGGACGAATAAGGCGTTCGAACAGCTTTGGGACGAATCCTCCGGGGCCTATTACAGCCGCAGCTTTGTCAGCCATAAGCTTATAGAAGAGCCGACGATTTCTTCGCTTCTGCCGTTATATTCCGGCGCTATTTCTAAAAGCCGGGCGCAGGAACTCGTGAACAGGCTTAAAAAAGGAGGTAACGCCACAAAGTGGCCGGTCCCCACCGTACCCAGGGATTCCGCGTATTTCAACCCCGTCAAATACTGGCAGGGGCCGTCTTGGGTAAATACGAACTGGCTGATAATTGACGGCCTCCTTCGCTACGGGTTTTCCGAAGAAGCCGGGCTTTTACGGGACCGCACTATAGAAATGGTCGCCAAAGGTGGTTTTTACGAATATTTCAACCCGCTAAACGGCCGGCCGGCCGGCGCGGATAACTTCTCCTGGACGGCCGCCTTAATTATCGACCTCCTTAAAAGCTAGTCCTTGATTTTCAGCTGGCGGGGTTCTTTACCGGAGTCCAGGCTGGCAGCCGAACGGCTGCTTATCTGCTCCACTACCCTGGTCAGCTGCCTGTTACGGGTACCCTCTACCTCCGTAAAAGTCTTTTGAGCGGTTTCCAGCTGCTTGCCTAGGCGCTCCATGCTTTCGCCGAATTTGGCATACTCATCCTGAAATTTGCTTATCAGGCCCAGGATCTGAACCAGGCTTTTTTCATGGTGGAAGTTCTTGTGGGCCTGCAATACCAGGCGCAGGACGGCTGTGAAGCCGAACGGGCCGGCCAGCACTACTTTCTGCCTGCTGGCAAAGTCGTTGATATCGGGCAATTTTTCGTAGACAAAACTGAATATCATCTCATTCGGGATGAACATCAGCACAAAGTCCAGCGTCTGGTTTTCCGGGTCGATATAATCTTTTGTCGATACTTCCCGTATCTTATTCTTTACCGCCGTGCCGAAAGCATTTAGAGCCCTTTTCTTTTCCGTATCGGTCTTCGCTTCCTGGTAAGAGATAAGGTCGTCAAAAGGAAACTTGGCATCGACGTTCAGTTTATAGCCATCCGGCAGAAGGATGGTGAAGTCGGGCCGGCCTTCGCTCGTGCTGGCCTGTTTGACGTAATTAACTTTCTCTACGAATCCGGCTGCCATAAGCAGGTCTTCGGCAACCTGCTCTCCCCATTCGCCTCGGAGCCGGTTATTGGCCAGCAGATTTTTCAATCCTTCCGTTGAAACCTGCAGCCCTTCGGTAATCTTAGCGGTATTGGCAAGCTGCTCCCTGATAGCGGCGTTCTGGGCTTTTAGGTCCACTACGCCTTTCTGGCTTTCGGTCAATTCTTTTTGCAGATTGCGGGTGATTTCAGTCAGCAGCTTTTCGTGGCTGGTAATAATATCTTTAACGCCTGATTCAATCTCTTCTTTGTTGCCTTTGCGCTGACGGGCGTTAGCATCCGCCAGCTGGAGCAGGAATTTCTGGCCCAAAAAATAAAAAGCGCCAACCAGGATTAATACGCCCAGAATGGCACCCCCAATTATCACCCCGATGATCATATAGATATTATACCTTTAAGCCAGGCGGGTGACTATGAGCATGATAATAGCCCCCAGAACCGTAAGCATCGTGGTTATTCTTGACGCCTCCTGGCTGTGGGCCTGCGGCAGCAGGTTGCTGGCGGCGATATAAAGGATGAAGCCGGCGAAAAACCCCAGATAGATGGCCAGGGCCTTTTCCGATAAGTCAAATGTCAAGCTTGCCAACCCTCCTAAAATAGGCATCAGGATAACCGCCGAGAGCCACTTTTTGATATGGGTCAGTTTTGTCTGGTGAAACAGCATGAAGGTCGTCGTATCCAAGCCGTCCGCGAACCTGTGGCCGATGACAGCGATTGCCACTGCCGTTCCAACGGCAGCCTCCACCTGGAAGGCTACGCCGATGCTTAGCCCGTCCAGAAAACTATGCCCCGACAGCGCCAGCGCCCTGGCGGCGCCTAAAGTCGGGTGCCGGTGGGGGCCATATTGCTTCTCACTTGCTTCGTGCAGCGGCACTAATCTTTCAAACAGATGAAAAACCAGGAAACCGGCCGTCATCGCCAGCATAGGCCATACCGCGTCCAGCCTTTGCGAGCGGGTTAGGTTAAAGATTTCCGGCAGCAGATCAAAAGTGACCAGACCCAGCACCAGCCCGGCGGTTAAGGCCATAGCGTATTTCAGCCATCTCCTTGCCCGGATAGCCGTGTAGCCGCCCGCGAATGCCGCAAAAGACGCCGCAAGAGTCAGTAAAAATACTTCCATCGGAAAAATTTTATCGTCCTATTGCTAAAATTTGCAAAAAAGTCGCAAAAACTTCAAAATTAAAGACAAGTATGCACTATGAAACTCTTAAATCCATCCTCAAAGCCGGCGGGGCCAGCTTGACGGCTCCCCGTAAGACGGTCTTTGATTTGATGCTGAACCAGGGACCTCAGAGCATGCAGGTCCTGGTACAGCGGGCCAAAGGCAAAACAGACCGCGCCACCGTTTACCGCACCATCGATTTATTTGAGCGCCTGGGAATCGTCCGGCGGCTGAACGTCGGCTGGAAGTACAAGGTTGAGTTATCCGATGTTTTTACCGGCCACCACCATCACATGTACTGCACCAACTGCGGCCGGATGTCAGAACTGCCTGATAACCCGATGCTGGAGACCATGATTGATACGGTAGCAGCCAAAAGCGGTTTTTCGCCTCGAGGCCACCAGCTGGAAGTCTACGGTCTTTGCTCGAGTTGCGCCGGGGCTTAAGCCGGAGCAACTCCTTCGTGAGGGTCGACCTTTTCGTTTTTGACTATAAGCAGGGCCACGATAGCGGCGGCCACCGCCAGTCCCACGCCAACATGCAGCCCCGCCTGGAAACCGTGGATTTTAGCGTATGGCGCGGCAGTACCGCTTGATAAACCGGATTTGAGATCGGACGCGTAAACCGCGGATAAGATAGCCAGGCCGATAGCCCCTCCTACCTGCTGGGAAGTATTCAGCACCCCTGACGCGATTCCTGACAAATGCTTCGGCACCCCGCTGGTGGCCGCCAGGGTCATAGAAATGAACGAGAAACCCATGCCCAGGGCGATTAAGACCAGGCCCGGGAACACGTTCTGCCAGTAGTGGCCGCCTACTTTCATCAGGTGGGCGATGGTGAACAAGCCTACGCTCAAGACTGCCGGACCGGCTACCAGGAAGGGCTTGTAGCCAAGCTTGTTGACCGTTTTAGACACGAATGCCGACGTCATACCGATAACAAGCGTCACTACCAAAAAGGAAACTCCGGACTTTGCCGGGCCATAGCCCAGGACCGTTTGGACGTAAAGGGTCATGAAGTAAAACATGCTGAACAGCGTACAGGCGATAGCAAGAGCCGTGGCGTTACCGCCCGAAACATTCCGTATCCTGAATAACCGCAGCGGCAGCATCGGCTGATCCGTCCTGCGCTCGTTAATCACAAAGCCTGCCAGTAGGACGACGCTGGCCGCTATAAACTCCCATACTGTAGCCGATCCCCAGCCGTCAGCCGGCGCTTTGCTTAAACCGTAAACCAGGCTCATCAGGCCCACCGTTGCCAGCACCGCGCCTGGCAGATCCAGTTTGAGTTTCTTGTTCTCTTCCCCGATATGGTGCGGCAGAAGCCTCATGCTGGCGGCGACCACCACGATACCTATAGGCACGTTCACAAAGAAGTTCCAGCGCCAGCTTAAGTATTCGGTAAGCACACCGCCTATGAGCAGTCCGACCGCCGAACCGCCGGCCGCCACGCCGGCCCAGGCTCCAAGCGCCGTATTGCGCTCGCGGCCTTCTTTGAACTCGCTTATCACAATCGACAGCGCGGCCGGGGACATTATGGCGCCCGCCAAACCCTGTAAAGCCCGGGCTATAATCATCTGTGTATCGCTTTCGGCTAATCCGCAAAGCAGGCTCATGATTGAAAAGAAAGATACCGAATATATAAAAATTTTACGGCGGCCGTATACGTCAGCCGCGCGTCCGCCCAAAAGCAGAAAACCGCCGAATGTCAGAGTATAAGCGGTGATTATCCACTGCAGGTTGTTTGGGGTAAAATGAAGCGCCCGGGCCATGCTGGGCAGCGCTACGTTGACGATTGTCACATCCACCACCACCATGAACTGGGACATGGCCATTAGCGCCAAGATTACCCATTTATTTTCAGAATGCCGGGACAGCTCCCTTTTAGCTCTGGCCAAGGTGATACTCCTTTAAGTGTTCGATTAATCATATCCGATAATGCTTTACCGGACAATACTTATACTATGTAATATCGGCGCGGCTTAGGATAAAATAAGCATAATGGCAAACAAAGAAACAAAAATCCTTATTCTGGGTGGTGGTTTCGGCGGTATAAAAGCCGCTTTGGGGCTGGCCGGTAAACCCGGCATAAAGGTTATTCTGCTGTCCGATCAGGACAGCTTCAGATATTATCCAACGCTTTACCACGCCGCTACCGGCGGCCGCATGACCGCCGCCAGCATCCCGCTTGAAGAGATATTCAAAAACAAGAACATAGCCGTAGAAAAAGGCACCGCCAAAAAGATAGACCGCCAGGCCAGGACGGTCAGAACATCCGCCGGCAAAGATTATGGATACGACAAACTCATCATATCGCTGGGAGTGGTCACTAACTACTTCGGCATCAAAGGTTTAAAGGAGTATTCGTACGGCATCAAAAGCCAGGCTGAGTCGCGGCGTCTCCGGGACCACATCCACAGACAGCTGATTGATGAAGGCCGGCCTGACCTGAATTACGTCGTCATTGGCGGTGGCCCCACCGGAGTGGAGCTGGCCGGCGCCCTGCCCGCCTATATCCGCCACGTTATGAAGATGCACGGCCTGCGCGACAGGAAACTTAATATCGAACTCATAGAGGCCGCTCCGCGGCTGGTGCCCCGGATGCCCAAAGACTACTCGCGGGCCATAGCTAAGCATTTGCGCAAACTTGGTATCCGGCTATACCTTGGGCAGGCTGTCCAGGCCGAAACAGCCGACTCTCTCACCGTAAGCGGCCGGCCGCTCCGCAGCCATACTGTCATCTGGACGGCCGGCGTGACGAATCATCCTTTCTTTGACGCCAATAAGTTCGCTTTTGGCGAACACGGGAAGGTTGCCGTAGACAAATACCTGCAGGCCGAAGAGGATATCTTCGTAATCGGCGACAATGCCGACACTGAATATTCCGGAATGGCCCAGACCGCCATTTTTGACGGCAAGTACGTAGCCGACAATCTGCTGCGGCAGGTAGAGGGCAAGAAACCAAAATCTTATCGGGCCAAAAAGCCTATCTATGTAACACCGGCGGGCCCGCGGTGGGCAGCGGTGCTATGGAATGGAGTCCATATTTATGGCAGGCTGGGCTGGATGATGAGATCGGCGGCTGATTTCGTCGGCTACCACGATTATGAGCCATGGCAGGAAGCAGGGCGCCACTGGATAGCGGAGTTCGAGAATGAGAATAGCTGCCCGGTCTGCGCCGGAACGGCTGTAAGCTAAGCTGATTCACAGCTTTTAGCGGGAGGATACGCGAATGCCATCATATTTCAGCCTGGCGCTTCAAAAAACCGGAAGTCTGGCAGACGCCATAAATGACCGTTTTACCAGCTATCGGCTGATGCTTTACTATCTGCTGGTTATGATAGGCTGGGCGGCGGTGGGGGGCGTCTTTCATAAAGTGCCGTATAGCTGGTACTGGATCGTGATTTCAGCCGGCTGGATAACAGCGGTCGGCTGGTCGGCCAATAAGCTGCTCGCCAAGTTCCTGGATATCCCGGCCAACAAAGAGTCCAGCCTTATAACAGCCCTTATCCTGGCGCTCATATTAGCGCCCGCGACAGATGCTCGCGGTTTTACTGTCGCAGCCGTGGCCGGCCTGGCGGCTATCGCCTCCAAATATGTCCTTACCTGGCGTAAAAGCCATATATTCAACCCGGCGGCGGCCGGCGCTTTCGTAGCCGGGCAGTTTTTTAACCAATTTCCCTCCTGGTGGGTCGGCACCAAATTCATGACGCCCATAGTAATCTTGGGCGGATTCCTTATCTTAAGGAAGATGAAACGCTACACCATGGTCGGATTATTCCTGGCTGTTTATCTTCTTTATCTGATCTTTGCCACCAGCTCCGGTTCGGACGCGCATTTCCTTTGGCTGGAGCTGATTTCCACCCAGGCGCTGTTTTTTGCCATCGTAATGCTTACCGAACCGCTTACTTCCCCGGCCGGCGCCCGCTACTATCTGCCCTACACTCTGCTGGTAGGGCTGCTTTATTCCGTAACACGCCTTAAACTCAGCCCCGAGGAAGCGCTGCTGCTTGGCAATATATTCACCTTTATCTTCGCGGCTAACCGGCGCTATGAGTTAAGTTTCGTGCGGAGCGTAAAGGAGGCCGAAGGTATAGTCAGCTATATTTTTAAAACGCCGCCGCGCCTGCGCTACCAGCCGGGGCAATATATGGAATGGACGGTGGCCGGCAGCCGCACCGATTCACGGGGCAACCGGCGATACCTGACCGTTTCGTCATCGCCAAGCGAGCCCGAAATGATGTTCACCGTCAAACAGCCGCCGAACGCCAGCGCCTTCAAACAAAAACTGGCCCAACTGGAACCCGGCAATAAAATCCTGGCTTCGCGCCTGGCGGGCGGTTTCCTTCTGCCCAAGGGCACGGATAAAAAGCTCGCCTTCCTGGCGGGCGGCGTCGGCATAACACCTTTCCGCAGCATGGTCAGATATATGATTGATTCATCTGAAAAACGGGATGCCGCGTTGCTTTATTCGGTTAACTCCGAATCTGAAATCGCCTTTAAGGGACTTTTTAAAGACGCTGAGGCAGCCGGCCTTAAAACGCTGTACGTCACAGGAAAACATATCGATGAATCCCTTTTACGGCAGGCTCTGCCCGATTATAAAGAAAGGCTGTTTTACGTCTCCGGGCCTTTCGGCTTCGTGGACGCGATGGAAAAAGTCCTGCTGAAAGCGGGCGTCAGCTACGACAAAATAGTTACAGATTATTTCCCCGGTTACGGATAATCAGCGCCTGGTAGCCTTTTTGGCGCTTCATAAATTCCGCGGCT
Source organism: Saccharimonadales bacterium (SeqCode) (assembly GCA_035688135.1). Classification (GTDB taxonomy): domain Bacteria; phylum Patescibacteriota; class Saccharimonadia; order Saccharimonadales; family UBA10212; genus JAIFWC01. The sequence continues at coordinate 17,791 of DASSNG010000021.1, read as the reverse complement.
TTATAGCCCATGGCAAAGCATGCCGTAGCCAAAATATCCGCCATTATCACATCCGGCCCGGTTACGGTCACGCTAAGCAGCTCGTTGGCTGGTTCGCCGGTCTTTGGGTTGATGATATGGGCTCCTCTTTCGTAACTGCCGCTGGTGCAGACCGCTCCGTCAGTAATACTTAACTTGTTAAGTATTTTACCGCGGTCCAAGGGATCCTGGATGCCTATATTCCAAAGCCTGCCGCTATCCGAACGCGCCAGTATATCTCCGCCGGCGCCCAGGCAGTACGTCTTATAGCCGCTGTTTTCAATCACCTTCCCGGCTTCTGCGATTGCCCAGCCTTTTACATAGCCGGACGGGTCAAAGACTCCCCCCGCCCAAGCCGAAAAATAGCCGCCAGTCAGCCGCTCGGCATCTTTGCTGGCTTTAATCACGGATTTAAGTTCGTCGCTTATATCCTTTTCTTTAAGTTCGCCCCGGCCGAACCGGGATACCTCGCTGTCATTTTTATAGGTACTAAATCTGTGATCGATTTCAATCAGCCGCTCAAAAGCGGCTTCAAATACATCCGGTTCGGCGCCGGGTATATCAAGGCTGGTAGGCATCCCCATGATATGTCTGGTAAGTCTCATAGGTAACTAGCTTGTCGCGGCTTTATCTAAGGCCGATTGCAGCGACTGTTCGTAGGCTTCGCTGGTAGTGGTGGCGCCCGAAACAAAATCGATATGGGCGCTCTGCTTTTTAAGGGTATCCTGCTTGAGCAGAGGCTCGGAAAAAGCGGTAACCTCCTGGGTGTGGCCGCGATCGCTCGGCATCTGCAGAAAGTCCACATCAGTGATTTTCCCGCCGGCAACCACTGCCCCCACCTGGACCGTACCGTAAGGGCTGTCTATGGCGTCGCCTGTATAGGTACCGTCTTTATAGTCTGCAGTGCCGCCGGTACCAGAAGCTGCACCGGGGTTTCCGGCGGAAAAGCCAGAGCCCGCTCCAAGCGCTGACGGCTTATCTTTGCGGCCTCCGGCGTAGATGCCAAGAATGCCTATAATAGCCACCGCAAGGATGATTATTACTCCTCTTCTCATACTCTTTAAGTTTACCAGGTCCCGCTTTACGGAGCCGATATCAGAAGATGCCGGCCGTCAAAGGCGTGCTAGCTTATAACCGCTTTGTCCAGCGCCGCCTGCAGAGATTGTTCGTACGCCGCACTGGTAGTAGTAGCTCCGGATACGAACTGGATATTGGAATTTTGGCTCTGTATGGTTTCGTCCTTCAAGTAAGGCTCGGCAAAACTTGTCACTTCCCGTGAATGTCCCATATCGGAGGGCATCTGCAGAAAGTCCACATTAGTGATTTTGCCGCCGCTGACCACCACCGCGATCTGAACTGTGCCATAAGGAGTAAATTCGCTAGCGCCGCTGTAAGTGCCGTCCTTATACGCGGCCGTGGCGGCTTGCTGCCTGGCGGCAATCGGTGTTGCGGCCGGGGAAGATGATGAACTAGGAGCAGTCAAAGGAGCCCCGTCCCGATGGTGTGATTTGGCGGCCATTCCCAGGATTCCTATAATGGCTACCGCCGCTATGATGACTATACTTTTTCTCATGTCCGACCAGTTTAGCAGATGGAATCTGAGATAAAGCTTAGCGTGTAGATTTTGCTGGGAGTCTACTTTGACAGCTTGGAAGGCCACCAGTTCCACTTGCCCAGAAGGGCGACGATGGAGGGCACCAAAAGGGTTCTTACAAAGAAAGTATCAAGCAGAATGGCAAACGCAACGCCGAATCCTATTTGCTCTACCTGGGTGTTGCCGCCGACCAGCCCCAGTATGCTGAAGGTGCCGGCCAATATCAGCCCGGCCGATGTTACTGTGGTACCGGTTATGCCAATGGCTTTGGTAACGGCCGCAAATAGTGTTTTTTCATGATGGGCTTCTTCGCGGATCCGGCCCATTACCAGGATGTTATAGTCCTGCCCCAGCGCCATACCGAATATGAACAGCAGGAACGGCAGGACAAAATTCAGCCCGTCCTGATTAAGAAAATGCACGAAGATGTACATCGCGAATCCCAGGCTGGCGACATAACTTAATCCGACCGTTGCTATCAGGTACCACGGCGCGACTAGGCTGCGCAGCATAACAGCCAGCAGGACGCCTATAAGCACCAGAACCACCGGGATAATCTTCTTTAAGTCTGAGTTTTGGACCTGGTTTATATCGTACGCAACGGAATCTGTTCCCAGCACGCCGTTATCGTCTGCGCCTACGGCCCTGGCTACGGCGGCCAGTTCAGCTCTGGCTGCAGGGGTAGCCCGCATAGCGGTCGCGCTTCCTGTGGGGCCGGCTTTCATCAGCGCGTAAAACTGTATGGTCTTTCCGTCAGGACTTATGAATTGGCCAAGAGCCTGCTGGGCCGGCAGGTTGTCGCCTTGGTGAATCTGGGCAAGCTGCTCCGTGGTCAGATGGGCGCCGTTTAAGTTCAGCGGCCCGCTTACCGCCGCGAACACTTCTGAACCAGATAGTTTCGTCTGCGCGGTCTGCAGCCTTGTTAAGTCATTCCAAATCGGGGTATCAAAATGCAGCAACAGTACATCAGGGTTAGAATTGGCGGCCGGAAAGTGCTTAGCGAGCGCGGCCTGACCGCGCGCCGAATCACTGCCGCTGGGCGGGGGCTGATTGCCAAAGCCGGCCGACTTATAGCCTATAAGCCCGGCGCTCAAAATCCCAAAAACCACTACCCCCAGCACCAGCACAAGCTTGGCGTGTTTTATAGCACCGTCAGCCATGCGCCCCCACAGGCCAAATTTGACTTCGCGTTTATGAGTCTTTGACGGCCAGAATACGGCGCGGCCCAAAATAGAAAGCACGGCCGGCAAAAATGTCAGGCCCATCAGCAGCATTATGGCCAGGCCGATGGCAAGCGCCGGGCCCAATCCTTGGTACAGGCCAAAGCTGGCCAGCAGAAGCGTTAGCAGTGCGGCAATAACAGTAAGGGCAGAGAACGTTATAGCCTCGCCCACACGCGATAGCGCTCTTACCACGGCTTCTTTGGGACTGTGGCCCGCCCTTAATTCTTCACGCGTCCGGAACACCAAAAACAGCCCGTAATCCGTCCCTGCTCCCAGTATCAGTACAATCAACAGAATCTGGGTAATAAACCCCACCTTGACGCCTATCTTAGTAGCTTCCGCTATGACCGGCTGAGAAAGAAGCAGCGCAAGGCCAGCAGGCACCAATGTCACTATCGGCGCCAGCACCGAGCGGAAAACCAGCAACAGCAGCACAAGAATCAGAATAACCGTATAAATCTCGGTTTTATTCTGGCCGCTCTGGTTTGCGTTTTGCTGGTCCACGCTCGCGGCCAGCTCCCCGGCCATGTTAGCGTGCAGTCCTGCCGGCAAGGGTGTACTCTTCATAGCCGTGCGGATATTATCTATTATCTGAGTTATCTGTTCGCCAAAACCGGCCCCGGTGATACCTACCAGCAGTTGCTGAGCCTGTCCGTCGGCGCTGATTCCAAGATTACGGACTTCCGTTACGTCCGCTACTTTTTGGATATTCCCGGAAAGCCGTGAAACGGCCGCGGCATCCTGCCCTGTCAGGCGTTCGTTATCCCGGTACACTACCAAATCAGTGCTGGTGGCGGTATTCTTGCGTTCAAAAGCTTTTTCTAATTTAGATGCTTTGTTGGTTTGGACTTTGGCCGGCAAAAAATCCGAAACGTCATTCTTTTCTACGTCGCTAATCTTTGGAAAGTTCTGTATCGCCAGCGGTATAACAGCAATCCAGAAGATAATAATCAGCCAGCGGAACTTGACGGAAAACCGGGCGATCTTTTCAAACATAACTTATATTCTACACTGCCCGCTTCAGCCGTCAGTGAGCCCCCTCACCGCTAACTCTGCTGCCGGGTGAGAGATTTTTATAGAAAATATTTGCAACTGCCGGACTTGCTTTATAATCTTACGAAGTGACAGAAGTGCTTGCAGTTGAAATTCCTGATATCCCCGAAGAAGATATCCAAGACGAAGAAAAAAGATTTAATCTAAAAGCCCGTATAGCTACCGCGGCTGCTATAGGCGGCGTAGGTGTATCGGCCTTTTTTGCGCAGAAATACGGGTGGATACATGGCGACTGGCCGCCGCCGATGCGCAGTTTTAAGCATCCTTGGATTGGATACTATTCGGCTTGGATAGGAGACAGGGTTTTCAAAAAAGGCAAAGCGGCGGCTGGAACGCTCCTGGGCCAGGCAGCCAACGCCGGCGCCAAAACCGCCCAAGGCGCGGTAAACCACCCTCACGGCGGCGATTTTTATTGGCTCCATTCTCAGCGCGGCCATGAAGCTAATCTGGATAACGTCATGGATTTTGTGCTTTGTCTTGGCGGCACCGCTCTGTACTTTGCCCAGACCCGGGATATTTCTGGCAGGCTGCGCGGCGGCGCTGCCAGACTTTTCGGCCGCACGCCCGTAAGCAGCGACGCAGAAGTCTAACCCGGCCTGCTTCTATATGTACTAAGCAACAGATTTATCAGCTGGTCGGTTTTTGGACCGCAGCTTTGATGGCGCAGGCTTAAAGGCTCACGGCTTGTAATTTCACTTAAAACATCCAGCGATAAACGCCCTTCCTGATAAAGAAAGGTGTATATCCTGCCCAGTTCATGGTCGACTCCAGGATAAAAATACATTAGGTGCGATTCATGCACTTGGTGAAGGACGTTACGCAACTTTACGGCCATAGATGGCCGGCAAAAACCCAGTGCTGACGCCGCTATAACGAATTCCCGCAGCTCCTCATCACTAATAAAACCAATAGGCTCTTCTTCTCTGCCAGCCAAGGGCTCTGCGCTTAGCTCATCATCAGAAGGTACGGGACCGCTTTCCTCGTACATAGTCACCTCCGCCGGAATCTTAGTCTTATGCGCGACTATTGTCTGTGATTATGTAAACCGCCCGCTTGTTCTGCATGTATAATCTGAGTATGAATAAGATATCCCCTTTCATCTGGTTCGTTGATAAAGCCGAAGAAGCCGCTGATTTTTATGTAAACCTTTTCCCTGGCTCGCGGATAGTGACAACCGTTAAATCCCCAAAGGCTACCGAAGAGGTAACCAGCCGGCCGACCGGTTCCGTCATGACAATAGATTTAGAGTTAAGCGGCTCTCAATTCACATTTATGAATGGGGGCGTGTCAGAAGGCTTTAATCTGCCGAACGGCTCCGTATCGTTCACCATAACGTGCGAAAACCAGGAAGAGGTTGATAAATACTGGGACGCCTTCAGCGACGGAGGCAAACCAATCGCCTGCGGCTGGATTCAGGATAAATTCGGCGTCACCTGGCAAGTGGTACCAAGAGTTTTGCAGGAATATCTGAAGAGTGATGACCCGGAGCTGGTTGAACGCGTAGTGGCCTGTTTTATGAAGATGGTCAAATACGACATCGCCGAACTCGAAAAAGCCGCCAAGGGCTAACCTTGGTTATACGGGTGCGCTTATGCTTGCAGTTTTTGTATTTTGGTGAATAATTATGCCTAATTAAAGAGGATTTCCATATGTCCGTAGAGAGCGGAAGACTTTCTGACAGATTAGCTTTAGTAACCGGCGCCGGTAGCGGTATCGGTAAGGCCGTAGCCGAAGGTTTAGCTGGCGAAGGCGCTTATATAGTGGGCACGGGCACCAAAAGTACCAGCGTGGAAGCCATTAACGAAAGTCTTGGCGAAGCCGGGCACGGGGTCCTGCTGGACCTGGGCAGCGAGCCGGAAGAAATCGCCGGCGTATTAAAAGAAATCGTCGCCGAAGATACGAGCCGCCGCCAAGCAGCTGGCAGCGAAGCCGGTCGCGTCATATCAGTCCTGGTAAATAATGCCGGAGCCAAAGAAGATGGGCCCTTTGGCCGTATGGAAGATGAAGCTATTAGCAGAATCTTAGACGTTAATGTTCGCGGCACCATGATAGTTACCCGCGAAGTAGTGCGCGCCGCCCGCAAAACCGAAGATTTGCGCGTAATTACAATCGGTTCGGTAGCGGCTGGCGGCCACGCTATGCAGGCTAACTACGCTGCTTCAAAGGGCGCTTTGCGCGGCTTTATGCGTTCCCTGCCCGGTGAACAGGGCCGGTTTGGTGCTCCGCATTCCGCTACGTTCAACCTGGTAGAACCGGGACTGGTAGATACCGCTATTATCGAATCGATTCCGGATGAGACCATGCAGAAAGCGATTGAGCAAACTCCCGCCCGTCGCGTGGGACAGCCGGAAGAAATTGCCCGGCTGGTAACTTTCCTGGCTCTGCCGGAATCCGGCTACATCAACGGCGCGGTAATCGCCATCGATGGCGGCGCCACCGCCGGCATCCACATCTAAGCCCTAACTGCCCGCTTATTTTGAGCGTAGGAAAAGCTTGACTTAACCGCAGGCTTCAATCGCAATTAAAGCCTATGGTTGAGGCCGGGACCCCCTCTTGCGAGGGAGCCCCGGCGTGGGTGGTCAGCCCTGGTTGCCGTAGAGCGCCTGCCCGGCCGCCGCAAGGGTCTGCGGCAGCTGAAGGGCCCGCGCGTCGAAGGCGAAGACCATCTCGGGGTTGGTGATTCCCGAGAAGTACTGCTGGTACATCATCGGCTGCTCCATCCCGAAGAGCATGCCGCTTCCCTGGCCCGGTCCGCTGGTGTAGCTGAGGCCGAGCGTGCGGACTCCGACCTCGCCGAGCAGCTGCATGACCGTCCAGGCCTGCTGCAGCTTGGGACCGGCGGTGCTGAACAGGTAGCTCGCGTCCAGCTTGGTGTCGTCCGCGACGTTGACGCAGTTAGTGCCGTCGCTGTCGCACTGGCTGTGCCAGGTGCTGTTGTCGCGGACCTGGAACTGCCCAACCACGTCGAACCCGAACTTGGTCGGGTCCTGGGTGAGCATGTCCCAGAGCGAACCCTCGCGCAGGAACTTCACGCACTGGTCCGTGGACATCTGCTGGTCGGAGATCTTGCCGTCCGGATCGCGCTGGATCGGACAGCCGTTCGTCTTGTAGCCCAGCACGTGGTTCGTGGTGTCGTAGCCCAGCTTCTGCCGGCGGTCTTCGGCCTTGTTGAGGGCCGACTCCAGCGACAGGTTGGGGATGCCTCCGAACATCACGAGCGAGCTGTTGGCCCCCAGGTAGCCGCGGACGGTCATGGCGTACAGCGGCCGTCCGGTGTTGCCGTCACGGATCAGGATCTGCTCCAGTCCGGCGTTCGGGCAGTTCTGGCAGCCCTCCGTCTCGATCTCCTTCACCGTGGCGTCCGTGAAGTCCTTGGGAAGCCCGGTCTTCTGGTTGATCTTGGAGTCGATGTTCGGGAAGGCCTGGCTCTTCAGCGCGCTCCACTGCTGGCCCAGGTCGTTCCACTCGATGTTGTACTGCGGGTGGATGACCACGACCTTCCACGGCTCGCTGGGCGCGCCGCGGAAGTGGACCACGTAGTCGCTCTGGCGGTTCAGGAAGACCCGCTTGAACGTCAAGTACGTGTCCGCGTCGCCGGCCGAGTAGACCAGCTTGCTGCTGGCATAGGGGCCGCCCGGCGTGAACTGCAGCCAGTCGTTGTCCTTGTGGTTGAGGTCGCTGATCAGGCCCTTGATCATGGGGGTGGCGACGTTCAGGATCATCGCGTTGCTCTTCCACCAGCCGCCGGGGAGCGTCGTCGGCTTGCCGCCGACGATGGTGACGCTGTGGCCCCGGTTCCAGATGACGGGCTTGCCCGTCATGCGGACGTTGAGCACCTGGTCGATGACCAGGGCCTGGAACTTCGCGTTCGCGAGGTCCAGCGGGGCCGCGGGGGTGGAAGCGCAGGGCACGCTGTAGTACCACAGCACGTCCCACCCGGAGCCCAGGCCGGCGCCGAAGATCTGCTCGGCGATGTTCGGCTGGTAGGTCATGCGGACCTTGGCGCCGCATACGCGGTCGCCGCGGGCGTCCCGCATGTCGTAGGTGGCCAGCTCGGCGGTCAGGAACTGCGTCAGGCCGAAGTTGATCGTCCGCTTGTTCATGCCCAGCACGTTGACGGCGGTGCCGTCCTCGCGCGTGGCCTGGACGGTCTCCGTCTTGGAGCTGGCGCCCCGGCCGAACGTGGTGGTCAGCAGGGGCAGCGGGCTGATGCCGTTGACACCCTGGTAGACCGACTGGTTCGTCTCTGCCGCGCCGTTGGGCGTGGAGTCGATCGTGTACTTGACCGACGCCTCCATGCCGTTGATCGGCGGGTCGCTGCGGATCAGGGTGGTCTTGCTTCCCCAACCGCAGCCGGCGAGCACCACCGCCAGGGCGATGCCAACGACTGCGATTCTGATAGCTCTTGCCATTGTCCCTCCAGGGGGTTGTGGGTCGAAGATGATGTTGTTCTTGCACGAAACCGCTCTAAACAGCACGCTGTCCAGGGCGGCTCCGCGCAAAAAGCAGTGTTAAAAAACAACCGCTCAGGTTTCCCCCGAGCAATCTGTTATATTATAACATTTTTAGCTTTATTAAGCAATATCGTAAACGTTTTGGACTTAGGTTCTTTTGATTACGATTTCCGGCGGCAGCTCTACGGGCTCCGAGTCCCTGCCGATAATCTGTTCCTCGGCCGGGACTTCTTCTGGCTTGGCTTTAATTTCATTCTTTTTATCATCCACCCTCCCAAAAAAGTCAGAGAAAAGATTAACCATATCTAAGACTTGGTCTTCAGTAACCCGTGCATGCATTATATTACCGATGGGAAACCCGATTTCTCTTACGAAGGCTCTGTACCCGTCTTCGCCGGCTTCTGCGATAAGGTGCTGCTTTAGCTCTCTGCGGCTGTCTATAATCGCTTGCTGCCTTTTTGCCTCACGTGCGTCACGGGCCTGCTGCAGCCCTTCCTTTGTCCAGCCTCCGCTTTCGGGGCTATAAAGAGGCACAAACGCGCATTGCCCCATATCGTCATTTTTAAATTCTGTATCCGATAGCTTAGTGAAAACTTTCATTTGGCAGTCTTCCGGCAGCTCCCCTACAGGCGCGACCATGCGCCCCCCAACCGCCAGCTGGTCAAATAAAGTTCGGGGCATTTCTTTTAAGCCGGCGGTAACGATGATGGCGTCAAACGGCGCCCTGCCGGCTACTCCCTGAAGACCATCCCCCTGGTGAACGGTTACATTTGGGTAGTGAAGGCGCTTTAAGTTTGAACGCGCCCAGTAAACAAGCTGCGGGCTGATTTCTACGGTATCGACACTCTCGGTTAGGCGGGATAGCAAAGCCGCCTGATAGCCGGTGGCGGTGCCGATTTCCAGAACTCTTTCCGTACCCTCAAGATGCAAGAGGTCAATCATTTTAGCGACCAGGCTGGGCTGGCTGATAGTAGAGCCTTCCGCCAAGCTGATAATCGTATCTGAGTAGGCCTGGTCCCTTGAGGCGCGCAGCATAAACTCGGCCCTGTCTACTTCTTCAAACGCGGAAACAACAGGAGCCGATACTCCGGCCGGGATTATGACATCTTCTATAAACCTATCCCTATCGCTAGGATATGCGGCGGCTCTTTCCAGCAAACTCATAACGAGCATTATTATCTTAAAATACCCTCAAGGCAATTGCTTATGGTTTAAAGAAGCCGGTGCCAGATAACTTGTCTGGCTACCAGAGTTTTGGCTTAGCGACCATCAGGACCAGGGATATCAGAGGCAAGATGGTCGCCACGATTCCCCAAAAATACCATCTATGAAGGATATTATAAAAATTCTTTGGCAAGGCAGCCGCCGAAGTTGACATCCGCACCATCTTATCCTGAGCAGGAATCAGCGTTAATACCCAGATTATTCCTGAAATAGTAAAGAGTATCAAAGCCGCCGTTATCCAGCTGGTCCCAATACCTCCGTGCTTTTCACTTAGTATTACGCCATTATCCAAAATCAGGAAAACCCCAGGGACGGTAAAGAAAACATCCGCCCAGTTAACGCCGCGGACAGCGAATTTAATAACATCCTGATTTTTGGAGCGTTCAGCCCAGATCATCCAGACTCCGGTAATAATGATGTTGCCCAGAAATGCCACCACACCCAGAATATGTAAAAAGAGATAAAGGTTTTCGGGCGCTGAATCAGTCAAATTTACGCCGAAGCCGTGAAGAGTAAAGATTACCCCAGTAATAAGACTGCCGATGGCAGTGAGCGAAAGCAGCCACTTAGTACTGCGTTGCATAAAATAATGCTAACACAGGATTTATTAACTGTATCTACTTAAAATAGCGGCGTCTTTGATCTCGTCTGGCAGAAAACCGCGTTTGTCTTTGAGGACGGCTTACTTTTTGGAGCCAGAGAAGACCCTAAAGCTAAGGTGTGAACTTAGCTTTTTTGGGTTTCTTGACTTCTTTGCGCCCGCGGTCTTTGCTCATTTTAGTAGCGCCGCCCGCCGCCAAAAGAAGAACGCGAACGGTCTACCTGCGGCTTGGCCACATTCACTACTAAAGCCCGGCCTTCTACTTCTTTGCCATCTAAGGCTTTTATAGCCGCCTGGGCTTCATCTTCGGAGCTCATTTCTACAAAGCCGAAACCTTTGGATTGGTTGCTGTCGCGATCTACAATCACTTTAGCTGAATCCACAGTTCCGAACTCGTCGAACATGGCTTTTAATTTAGCGTCATCGACGCTGTAGGCTAGTGAGCCTACGTATATTTTTGCTGACATATTTAAACCTTTCTAAAGTTTATGGGACCGGCACTCTATGTGCCGGTCCCCGGTTAAACCTAATACCTGTTATTTTTCGGTAGTAGTTGTTTCTTCTGTTTTTTCGCCTTCGGCCGGCGTAGCTTCTTTTGGTTCGTCGGTGTTTGTAGGATTGACTTGATCTGACATATTAAATGTCCCTTCTTTCGATTGTTATTGGCCATAGCCCAACAACAATCTTTATCACCCTCCTTCTGGACATTTAGTGTTGCAGTCGTCTAGTTACTATAAGTATACCTGAAAACCGGCATTTTAGCTAATCGCTATCTGTCATAGAAGAAGTCTGTGCCGGCTATCTCGTCGGGCAGAAAACCGCGTTTGTCTTTGAAGCCGGCGTCCCATTTATAGCCTTTGTTATAACCAAGGTCTTTCATGAGATTTGTCGGCGCGTTGCGCAGATGCAGCGGCACCGGCGCGTCCGGATACTGGCGGGCGGCGGCCTGGGCTGAATTTATAGCGTTAGTGACGTCCCGTGATTTTGGCGCTTTAGCCAGCACCGTGGCGCAGTGGAACAGATTGTACTGGCATTCAGGCATGCCGATTCTCTCGACTGCCAAAAAGGTGGAAACGGCTATATTCAAAGCGGCAGGCGCGGCCATTCCAATATCTTCACTGGCAAACACTACCATCCGCCGGGCGACGAATTTAGGGTCTTCGCCGGCCTGTAGCATGCGCGCCATCCAATAGAGGGCCGCGCTGGCATCGCCGCCGCGCATACTTTTTATAAAGGCACTGATGATGTTGTAGTGCATCTCGCCGGCTTTGTCATAACCCGGAATACGCTTTTGGGCGGCCTGCTGGATGATTTCTTTGGTAATGGTCTTGCCTCCGGCCAGCTGTGCCGCAAGTTCCAGGTTCCCAAGGGCTATACGGGCATCGCCGCCGGATAGCTCCGCCAGCAGGTCGATACTGGTATTAGGCAGTTTTTTAATTGATATCTTCTCGGCTTTGGCGGCCCTTTTGATGATTTTTATAACGTCCTCTTTCGATAGCGGCTCCAGCACTACTACCCGGCTGCGGCTTAGCAGCGGCGTAATGACTTCAAAGCTGGGGTTTTCGGTAGTGGCGCCAATAAGAGTTATAAGGCCGGATTCAACATGCGGCAGAAAGGCGTCCTGCTGGGCTTTGTTGAACCTATGGATTTCGTCCACGAACAAGACCGTCTGCCGCGGGCCTTGCGTGGTATCGCCCTGCTCGTTGGCGCGGGCCCGTTCCACCACTTTGGCGACATCTGCCTTGCCGGCAGTGACGGCGGAAATCTCTATAAAGTCGGCTTCCAGCTCGTTAGCGACAATCCGCGCCAGGGTAGTCTTGCCGCTGCCCGGCGGCCCCCAGAAAATCAGGCTGAAAGGCTTGCCAGCACGCACCAGCTGACTTAGTAATTTACCCTCCCCCAAAATATGTTCCTGCCCGATTACATCGGCTATTTTTTGCGGACGCATCCTCTCCGCCAAGGGTCTTTCCATACCATTAAGTATAACTTCTTAAAATGCTGACGCTTTATTGGTGATAAAAGATACATACCGCTTAGACGCGGATGCGATATATTATTAAGACCAACCGGAGGATAGATGAGTAGAATAGCTGGTCTGTTTTTTATGTTTACCCTACCCTTGCTGGCCTTGAGCGGTTCCGCTGCGGCCCAGCAGTATAACCGCACGATTACCGTGTACGCCTATGTGCCGGAAATGAGGGGGATTTATATAGATAACAGCGGCAAGCTAATAAAAGTTGCCGGTAATACGGGCCGGGACATTACTCCGCAGGCTTTTGATGCCAGCGGTAAACTTATCGCGATGGCTTCGTCTTATATGAGCCAATACCAGGCGTTTTTAGCGCAGCACGGCGGCAGGCTTGAGGCGGGCAAAATTTATACGATTAAAAGGGTCGAGCCAGGACCGGAATTAAACCTGAAGCCGGTCAAATCGGTTCACCGCAAAAGCCAGGCAAACCAGCAGGCTGGCAATAATTACCGCTATATCGGTCCCAAAATGAAAATGGCTCTGGTGTATTAAGCTGTAGCGCAGCGCGTCCACGGAATAACTGAGCGGGTTTATTTCGCCAAGAATCCTTAGCCAGTCAGGTACGTTATTCAGCGGATATAGGGCGCTGGATAAGAAGAACAGCGGGAAAATCAGAAAGTTATTTATGCCCTGGAACCCCTGGAAGTCTTCTACTATGCTGGCAATACCGGCGCCAAAGCTGGTAAGCGTGATACTTAAAGTGACGGCAATCAGAAAAGCTACCGGCACCATAGCCCACGAATAGGGCCTGAAGCCCAGCGCGACGGAGATTATAAAAACAAGGATTGCCTGCATCATGGAAATGGTCGCTCCACCGGAAGCGTTGCCCAGCAGGATTCGCACGCGCGAAACCGGCGCCACCAGCATCTCTTTCAAAAAGCCGAACCGCTTATCAAACAGGATTTGGATCCCCCAGAAAACACCGGAAAAAAGCAGCGTCTGAACGATTATTCCCGGAACCAGGAATTCCAGGTAGTTGCCCTGTCCGGCCTTTTTATAAACCGCGCCTATACCGTAACCGAGCGCCAGCAAAAAAAGCACCGGCTGTCCGATTGCTCCCAATACCCGGCTGCGGCTGCGGAAGTAGCGTTTCATCTGCCTGAGCCAAAGGATATATACGACTTCCATCCCGTTAGAAATCCCTCTTGATTATGTTGTCGCCTGTATTGACGTGTGGCGTAAGTGTGTACGAATTTCTAACGAGATACATTACCTTAGCCTGCTGTTCCTGTTCGCGCTTCGCACGTTTAACCCGTTATTGGCTTCCGATGTCTCGTCGCGGACGGTCCGGCCGGTCAGTTCCAAATAGGCGTCTTCCAGTGTCTTGGTCTTGGTCTTGCGGGCGAGCTCTTTTGAAGTGCCGGTAGCGATAATTTTGCCATGGTCGATGATGGCGATGCGGTCGGCCACGGCTTCGGCCTCATCCAGGTAATGAGTGGTAAAGAAAATCGTCATGCCTTCCGAGTCGCTCAGCTTTTTAACGTAATCCCACAGCAGATTGCGGGTCTGGGTATCAAGCCCTAGCGTAGGTTCGTCTAAGAACAGAATTTTTGGGTGGTGCATAAGCCCGCGGGCGATTTCCAGCCGCCGGCGCATGCCGCCGGAATAGGTCCGCACCAGGCTGTCTTTGCGCTCCCAAAGGTCTACCAGCTTAAGAAGCTCTTCGATACGGCGGGACTGCTCCTTTTTTGGGATATGGTAAAGCACGGCGTGGACTTTCATATTTTCATAGGCCGTGAGCTCTTCTTCCAAGGCCGGGTCCTGGAATACTATGCCGAATGATTTACGGGCGCTGTCGCGTTCTTTGGTAACATCGTGGCCGTTCAGCTTCAGCAGGCCGGCGGTAGGCCTGAGCATGGTTGTCAGCATACTGATAGTAGTGCTTTTGCCGGCGCCGTTAGGGCCAAGGAAAGCGAATATCTCGCCGTGGCGGACATCAAAACTGATGTCGTCAACGGCTTTAATCTCACCGAAAGTCTTTACGACGTTCCGGGCCTCTATAACCGGACTGGATTTCATTGATAATATTATAACTTATTGCGCGGCCAGAATCGTTTCTGCCAAATCGCCGCTTTTATAAATTTTTAGCGGGTAATCCTGCCATCTGTCCAGCAGCGGCTGCAGTATCTCCCAGCTGGCTAAAACTTCTTCACTTGAAGCGAAAAGATTAGCCCTGCCTCTTACCGCGTCCACTATTACCTGCTCATAAGCATCGGGCAGCCGGTCAAAGTACTGCTGGTAATTGAAGTCCAGCGGCAGCTTCTGAAGGTCCTGCTCGTAACCCGGCTTCTTGACCCATAGCTCCAGCTCAATCCCCTCTTTTGGCTGGACCCTAAGCCTAAGCAAATTAGCCTGAGCGGACTGGGACTTCTTAAAGTAGACCCTTATCTCGGTAAGCCTTTTATCCAGGTTTTTTCCGGTTATCAGGCGGATAGGCACGCCCTGCCAGTTCGGGTCAGCGGACGTAAGGGTAACGGCGGCAAAGGTCTCGACAGCGGAGTCCGGAACGCCGGCTTCTTCTTTATAGCCATCGTACTGGCCTTTTACCACGGAAGCGGGATCAGCCTTGAGCTGGCGCAGGGCGGCCAGGCGGCGAGGCCGCACTTCTGACATATCAAAGACATCGGGACAAGGCTCCATCAGGGTGAGAGCGGCCAGCTGCAGCAGATGGCTCTGGACTATGTCGCGCAGGGCGCCAGTCTGTTCATAAAATTTGCCGCGGCCTTCTATGCCTATCTGTTCCTCTACCGCTACCTCTATTTTTTCGATAAAACGATTGTTCCAGACATCCCGGAACAGGACGTTGCTGCCCAGAAAAACCGCGATATTCTGGGCCATCTCTTTCGCCAGATAATGGTCGATCCTAAAAATCTGGTCTTCTTTGAATTGCCTGCCGGTTTCTTCTATAAGCGTCCGCGCCGAGGCCATGTCGGTGCCGAATGGTTTTTCCATTAGCAGCTTATGCTGGGCGGTATTAAGACCGATGGCGCCAAGATTATTAACTATAGGAAGCACGGCTTCCGGCGGCACTGCGAAATAAAATATCGTTTGGGCCGAACCAAGCTGCGTAAGCTTTTCGCTGAGTTCCTGGTATTCCTGCGGCTGCTGGTAATCCATCTGCATCACCTGGAACTGCTCATCCAGGCTGCGCGTCTTATCATCCAGGATATCTAGGACCGCGACTTCGCGGCGGCTGACGCCCAATATCTTCAGCTCGGCGCGGATTTCTGAACTTTGGCAGATTTCTGACAGCGCCGGCAGCAGGTAGCGCCGGCTTAAATCCCCCGTTACTCCAAAGATTACCAGCGTTGTAGCGGAAAGTTCGTTATTCATGGTCAGCCATATTATTATATCTTCCGCGGCAGCTATGCACTGCTAGCGCTGGTGGCGCCGCTTTAGCTTGGCCACTTCCAAGCGGGCAGCGCTGCGGTCAATCATCTGCTGGGCATGTTCCAGGCTGACCTGGTCCTTGGCTTCGGCTTTCAGTTTCTGGGCGCGGTCGTGTGCGGCTTCAGCTTCGGCTTCGCTGATACTGTCCGCATGATCGGCCTCGTCGACGATAATCTTCAGCTGGTTATGCTCAACCTGGACCACTCCGCCGGTAATGGCGAAAATCTCCCGTTTGTTGTCCGGGTCGGTACGGTTTTTTCTAACGACGACCGCCCCTGCGGTAGCCACGCTGATAAGAGGCATATGGTTCTGCAGGATGCCGATTTCACCGTCAAGGGTCGGCAGCACTACTTCGTAGACATCGTCATCGAATTGGGTGCCGCTAAGCGTTACCAGCTGCAGATGTAGCATTATTTTTCCTTGCCGGCTTTGACGTCGGTAATCGGCCCCTTCATATAAAAGGCGCTTTCCGGCTTGTCGTCGTGCTTGCCTTCTATGATTTCCTTGAAGCCCTGGATGGTGTCTTCTACTTTGACGTACTGGCCGGAGTTGCCTGTAAAGTGCTCGGCCACGAAGAACGGCTGGCTGAAGAACCGCTGGATCTTACGGGCGCGGTTTACGGTTTGCTTGTCTTCTTCGGAAAGCTCTTCCATGCCAAGCATGGCGATGATGTCCTGCAGGTCTTTGTAGCGCTGCAGAATCCGCTGGACTTCGCGGGCCACGTTGTAGTGCTCTTCGCCGACCACTTCCGGGTCAAGGATGTTGCTGGTGCTGTCCAGCGGGTCGATGGCCGGGTAAATTCCAATTTCAGTAAGAGCGCGGCTTAGGGTGATGGTGCTGTCCAGATGGGCGAATGTGGTTGCCGGCGCCGGGTCGGTCAAGTCGTCGGCCGGGACGTATACGGCCTGGACGGATGTAATGGAACCCTCACGGGTAGATGTAATCCGTTCCTGCAGCGCGCCCATCTCCTGCTGCAAGGTAGGCTGGTAGCCTACGGCGCTCGGCAGGCGGCCAAGCAGGGCCGAAACCTCGGAGCCGGCCTGAGTAAAGCGGAAGATGTTGTCGATGAAAAGCAAAGTATCTTTGCCCTGGTCGCGGAATCCTTCGGCGATGGTCAGGCCGCTTAAGCCCACACGCAGACGCGCGCCGGGCGGTTCGTTCATCTGGCCGAAGACCATGGAAGTATTCTTAATGACACCCGATTCGGTCATTTCACCGTAAAGGTCGTTCCCCTCGCGGGTACGCTCGCCTACGCCAGCGAACACGCTGTAGCCGCTGTGGAATTTAGCGATATTGTTAATAAGCTCCTGGATAAGGACCGTTTTTCCCACGCCGGCGCCTCCGAACAGGCCGGCTTTACCACCTTTGGTCATTGGGCAGATAAGGTCGATAACCTTGATGCCGGTTTCCAGGATTTCCACGTTTGCCGACTGGTCCATAAGCGGCGGCGGCGTTTTGTGGATAGGAGACCGCTCCGAAAATTTATCTTCTTTGCCGTCAATCGGGCGGCCGGTCACATCGAACATACGACCCAAGGTGTCTTCGCCTATAGGCACGCTAATGGCCGCGCCGGTGTCGGTGACTTCCGCGCCGCGCTCCAGGCCGTCGGTAGAGCCCAGGGCTATGGCCCGGACCGTAGATTCATTCAGGTGCTGGGCGACTTCCAGGGTTAAAATCCGGTCTTCCAGCGGTACCGTCAGCGCGTTATAGATTGCCGGCAGGTTGTCAGCGGCGAATTCAACGTCCACCACCACGCCCACAATCTGGCTGATGGCGCCTGTGCTTGTCTTTGATTTGGTCTGTGTTCTTGTAGTTGCCATATATATCTCCTGTTTCTTCTTAGGCCGCTAAAGCCTCCGCGCCACCGGTAATTTCGGCTATTTCCTGGGTGATCTGCCCCTGGCGGGTGCTGTTGTATTCCAGGGTGTAATCGCCAATAAGGTCGTCAGCGTTATCAGTAGCATTCTTCATGGCCACAGCCCGCATTGCGTGCTCGCTGGCCAGGCTTTCCAGCAGGGCCTGCCATATCTGGGCCTGTATCAGCCGGGTGCCCGCATTATGGATGACCGTTTCTACGTCCGGCTCAAAGTTCATATAGCCTGCGGCCGGAGGCAAATCTTTAGGCATGCCGTCAATTACGGCCGGCAGCAAAGTAAGGCTGGTAGCGGTCTGGCTCAGGCTTGATTTGAATTCCGTATAAATCAG
>DASSNG010000010.1:0-9478 GCA_035688135.1 Saccharimonadales bacterium (SeqCode) | reverse complement strand
TGTCCGTCAAACGGTGACGAGTACCTGGGTGATAAACCGCGCCGGATATACAAAGCCGTGCCCAGCCGCGTTTGGATGAACGCCGATAAGCTGGACGAAAACAGCAGATTCATGCACGACTACCGCACAGAAATCGACCTTGAAACCTTAGAATCAAGCGTACAATAAGACCATGAGACTGCTGCTTACGTCAAACGGGTTGTCGAATGATTCTATTGCCGCAGCTTTTCAGGAACTGGTAGGCAAGGAGCCGGCGCGGACAAAGGTCGCCTTTATACCAACGGCCGCCAACACGGAGCGGGGGAACAAAGACTGGCTTATAGACGACATGTACCGCATAAAGGAGCACGGTTACGTGGTAGATATAGTTGAACTAAACTGCTCGACTCCGCAAGAGGTGCAAGAAGTTCTGGAAGCCAGCGATGTGATTTTTGTGGGCGGGGGCAACACGTTCTTTCTAAGCTACTGCATGCGTCAGGCCGGGCTGTTTGAAACGCTGCCGGAACTGCTAAAAACCAGAGTCTACGCCGGTATCAGCGCTGGCAGCATGATTACCGGCCAAAGCCTGGTGCTGGCGTCACAAGCCCTAAAGAACGAGCAGGCTTTCCAGGATGAATACTATGACGAAATCGGCCCCAGCGGCCGCTCGGCTGGGGAATCATTAAAGTTCGTGGACCTTATATTCCGGCCGCACCTGAACTCCAGGTTCTTTACCTCTGTGCGAAAAGACATCCTGGAAGATAAGGTCCGCAGCCTGGACCTTAAGTATCCGGTATACGCGCTGGACGACATGTCGGCACTGAAAATCGTTGGCGGGAATATAGATGTGGTATCAGAAGGCGAGTGGTTAAAAATAGACCCCGCAGGGTTAAAATAAGGTTGTAAGGAGGATATTATGCTGGGTGATTGTAAAGTGATGGCCATGGTGCCGGTAAAAGATATAAAAACCGCCGAAAAATTCTACAGCGAAACGCTGGGATTAAAGAAGGTGAAAGAGAGCATAGCTGGAATATCGTATGAATCCGCCGAAACCCAATTGTTCGTCTATCCCACACCGGCCGCCGGGACTGCCAAATCAACGGTAGCCACCTGGGAAGTACCCGATATCGCTAAAGTGGCCCAGGAACTTAAGGACAAAGGCCTGCAGTTTGAGCATTACGACTACCCGGGCGCCACGCACGAAGGCGACGTGCACGTCTGGGAGGGGATGAAAGCCGCCTGGTTCCGCGACCCGGACGGCAATGTCCTGGGCCTTAGCCAAGCCGTATAATATATAACTGCACAGTCCGCTTATTTAATCTAAAATTCTTGCATGGAAGACAGTTCAGAAGGCAGACCGCCTCAGGAACAGCCGGACATATATGAGCTTCTTCTGGGGCGGCACTTATCGGAAGAGGAGGTGGATGCGATGAATAACGTGCTGCATGTCGCCGATTTGGACGAGGCGCTGGCGAAGCTTGCGCCATTAGGCGAGCGCTATAATGTGAACCGCACGGAAGTAATCGGCCAGAAAATAGCGGTGATTATGGGCGAAGGTTCTATATTGATTCTTCAGGAAAGCTTGCGCGATGAGTGATTTTCTACATCTTATCGGCCGGTGCGCGCGATAAAATAACTATATAAGGAGGATAGGCATGAAAGTAACCCGGTATAACCAAAGCTGTTTATTGATTGAAGATAACGGCGCGCGCATTCTGATAGATCCGAGCGGCCAGGAAAAGGAACGCCTGGGTGAATTCGGCCAGCTGGACGCGGTCTTATACACTCATGAGCACAGCGACCATTTTGAGGCGGAAATGGCAGCCGGCTTCGCCAAACAGGGCATCACGGTGTATGCCAACGCCAGCACCGCCAAAAAGATTGATGGCGATAAGACCGAGGTGTCAGACGGCCAGGAGCTGGATATCAAAGGCCTGAAAATCAAAGTGATACAACTGCCGCACTGCCTGATGCCTAACGGCAGTGAAGGCCCCCAGAACGTTGGCTATCTGATAAACGAAAAACTCTTTCATCCGGGAGACGGAAAAGAGCTTGCCGATTTTTCGGTTGACTATCTGGCGCTGCCCATAACCGGCCCGGACGTTTCTATGAAAGACAGCTTTATGTTTGCCAAACAGGTATCGGCAAAAGACGTGATTCCTATCCATTACGACAAGATAGGCGCCAATCCGGATGTGTACGCTACGTTCGCTGGCTTTTTCCCGGACGAATTCAAATATAAGTTCCATGTTCTGGCCGAAGGCCAGAGCCTTGATATCTGACCGCCGCTCGCCAAAAACAATTTCTTAAAACTGGCTTTGGTGAGGGGCGGGGCGGCGGCGCGAATGCGCCGGCCGCCCCTTGTTCACGCCCCTACTTGCCGTACGGCGCCCGGATGACCACCACCCGCAGGTGCTGGCGCGCCAGGACCGCGATCGGCATCCGGTTGTACCGGTCGATCAGGTCCCTGGTGGCGCTGCCGCCGCTGTGCGGAGCGAACGGGTCGTTCACCCGCACCCCGTACGAGCCGTGGTACCGCTCCTGCGTGAACAGGACGTCGTGGTTGTACACGAGCGCCGCCGTCATGCGGGAGTACTTGCCGTGCAGGACGTTGACCCGCTCCGGGCTGAGCTTCAGGTGGAACACCTGGTGCGCGTTCCGGTGGACCGTCACCAGGTAGTTGCCGTCCGCCAGGCGGGTGTAGCTGGCCGGGATGCGCCGGTGGACGTTGACGCCGCGGGTCGCCATGAAGTCGGAGACCTGGACGGCGCGGACGTTCGTGTCCGGCGTGCCGTTGTTGAAGCCGGCCGCCCAGCCGTAGAGCAGGATCGCCAGCGCGGCCGCGAGGGCCGCGATGAGGACCGCTGCCAGCAGCGAGCCGGCCCAGCGGGGCACGTGCAGCCCGCCGCTGACCCCGAAGCCGCCGTAGGGCGGCGCCGGCGCCGGCATGGGCGGGTAGGGCGGGGCGTACGTTGTCGTGCCCGGCCCGGAGCCGTTGCCGCTGCCGTGGATGTTCACGGTGGTGTTCGCCTCCGCGAAGGCCGCGGCCGCGAAGAAGCCGGCCGGCGGCTCGCCGTGCCCGTACCAGAAGTGGGCGTGGTAGACCACGCCGTCGTGGACGACGCGGGTCGTCTCGGACTCGATCGTGCTCATACTGCACCTCCTCCCCAGCGGGGGAGTAGTAGGGATAAGTTGTCGAGCTGCAAGGAGGCCTTTAACCTCCCGGGCGTGAACACTGTTAATATAACATAAAATTGATAAAAAAGCAATATATTTATACTCTTGTCAAACAAAACCGGCAAAATACTTTATAATGGTGGCTATATGCGGAGAAAGAAAAAAGGCGTCTACGCTTTTATAGATAGCCAGAACCTGAACGTCAGCGTCCAAAAATACGGCTGGAAGATGAACTGGAAGAAGTTCCGGCAGTTTCTGACGGATGAGTACGGGGTGGAGCGGGCCTTTATGTTCATAGGTTATGTGCCGGAGCACGAGGATATTGACGAAAAAATGCACGAAGCCGGTTATTCGGTGGTGTTAAAGCCCACCTTTGACATGAGCCGCCCCCGGCCGGAAGATAACGGCAACAAGCCCGAAAAGCCGGTTAAGGGCAACGTGGACGCCGACCTGGTGCTGTGGGCCATGAAAGAGATGGACAATTATGACAAGGCGGTGCTGGTGAGCGGCGACGGAGACTTTTTTGCCCTGGTGGAATACCTGCAGCAGCAGGGGCGCCTGCTCAAGATCCTGACGCCTACCGGCCAGTATTCCAGACTTTTCCATCAGTTCGAAGAATATATCGAGCGGCTTGATAACCACCGCCGCGAGCTGGCTTATCACGACCGCCGGCCCGCCAAAAAGCCGTCCCCCAAGCAGTAAACTGGCACGGCTATCGTTTTACGGCTACAATAAGCTTTAAGATGCCAGAAGACCCCCAGGACACGCAGACGGGCTTTCCAAAGGACTTCCTGTGGGGCGCCAGCACATCGGCGCACCAGGTGGAAGGCGGCAACCATAGCCAATGGACCGTATGGGAACTGGGCCACGCCGCGCAGCTGGCCAAAACAGCCCAGAAAAGATACGGCCACCTGCCTAACTGGGAAGATATAAAAAAACAGGCGCAGGACCCCAATAATTATGTCAGCGGCCGGGCCATAGACCACTACAGGCTATACGAAGAAGACTTCAAATTTATCAAGAGGCTTAATCTGAACACCTTTCGTTTCGGGGTGGAATGGTCCCGTTTGGAGCCGGAAGAGGGCGTGTGGAACCAGGAAGCCCTGGACCATTACGCGGCTTATATCCAAAAGCTCAAAGATATGGATATAGAGCCGGTAATTAACCTTTGGCACTGGACGGAGCCGGTATGGTTCGCCGAAAAAGGCGGTTTTACCAAAGCCGCTAACTTAAAGTATTTTGACCGGTTTGTCAGCAAGATATGCAGCGAGTACGGGCATCTGCTGCGTTACGTTATCACTCTGAACGAACCGAATAATTACGTGTCTTTCGGCTATCTGGTTGGAAGCTGGCCGCCAGGCGAAAAGAACAACCTTTGGCATGCCGGCCAAACTTACTGGCACCTGGTGCGCGCTCATCGCCGGGCCTACCGGATAATCAAGAAGCGCCATCCGGAAATGCAGGTAGGAATCGCCGCGCAGCTGGCCAATATCCAGGCCAAGCACCCTCATAACCTGTTCGACGAGATGTCTACGAAGGTCATGCGCTATTTCTGGAATTGGTGGTTTTTGCGGCGAATCCGCCGCCAGCAGGATTTCATAGGATTTAATTACTACTTTTCCGACTACTACACCGGGCTTTTTAAGCGGGAAAACCCCAAGACGCCCCTGAGTGATCTGGGCTGGTATATGGAGCCCGAAGGCCTGTACCCTCTGCTGCTTAGGATCTGGTCGCGATATAAGAAGCCGATTATCGTAACCGAGAACGGCGTGGCGGATGCCCGGGACGAATACCGACGCTGGTGGATAGAGGAAAGTATCGTGGCTATGGAGCGGGCTATGAGCGAAGGCGTAAAGATAAAGGGCTATTTCCACTGGAGCCTACTGGATAACTTCGAATGGTCGGACGGCTTCTGGCCTAAGTTCGGGCTGGTAGAGGTGGATAGGGCGCACGGAATGAAACGTACGCTGCGCCCCAGCGCCAAGTGGTTCGCTTCTAAAATAGAAGAGTTATCACACAAGAAATAAGCTTGACCTTTTTGCCAATCTGTGCTAGTATATGTTCATGCTCACAGAAACAAAAACACCTCAAAAAAGAACTTCCTTAATACCGGCTCCCGGCCAAAGCCTGGAAGCCGCCCGTGATAACTACTTTGGCGGAACCGTGCCTGCGGAAGCTTCCGCCCAGGCAGATGTATCAACTACCCGTACTGAGAGGGGAGGCAGGCTTAATAAAGCGCTATCATACGGCGCCGCCCTAGTGGCCGCCGCCGGTATAGGAGCGGCTACCACCGAGATTGCCCAGTGGATGGGCAACACCGAGCACCCGGCTTATCTTAATAACTCTCCGGCTCACGTAAAGTCGTCTCACGAGTAGCGTCTTAGCCTGTAAGCGAGACGCTACATATGGCGTTTTATGTGTGACATTCAACCCTTGTGGAAAAGCGGGCAGCAATAGCCCGCTTTTTATCATAAAAACTATTGCAGTGGGTAGTAGTGGGTAGTATTATCGAATCAGTGGGTAAAAGTGGGTAACCAAAATAGTTACCACCACTAAAAAATAAAAACCACTAAGCAGGTACATCGAATCAATGGGAGACTACTTTGAACGCAAGCTTGACGATAAGCGGCGGCTGACATTGCCGACCGAGCTTCGTGCCGAGTTCGCGTCCGGAGCGGTCGTAACCCGCGGGTTCCAAAACTATCTGCACCTATATCCGAAAGCCGTCTGGGACGAGCTGGTGGAACCGGCGCTGCAAGGAGACATCCTTGATGAGCGCACGGCAGACCTGAACGTTCAGTTCCGGATGGGTAAGACCGAAAGCGAAATCGATGCCAAGCAGGGCAGGATAACGCTGGAGCAGCACTTGCTGGACTGGGCCGGAATCGACCGGGAGGTCATAGCCGTGCGAGCGGGACGCTACTGGCGCCTGCAGTCGAGGGCCGCATGAAGTAGCTCTTCTGGGTATAGACAAGACGCAACTTAACAACCTGGTAGCAAGAAACTGACAATAAAGCGGTATCTTCGTTAGTAATCTTCGAGATCAGCTAATTGGCAGTCAGCCGGCGTGTATAAGGACCACCGTTACCAAAACCTTCGCACATTTTTCATTTGTAACACCTCCCAAAACTCCACCTCACAAAAGTCTCTCTCAAAAGAACTTTTCTGGAGCCTCGCAGCAAGAATCATTTGATTCGCGCTCAAAGCTCCTCTAAAATCCTGCTCCTAACCTAAGCAGGAAAACAAAAACAAAAACCACAAAAAAACAAAAAGCTGGCTGCTGATTAGGTGACCTTGACCCAAACCCTGCGCAAAAAGCGCCCGGGTTTGGTGTTGAACCCAAAAACAAACACAAAAACAAAAACCAAATATGCCAAACCATTACACCACGCACTTGCCGGTGCTGATCAGGGAGGTAACGGACTGCCTGGCGCCCGAAGAAGGGCAGACCTACCTTGATCTGACCGCCGGCTATGGCGGGCATGCCGAGACTATCCTTGGGGTAACAAAGAACCCCTGCGGAGCCGTCCTGGTTGACCGCGACGACAACGCTATAAGCGTGCTGAGCCGCAAATTCGGCGGCAGCGGCGCGCAAATAGTACATTCTGAGTTTTTGAGCACATTGGAAACGCTGGTAAGCGAGAACCGGCGATTTGACATGGTACTGGCAGATTTGGGGGTAAGTTCACCACACCTAGAAGACAGCGAGCGGGGATTCTCTTTCAGCCGGCCCGGGCCGCTGGATATGCGCATGGACCGCCGCCAAACGCTTGACGCCGATAGCCTGGTCAACACTTACGGCCAGGCGGAGCTGGCGGCTATCATTCGCAGTTACGGGGAAGAGCCGAAAGCCGACTCCATAGCCGGCGCCATCATCCGGGCCCGGCCGGTGAAAGACACCGCTCAGCTTGCTACCGTGATTTCCCGAGCGGCAGGCTTCAAAGCCCGCCACGGCCGGATTCACCCGGCTACCAGGACGTTCCAGGCGCTGCGTATAGCAGTGAATGACGAACTGGGACAGCTCGAGAAAGGATTGCCGCTGATGTCCCGGCTTTTAGAGCCGGGAGGACGCCTGGCAATCATAAGCTTCCATAGTCTGGAAGACAGGCTGGTAAAAAGATTCTTTGCGGAACACGCAGGGAACACCTACGACGCGGAATTGACCCTACTGACCAAAAAACCGATTACCGCCAGCCGAGAAGAAATAGTTTCCAATCCGCGCGCCCGCAGCGCCAAACTGCGAGCGTGCCGCAAAAATAAAAACCAAAAAGAAAGGTAAAAGGGAATCCGATATGCCTATCAAGGTAAAGGATAGATCCAGGATGCAGCGCGTCGAAGTCCGAGTACTTCGCTAAACGTTCATCCCTGTAATGGCGGTGTCGGCAGCTTGGCACTCAAGAAAACCGGCGCCGCCGCCAAAAACAAAAAAAATGACATACTCAAGTTCCATCGCAGCCTCCAGGCGCGGCTACGTCCGCCGCAACCAGAATTCAGTCCGCTTTACGGCTTCGGCCCGCAGTCTGGGACCTGTCAGCAACACCCTTATCCTGCTTATCCTGGCATGCCTTGTAGGGCTCCTGTATCTGACGCAAGTGACCAAAACCAACAGTTACGGATATACTATCAGCAATCTGCAGGACCAGCAGGCCACCTTGAAGGATCAGAACGCCGATCTTCAGGTACAGTCAGCGCGTCTGCAGTCGCTTCAGAGGGTAGCCGCCAGCCAAACCGCTAAAAGCCTGGTTTCCGTCGCTCCCAGCGGCTCGCTTGATCAGTAGTACAATATCTAAGATGTATCCCAGGCAGCCGCAGGGCGGGACAAGCCGCAGACTTATTAATACGAACCGCCGCTTAAGCATATTCTACGCGGTGGTAATTCTGGTTATAGCCGTCATTGTCGGGCGTCTGTTCTACCTGCAGATAATCCGCCACGACCACTATAGGCAGGCCGCCCTGAGCGACCAGCTCAAACAGTACACAATCGCTCCGGAGCGGGGGATTATCGAAGCCCACCAGGGTACGACCACTGTACCCTTGGTACTGAACCAGAAGCTTTACACTCTTTACGCGGACCCCACGCTGGTGAAGGATGCCGATTCAAGCGCGGCTAAGCTGGCCAACGTAATCGGAGGCGCACCGCAGACCTACGCCGATGCCATGCGGACAAAGAACAGCCGTTATGCGGTCTTAGCCAAACGGTTAAGCCAGGACCAGGAAAAGGAAATACTTGGCTTTAAACTGCCCGGAGTCGGCCTGCAGGCCCAGGATTACCGCGTCTATCCGCAGGGTGATTTGGCGGCCCAGATACTTGGCTTCGTGGACGACAGCGGCCAGGGCCGTTACGGCATAGAGCAGCGGTTCAACAGCCGGCTGGAGGGGAAGCCCGGCCTGCTTAAAGCCATAACCGATGTAAACGGCGTGCCTTTGGCCGCCAGCCGGGACAACATCCAGATAAATCCGACCCCAGGTGATAATTACGTGCTGACAATCGACCTGGCCATGCAGCGCCAGGCGGAAGACATATTGAAATCCAGTCTTCAGAAAATCGGCAGCAAGTCCGGCAGCGTGGTAATAATGGATCCATACAGCGGGAGTATAAAGGCTATGGCCAATTATCCGACTTTTGACCCCGCAAAATTCTATGACGTGAAGGATATATCGGCATTTAATAATCTGGCAGTCTCCTCGCCCCTGGAGGTCGGGTCGATAATGAAGACCCTGACGGTTTCCACGGGCCTGGATAACGGTGCAATAACCCCCGATACAACCTATCAGGACCCGGGCTATGTGACAATCGACGGGGCGACCATAAAAAACGTGCTGGACATCCCGCACAGCCCCACCAGCATCCGCGACGTGCTGAAGTACTCTCTTAACACTGGCGCCGTACACGTCTTGAAGGAACTGGGCGGCGGGCAGTTCAACCAGAAAGGGCGCGACATCCTCTACGATTACTTTACGAACCACTTCGGTCTTGGTGATGTGACCGGCGTGGATCTGCCGAATGAGTCGCCGGGAGTCGTGCATGGCCCCGATAAAGGCAGCGCGCTTAATCTTCAGTACGCCAACATGGCTTTCGGGCAGGGTCTAACGGCCACTATCCTGCAGATGGCTTCGGCGCTGTCATCGGTTATTAACGGCGGGACATACTACCAGCCGCATCTGGTGGACAATTATTCCGAGTCTGGCGGAAAAACCATCTATACGCCGTCTAAGGCCGTCAGGCACAACGTAGTCAAACCAAAGACCGGAGACGAGCTGAGAACGCTTATGGAATACGTCTTTTCGCAGAACTACAACGTTTACCAGGCGCACCTTCATC
>DASSNG010000008.1:0-3754 GCA_035688135.1 Saccharimonadales bacterium (SeqCode) | reverse complement strand
TGGTGCCCCCGAGAGGAGTCGAACCTCTAGCTTC
Organism: Saccharimonadales bacterium (SeqCode); assembly: GCA_035688135.1. GTDB lineage: Bacteria > Patescibacteriota > Saccharimonadia > Saccharimonadales > UBA10212 > JAIFWC01. The sequence continues at coordinate 3,720 of DASSNG010000008.1, read as the reverse complement.
TCCTTAGGACGGAGCTATTTTATCCATTGAACTACAGGGGCGCTCGTCGAAGCCGACGTACCGGCTTCCGTAAGCTATTCTAGCTTACTTTCAGCCTCAGGTCGTCTCCTCCTCTCGAATCGGCGGATTATTGCGCTGCGGAAATCCGCCGATTAGGAATAGCCTGCCTAACTCTTTAATTCTTTTTTCGCTACAATATAAACCATGAGCGAAAAGCAGGGCGATGAACAGCCCGCTAAAAAGAAGAAACATTTCAAAGAGCAGTTCGAAGAAGAAGACACGCTTCTGGTTTTCCGCAAGCACCCCATCATCATGCGCAAAGGCCTCATCCTGGCTTCTTTCGGGATGCTCGTGGGCCCGCTGTATACCCTGGCTCTCATTTATATCCATAAGGACAACCCGCCGTCCATAGCTTTCTTTTTCGCCAGCGTCCTGGCCAGCTTTATTTTTGCCTGTATCCTTATATTCCCATGGTGGGTCAAGTGGTACTTCAGCGTCTACATCATGACCAACAAACGGTTCATCCAGCAGACCCGCAGCCTGCTGCAAGTAAATGTGGTCGATATCGGCCTGGACCAAATCCAGATGATTAATTACCAGATAGCCGGACTGGAAGAAACCCTGCTCCATTTTGGTACAATAGTGGTGCAAACTTACGTGGGCGACTTGGTGATACGGCAGGTGCACCATCCGGAGAAAATCCAGAACAAGATGGTGCATATTTTACGCGACTTAGGCATCCACCATACCGCCAGGCCCATGCAAAGAGAGGAAGCGGCCGAACAAGCCTGATCTATGGTCAGAAAGAAAATAAGCAAGAAATTAAAGCCTTTTAAGAAGCGGGCCAAAGAGGTTAAGAATCTGGTGCCGGCGGCCGTTACGGAAAAGGCGGCCGAACTTAACCCCCTTAACCCTACGCTCCCTGAGCCGCCCAGCCTAGAAGATGTGCCGCGCATAACCAACGAGAATATAGGCGAGCACCGCGAGCAGGTCTTAAAAGGCGCCCGCAAATACATCTATCCGCTGCGGCATTCCACGCGCACCATCGTGGCCATAACCCTTACGGTCATAATCACCGCCATCATCGGCCTGTTCGTGTACTGCTCCCTGGCTTTATATAAGTATTACCAATACAACACCTTCGTTTACCGGATTACCCAGGTAGTACCATTCCCGATTGCCAAGGCCGACGGCCACTACGTCAACTACGAGAATTACCTGTTTGAGCTGCGGCGCTACGTCCATTATTACGAATCGCAGCAGCAGCGTAATTTCGCCGGTGCCGACCACGACCAGCTGGTGCAGTTTAGAAAGCAGGCCCTGCAGAAAGTCATAGATGATACTTATATCAAAGATGTCGCCCGCAAGAACCATGTGTCGGTTTCGAATAAAGAGGTTGACGCCCGGCTTAACGAAGTGCGCGAACAGAACCGCCTTGGCGGCAACAGCAAGGTGTTCGCCAACGTGCTGCGCGATTATTGGGGCTGGTCCGTGAATGACTTCAAGCGCAGCTTAAAGCAGGAAATCCTGTCCGAAAAAGTAGCGGCCAAACTTGACATAACGGACAGCAGAAAAGCCGATTCCGTAGCCGCCCAGGCCAAGGCCGGCGCGGATTTCGCCAAGCTGGCGGCCCAATACTCAAGCGACCCGGCCGCCAAAGCCAGCGGCGGGGATTACGGATTCGCAATCACCAAAACCAACCCGAACGTGCCTCCGGAAGTAATAGACCAGCTTTTCCAGATGAAAACAGGGCAGGTGTCGGGTGTCATATTGGCCAGCCCTATCCTGGCCGGGCAGGGCCCAACACTGCAGATAGTGAAGTTAACCGGCGTCAGCGGGGACAGCGTAACCGCCCAGCATATCGTTATAAACCTGAAAGACGCCTCCAGCTATATAAAACAGCTGCAGATCAAAAAGCCGCCGCATCCCTACGTCCATTTCTAGCCCGCAGCATTAAGTGGGAGGGAGCAGATTTCATATCCTTTGCAAAATTACCTCTGTTTTTGATAAAATACCCCAGTTGCGGGCTCGTAGTGTAGCGGTTAACACGCCTCCCTGTCACGGAGGAGATCGCCGGTTCGATCCCGGTCGGGCCCGCCAAGTCAGGACTAATTGCAGCCAAACTAGAAAAACGCGCAATCAAGCAGCGCGTTTTTAGTTTGGCCTGGCATTATCCTTCCTTTCCGCTCGCCTTATCCTCAAGGCTCGCGGGTTAGATGTCTTGGCTTCTGCTATCATGTAATTGAAGTAAGCGGGAGTAAGGCGATGAAACTCAAACTGGTGCAGCGCAAACAAGAGGCTCCGGACGCGGAGTCGTTCATTCTTGAGCCATCCGAGCCTATCAGCTGGGAAGCGGGGCAGTATATGCACTACGTTTTTCCGCACCAGAATGAAGACGCCCGCGGCCACGAACGCTGGTTCACTATATCTTCGGCGCCGTTTGAAAAACATCTGATGATAACCACCCGCTTCGCCGCCGACAGGAGCAGTACTTTCAAGTCCAGCCTTAAAGCCATGAGCGTAGGCCAGGAGATAGAGGCCGACGGCCCCAAGGGCAGCTTTACCATGGGTGATCCGGCAAAAAAACATATCTTCATCGCCGGCGGTATCGGTATCACTCCTTACCGCTCAATGCTGCTGCAGCTTGATCATGATAACCAGCCCGTCAATGTGGAGCTGCTTTATGCGAACCGCGACGATAACTTTGTGTTCAGTAATGAACTCGGGGCTCTGATGGCCAAGCATCCAACCTTCAAAATCCGCCAGTTCGTCGGCGACCGCCATATAGAGGTATCAGACCTTAAGCCGTATGCCGATGACCCCGACAACATTATTTATGTATCCGGTCCGGAACCGATGGTGGAAGTTTTTGAAGACATCCTTAAAAGCCGGCTTGGCGTGCCGGCAGAGCGCGTAAAGCTGGACTTCTTCCCGGGCTATCCCCAGGAATAAAAAGGCTCCTTTTAGGAGCCTTTTTAAAACGCGGGCTTCGGCACTTAGGCGCGGTGCTCGGCGTCCCTGTGCATCAGCCCGAAAGCGCGCAGTATGGCAATCAGTATGACCGCTCCGATGATGGCGATAATCAGGCCGGCGATACTGAAAGCGCTGACCGTGATGCCGAACAGTACGCGGGCCAGCCAGCCGCCTATCAGCGCGCCGATGATGCCGACCACTATGTTGGCAAAACCGCCTTGCTCCCGGTTGGTGTGCATTATCATGGATGCCAGCCAGCCGGCCAGGGCGCCAAAGATTATCCATAGGATTATATTCAGTACCATCTGTTCCTCCTTATTTTTTAATACCCAAGCTATTGTGGGCTAAGTCATCTATAAACTCCGTAACTTATCTAACGGACTTTCAGAGGGTAATTTTACGCCGGCCGGGCGCTTATGCTAAAATAAGGTTTTAGTGAGTACACTAGAAAAACCAACAACTCCACAGCCGGAAACAGGCCAGATACCCGCCGAGCAGGCGGGTATTTTTTTAGAGACGGTGGATATCTATCCTCCGGAGTTCGTGCTTCTGCAGCACGCGATTAGCCGGATAAACGCACTGCAGAGAGCACGGGGATATTCGGCAGATAGTGTCTTTGGACTACCACCAAATCGATATCTACCTGCCGGCCGTAAATGAAAAAGCGACGATTATTTATCGCCGCTTTTGAATAACAGGCCGTGCTCGATTCTGGTGCGGGCGGCGGGAGTCGAACCCGCGTCTCGA
>DASSNG010000019.1:0-2184 GCA_035688135.1 Saccharimonadales bacterium (SeqCode) | reverse complement strand
ACCGATACCGGATAAGACGCCCCCTGTAACGAACACATATCTGGTATCAGCCTTGGCTCTGGCCACGGTTATGCAGCTACTCCCCTCTTAATTAACTCCTTAAAATATAGCATAGACAAGCCGCGGCGGTATAGGTCTACCAAGCGGCCGGCTACAGGTTTTTGCCGTTAAGCAGGCTCAGGGCTTTGTCTTTCTGAGGATCCTTGCCGGCGGCGATATCCTTATCTGATATAGTCACGGTAACATCGGGCTTTATGCCCTGCTTATCGATGTTCTTTCCGTCGGGCGTGTACCAGCGGGCAACCGTTACTTTGAGTTCGGAGCCGTCCGGGAAATTCTCTACCTGCTGGACGCTGCCCTTGCCAAAGCTTTTGATACCCAGGAGTTTGGCGACGCCGTTGTCGTGCAGGGCGCCCGCGGTTATCTCGCTGGCGCTGGCGCTGCCATCATCTATCAGCACTATGGTAGGCAATCCTTTGAGCAGATTCCCTCCGCGGGCGAATTCGGTGCCCACAATGGTATCTCCGCGCCTTTCCTGAACCACGGTTTGGCCGCGGTCCAGCCACAGGCTGCTGACATCCACGGCGGCATTCAGGTAACCGCCCGGGTCGCCCCGCAGGTCCAGCACCACGCCTTTCACGTGCTTTGACCTGAACTCTTTTGCCGCTTTTTGAGCCAGGCTGGCCGTATCATCTGTAAATTGGCTTATTTTCATGTAGCCGATATCCCCGTCCTCTTCATATTTGACGCTAGGGACGGTTATCTTCTGCCGGACGATGGATACGTCGAAAGGCTTAGCCGCACCGCGTTCAATCGTAAGAGTCACTTTGGTGTTGGGCTGCCCGCGGATTTCTGTTACTACGGCGTCGATTGTCATTCCCTGGGTGATTTTGCCGTTGACCGCCGCTACCACGTCCTTTGGCTTTAATCCGGCTTTTTCGGCCGGGTATCCGCTGAGCGGAGACACTATGACGATTTGGTTCTGGGCGTTGGTCCCCAGTTCCGCGCCGATACCGGTTATACTGCCGGTCAGCTCATTGTTGAAATCTTTCGCTTCCGACGGGCTGAAAAAGACGGTGTACGGGTCGCCGGCGGCGCCTACCAGACCTGACTTCAGGCCGTTCAGAAGCTTCTGCTGGTCCAGGCTGCCGTCAAAGTCTTTCTGCAGCACGCTATAGACCTGGTTGACCGAGGAATAGTTAATAGGGCCGGCTTTGGCCGATAAAGGCTTTGTGCCGAATATAGTATTGCCGCGCCCCACGGCGAAACCGGCGCCAAACACCACCAGGACCGCTATAAGGGTTCCTACTATCTTTCTCAGGGGCCAATGGCGATAGTCAGCCCGGTTTTTTTCAATATGATGTCCGCCCGATTCTTTCAGGTTATGCTTCTTCTTCCTAAACACTAGCACTATTATACACGGCCGGCATTATCAGCCCGGATGATTTATTTATCGCCGAAATATATGTATGTAAGCCCGCTGGCGTTAATGCTCATCTCTGAGTAGTGGCCGTGGTAGTCGTAATTGTATTGGCTTACCCAGATAGTGTTTCCGTTAACGGCTTCCACCCACATGGCATGCCCGAAGTAGCCGACGTTCCAGATGGCGACTGAATGGGCTTTTGGCGTGGTGCCGGTGGGGATTCCGGCCCGCTGGGCGTCTCCCGGCCATTCATTAGCGTTACCGCTGCCGCCCCAGTAAGGCATATAGCCGTAGGTTTGGTATACCTTCCAGGCGGTGTAGCTTACGCATTCGCGGTTGTACATCCCCCAGCTGTCAATCATGGAGTCCTGCGGCGCGTTATTCCAGGCCGACGGGTAGCCGCCATGGCCCGGATCGCCGGCAGTCGGTACTCCGCCTAGCTGGCGGTTAAGGGCGGCCTGCTGGGCCCGCAGCGAGGCGATTTGGGAATTATTTGAGCTTATCTGCTTATCGTAGGACTGCTTCTGGGCCTCTGTCATGGACAGCAAGTGGGCCTGCTCGGCCTCTTCCGACCTCTTCTTGTTCTGCTGCCCCTGCAGGTCGGCCAGCAAGCTCTTTTGGTCGCGCTGCTTCTTCTGCAGGTCGGCTTTTAGAGCGTTTATCTTATCAACGGAGTCCTTTACCTTGTTTGAAACCGAATTACGGTATTCCTGCTTATTCACAAAGTCGCTTAAATCTTTGCTGCTGGCCAGGATTTCCAG
>DASSNG010000048.1:0-35394 GCA_035688135.1 Saccharimonadales bacterium (SeqCode) | reverse complement strand
CTTTCAAGCGTGTTTAACAGCCGTTTATTATCGCGCTGGTGCAGGCCGATACTGGGTTCGTCCAGGACATAAAGCACACCCTGCAGGCCGGAGCCTATCTGGGTGGCCAGGCGGATGCGCTGGGCTTCGCCGCCGCTAAGGCTTACGGCGCTGCGTGCCAGGTTAAGATAATTAAGGCCTACATCCTGCAGGAATTTAAGGCGGGCGTTTATTTCTTTTAAAATCTGGGAGGCGATCTTGGCTTCGGTCTGATTTAATTTGATGTTATCGAAGAATCCTATGGCGTCATCAATCGATAGTTCGCAGATATCGATTATGGAGCTGCCGCTGACGGTCACTGCCAGCACTTCGGGCTTGAGCCGCTTGCCCTTACAGGCGTTGCAGGGCCGCTCCTGCATGAAACGCTCGATATCGCGGCGGATGAAGTCGCTGTCGGTCTCCCGGTGGCGGCGCTCCAGGTTAGGCACTACGCCTTCATAAGTCGTGCTGAAACTGCGCCCCATCCCCAGGCTTACCCGGTAGGTTTCATCGCCGGTGCCGTACATGATGATTTCCATCTGCCGGGGCGTGAGCTCGCCGGTCGGCACGTGCAGGCTGAAGCCGTAGCGCTCGCCGACGGCCTGGAGTTTTTTCATATACCAGGCGTCAGTATTGATGCGGTTGAAGGGGCGGATAGCACCTTCGGCGATTGTCAGCCGGCCGTTAGGTATGACCAGCTCCGGGTCCACCTCCAGGCGGCTGCCTAATCCGGTGCATACCGGGCAGGCTCCATGGGGGCTGTTAAAACTGAAAGTCCTCGGCTCCAGTTCCGGGATGGCTACGTCAGGGTGGTCCACGCAGGCGTACTTAAGGCTGTAAAGCGTATCGGACTTTTTATCGGCATTGTTTATAATCAGCAGCCCGTCAGATATATCAAAGGCCTGCTCCACGCTTTGGGCCAGCCGGCTGCGGTTCTCTTCGTTATTGACCAGCCTGTCTACTACGATTTCGATGTTGTGTTTGTAGTTCTTATCAAGCGGGGGGAATTCATCCAGGGCGTAGACGACTCCATCCACCCTGGCGCGCGCGAAACCGGCGCGCATATACTGCTCCGGCACATGCTCGAAAGCGCCTTTCTTGTCCACCACGATAGGCGCTAAGACTATCAGCCGGGCGCCCTCTTCTTTTGCGACTATCTGCTCCAGGACCGCGGCCGACGTCTGGCGGTTGACCGGCTTGCCGCAGATAGGGCAATGCGGAATCCCGGCCCGGGCAAAAAGCAGGCGCAGATAATCGTAGATTTCAGTGACCGTGGCTACCGTTGAGCGCGGATTGCGGCTGGTCGACTTCTGGTCGATGCTGATAGCGGGGCTAAGGCCGTCAATCTGGTCGACATCGGGCTTTTCCATAAGCCCCAGGAATTGGCGCGCGTAAGCGCTCAAAGATTCCACGTAGCGGCGCTGGCCTTCCGCGTAAATCGTATCGAACGCCAAAGAAGACTTGCCGGAACCCGAAAGTCCGGTAATCACAACTAGTTTTCCGCGCGGGATTTCCAGGTCGATATTCTTGAGGTTATGCTCCCGCGCGCCTTTGACGGATATAAACTCGCTCATTTAGCCAAATGATTATACAGGTTTTCTGGGGATTTTTCTATTGGTTATAGGGTCAATCAGCCGGGATAACCGATTGGGCGTAAAGGTTAAGCTCTTCTATAAGATACTGCTTATTACTGTCCAGGCCGGGCGTCTTAGCCAGTTCTTCCAGTTTTTCAAAAAACTCTCCGGCGCGGCTTTTTTTGCCGCCGGTCAGCCTTGCCTTTCTGAACGCCTCCCAGCCGGCCAGCTCATCATCCTCCAGGAATTTCGGAAAATTCCGCGCCTTATACAGCGGCAGCATCAGCCTGAGCCGGTCGTCTTTGAAATCAAGCGCCAGATCGGATAGCTCATCCGGCTTTGCGGCCCGCACCACCGACATCTTGTCTTTATCTGCGTCGGGTATAAATCCGTCATACAGCTGTTCGTCGACCGTCTGGGCATCGCTGACCAGCCCGGTCTGGGACGCCGGCCACATCATATCCCGCGCTTCCAGCAGCCTTTTTCCAAAGCCCTCGGCTGCCTGCAGCTTCTTGTGGTGGCTGGCGATAATTTCCTTATGCAGCGCAAGGCGGGAATAGCTGGCTTCGTCCACTACGCCCATGGGCGCTACCGCCGGGCATTTGTTATATTTGAGCTCCTTGACCGGAAAATATGGCGCGTCTTCGCCGCGCGCCTTCCACAGCCGGGCAAGCTCGGCCGGCGGCAGGTCTTTGAATTCAGCCGGGTCTATCCGGAGGTCGTACATCAGGGCGCCTGATTTATCCGGTTTTTCAGCGGCCAGTGCCGCGATAGCCGTCTTTTCAAAATCGCTCGGGTAGCGGCCGCTCGTGTAAACCACCGGCTGCCCGGCACCGATTAATGGAGCGACCTTGCTCTTGGTGCGGTGTGACAGCAGGTAGTCGAACAGTTTTGGCTGCTTGCTTTTTATAAGGCGCGCCACATCTATGGCGGCGTTCACGTCGCTTAGCGCGTCATGGGCGTTCTCGTGCTCAAGCTTGTTGACCGCTGTCAGGTATTCCAGGCGGTTGCTCGGCTTGCCGTCCGGCGCGAACGGCCACTTTATTCCTTCGGGCCTCAAAGCCCTTGTCATCCGCACGACGTCCAGCAGGTCCCAGGTGCTGCAGCCGTTTTTCCAGCTCCACTCGTAAGCATCGTGAAAGTTGCGCCACAGGGTAAAGCGGATAAAGTCATTGTCAAAACGGACGTTGTTATAGCCCACCATGATGGTATCCGGCGAACATACTTGACTTGTTAAGTATTTGCAGAATTCGGCCTCTGTTATGCCGTCGGCCAGCGTCTGCTGAGGCGTAATTCCATGCACCAGCACTGCGTCCGGCTGCGGCAGTACATCCGGCGTGATTTTTATAAGTATGTTGTCGGGTTCGCCTGCCGGCTTTAAATCCATATCCGTCCGCTGGCCGGCAAACTGCATGATACGGTCGGTACGGGCTGAAAAACCGCTGGTTTCAAGGTCGAAGAAATAGAATGTCATAGACCTATATCTCTATTCTGCCGATTTCTGGATCTCCTATCGATACCCGCTGGCCCGGCTGCGCGCCGCGGCGCTGGAGCTCCCGGATGATTCCCTGCCGGCGCATGATATCGCGCATCCGGTCTTCTGCCGCTTCTTCCCCGAAACGGGTGCGGGACGCGAAACGCTCGATATTGCGGCCGGTAACCACATAGGACCCGTCCTCTGAACGGACTACCCAGTCGGCGTCGGTCTCCCTGGCTTTTATGACCGGGATTTCTTCTTTTTTCTCCCGGCTCTTCTCTTTTTTACGGGCTTCGGCCACTTTCTTTGCCAGCAGCCGGAGCAGCTCGTCTACGCCATGGCGGCTGCTGCTGGAAATAGCACATAGCGGCGTACTCTTTGGTGTGACCTTTTTCAGTTCCTTAAGCTTCCGCTCGATATCTTTTTTTGACAGGCCCTCCACTTTGGTCAGGGCCACTACTTCCGGCCGGCGGCTTAAATCCACTTTATAATCCGCAAGCTCCTTGATTATCGTGCGGTAAGCGCCGGCCGCGTCTTCGGTGTACGCGTCAATAAGATGCAGCAGGACGCTGGTGCGCTCCACATGCCTTAGGAATTCATCTCCCAGCCCCTTCCCCTGGCTTGCGCCTTCAATCAGCCCTGGTATGTCAGCCATCAGCAGGCTGGTCTTATTATCTATATCGACTACGCCAAGATTAGGCACAAGAGTCGTGAAGGGATAGTCGGCGATCTCGGGCTTAGCATTGCTTACTACCGATAAAAGAGTGGATTTTCCGGCGTTAGGAAGGCCGATAATGCCTACGTCGGCTATCATCTTCAGCTCAAAAACCACATCAAGCTCATCGCCTTTTTCGCCTTTTTCCGCGATGCGCGGCGCCTGGCGGGTTGAGCTGGTAAAGTGGGCGTTGCCGTATCCGCCACGGCCGCCCTGGGCAAGCACGAACTCCTGCCCATCGTCCGTAAGGTCGGCAATAACGCCGCCGGAGCGGTCAAGCACCTGGGTGCCTATTGGTACGGCTACTTCCAGATTCTGTCCGTTCCTGCCATGCTTGCGGCGTTTGCTTCCGGGCTGGCCGGGGCCGGCCTGCAGAAGCTTCTTATACCGGAAAGCGGCCAGGGTGTTCTGGTTGCGGCTGGCCACTAATACGACATTGCCGCCGTGCCCGCCGTCGCCGCCGTCGGGACCACCCATAGCTCGGAATTTCTCATGCCTGAAACTAAGCGCGCCGTCGCCGCCGTCGCCAGCTTTCACTTTCACCTCGACTCTGTCTACGAACATATATCTATAGGTTAGATGGTTTGAGCTGAACGGTAAAGGGTTACGGCTGCCCGCCGCGGCTTCTAATGATAAATGTAGTGCTGGAAAGTGGATGCTGATACCCAGCCGCTATAGCCCACTCTGCCCCACCCGGCCAGGCCGGCCATATCGGAGTACTTAATCATGGTGCCGTCCGGCGATACGTCTTCCACGTAGGCCACATGGCCCAGGTAGCTCATGCCGTCTGTCTGGGCGATAGCGCCTTTTACGGGCCGGCTGCTGACCGTCCAGCCGCTGAGCCGGGCGTAATCGTCCCATGTGTTGGCATTGCCCCAATTGCTGGGAACGGCGACACGGGTGGCGACATAGTAGGTGCACCAGCCGAAGGCGTAGCCGTTGCCGCCATAGGTGGCCACGAAAGAACCGTAATAATACGAGCTGTACGATACTACAGGCGCTATTTTACCGTTGGGGATTATTATCTGTTCACCGGGCGTCAAGCCGTGGATCTCGGCATCGTTCACCTCTATGATCTGGCCCTCATCGGCTGAATACCTGGAGGCCAGCTTGGCCGGAGTATCGCCGCTTTTGACTTTATAAACGATACCGTTGAAAGGCGGGATAACCAGATTAAGATGCGGCGCAAGGCTGTCGCCGTTGATATTGTTCGACCATCGGATACTGCTGGCGGTAACGCCGAATTTCTTGCTGAGTGAATCTATGGTATCGCCGGATACCGTGACGTAATGGATGATGTCCTGCTTGGACTTTCCGCCGGTAGATATTATCTGGGGTTTTGCCAGCGCGCTGGAATCACTTGGAACGACGGCCAGCTCCAGGCTGTCTGAGTCGGCCTGGTTATGTATATCAGTCATTTCCGGCATATCCGCCAGCTGGGCGGCGGTTAAGGCTATTTGGGCCGAAGACAGGGTATCAAGCGGCTTGGTAGCAGATGCCGCCGTGGATACCGCGCTGTTAAGCGTGCTGGCTCTTACAGTCTGGCTGGCCGACCGGTTGGTAAGGACGAACAGCCCTACCATTACCAGCAGCAGCAGATTGCCCCCTATGAGGGTCCATCTAAGCACCCGCCGCCTGGTAGCGCGGTCGTTAAGCCTTTCGGCGGCCGGGGCCGACAAAGCCAGCAAGACCTCGGTAGGCCTGGTTTTATATGGTCTGATTATCGAAAATATCCTTTTACGAATAGAAACTTCTCCAAAGCGCGCCGGTGGCGGCTTACCTCAGTATTATACCAAACCCAGCCCATTCATAAGCCTGTTCAATCTGTCGCAAGCTTATTGACAAAACTTAGGAACATGCCTTGGAACCATACTTTTGGATGTTCTGGTTGTGCTCGTCGATAGTGTGGGCGAAATGAAGGCGGCAGTCGTTGCCGTTAACGAAATACAGGTAATCCGTTTTAGACGGGTTCGCTACGGACTTTAAGGCGTCATCCGTCATATTGCTTATCGGGCCCGGAGGCAGGCCGTTATGGATGCGGGTGTTGTAGGGCGAATCATGGTTGATGGCGATGGCCGCCGCCCGCTCAGGGTTTCCGGCCGGCAAATCAACGCCGTCTTTGACCGCGCCGTAAATCGCGGTCACATCGCTGCCTAGAGCCGAACCTTGCTTGAGCCGCGACAGAAACACTTGGGCGACAGTTGGTTCGTACTGGGGATTACCGGATTCCTTATAAACGATTGAGGCCAGGGTTACGCCTTGATATATATTCAGCCCGTGAGCCGAAAAACCCTCGACAATACCGTGCGTGAGGTGATTCTGCATCTCCTCCAGGCTTTCCCGGATGATGGTCTGCGCCGGCGTGGCGGCCTCTTTCTGGAATGAATCAGGGTATAAGAAACCTTCTAATGAAGCCCCTGACGGCAGGCTGTCCAGAACCGGCTCGTCAGGATAGGTGGACGGGTCGAAAGCTACATCAAGCTCTCTATCCGAATAGCCGGCCTGCTTGAAGGCTTGGCGTATCTGGACGATAGTTTTCCCCGGCAATATGGTCAGCAGGTCTCTGGCGACCTCTCCTTTTACTATCTTGTCGACAATCTGAGGGGTGCTCATTGACGGGGTAAGGGCATACGTTCCGGCCTGCATCTTGGCGTAAAGCTGTCTCCCCCTCACATATGTTTCGAATGCCGTGGTGCTGCGTATAAGCCCGGCGTTTTTCAAATCAGTAGAGATATCGTGCAGAGAGCTGCCGCTGACTATAGTGATGTTAACGACCTGCTGCGACGAAGATACGGCCGCCAGGTTGCGGTTATACCAAGCCCGGCCTCCATAAGCTGCACCAACCAGCAGAACCAAGATTACGGCCAGTATCAGCCAGCTTTTACGAACTCGCGGAAGAGACAGCTTTGGTGCTCTCATCTTTAGCACCTTACCCTTTCCTCTTTAGGAGTGTCAAGGAAGTCCTGAAGTATCAAAGCCGCGGCTTCGGCGTCGGCCGGCCCCGGCTGCTTTCGGCCGGATTCCGCCCTTCTGGAAGTCAAGGCCTCATCCTGGATATAAAATGGCAGGCCGATGTCCTTTTTAGCTTCTGAAATCCAGCGTCTGACGTAGCCGGTCTGCGCCGTATCATCGCCGTTAAGGCTGCGCGGCAGGCCCACGACAATTCCCGCCGCGCCTGATTCACGGGCCATAGCCTTAAGCTCGGCTATAGCGGCAGAGGCCCCCACCGTTTTAAGGGGCTCGGCCAAACGGGCCGCGCTGGAACCGCGGGAAATCCCCACGCGCGCGCCGCCCACATCCACGCCGATATATTCTTCCGCAGAATCAGGGCGCACTGTTGGCTGAATTATCTTTGACCTCCTGCAGGATAACGGTCACCTTGCTATCTTTCTTGGGAGCCTTGCTGACCCAGAACGGACTCAGGTTAACATCCACGCTTTTCACTCCCGGCCAATTGCTTATGGCCGCTTGGATATCGCCGGCCTTTTTGCCTTCCGCCAGCTTTTTGACCGCCTTTGTGTCGATTATAGGTACGGCCGTAGTGCTTTCGCTGATACTTAACACGGCGGAGCTGGACGACGGCTGGGTCTGGACGGTCACATTGGCATCGTTCAGGAAATTGCCGTTAAGCTTCTGCTTGGATTTGTCTATCTGGTCTGCTGTCTTATCTTCTATAGCCTGGCTGAGGTCTGATTTTTGGACCGTAAGGACCGTATAGCTGACCTTGATGGTGACGGTGGCGGTGCTGGCCGGCTGTCCGACTGCCGGTGACGCGCTGACTTTGGCGTCGCCAGCCTTAAGGGTTGATGTCAGCACGTACTCCCCCTGGTCCTGCAGTTTCTGGATGAAGGACTTGGTGAAATCATCGCCGCTGGTGCCGCCGGTAAGCTTATCTTTGGCGCTGTCCACGTCGCTCTGGCTGAGCACCGTGACGATGTTGTCCGTCCCGCCGGAAGCAGAACCGTCGGCGGTAACTCCCGACCGCCCGGAAACGCTCGCCCCGCTGATGCTGGTGTTATATTTGGAACCGCCCTGGGTAGCGACGATATCCACGCTGTTGCTTTGGCCAAGAACGGTACCGTTTCCGCAAGGCTGGAAGGTCGGATTGAAATGAGCTGTTTGTTGAGTAATGTAAGTCAAACCGTTGGAGCTGACACCGGTCCCCGCGGGAACGTCTTGGGGAGATGAACCCGACACGCAAGTAGACATGGTTACGCTGCCGGTCGCCTTTTGGCCGTTATTCTGCTGGCCGGTGGCGGTGACCTGCTGAGTGCCGGTCTGGTCGGTACTTTCCAATTTGGCCGGTATCAGGCCCTGGGCAGCGTCCAGCGACTTGGTCTTTACGGAAGCGGTAAGGTTAAAGTTCGCCGATACCGGTTCGCTGACAGTCTTGATTGTTACGGTGGCCTTAGGCAGGACGAATATGGCCATGATTATAAATACGATAAGCGCTACCAGGGCCAGGCCGCCCAGCCCCAGCATCATTCTGAAGCGGTCAAAGTTGGGAACTTTTACCTTCGAACCTTTGGGCGCCTTTGCCGCGGCGGGCTCCGGCTTGTCCTCTTCGTCGTCCAAATCGATTGTTTCGGGGTTTTCGGCTTCATGCGCCGCTACCAGCGCGCCCACCGGGCGGCTGTAATCGAACTTTGAGGGCACATCCTCGTCCTCAGCGTCTTCGGCGCCGGCTTCTTCTGGTTCCGTACGGGCCGCCGCCCCGGATGCGCCCGGCATCTGCGGCACTTCCGGCAGGCTTTGGAGATTCTTGGCAACATGCAGCCCCGCGGCGCCGGCCAGCGGCAGCAGCGCGTGCTCGTTGGTTATCAGCACTACGTTCTTACCGGCGTCTTCAGCGCTGCGCTTCAGGAGCTTCATATTGACGATGCTCTGTAAGCTGGCGGCCCGCTTTGGCAGCACCAATGCCACGACTTTCTGGGCTGAATTCTCAACCTTATCAATGATGCCCGTTATCTCATCGTCTACATCCACGTAAACGACGTCTTTGGCGGGTTTGGGGGGTACTTTTGCGCTCATATCAGACCTTCAGCATCCTGTTCAGCCGGCCGCGGATGCCTTCTTCCTCTGAATCGGCAACCGCCGAATTCAAGGTATCCAGCCCTACCCGCAGCAAGCCCATGGCGGTAATGTAAGTGTGGTCGGTTATGCTGCCGGTGGAATCGGTTATACCAACGACTTCGCCCGGCTTGATGTGCTGGACGACCGGTTTCCTGGTAAACGGCAGGCGCTTGTGCCAATCGGTTTTTTCCAACCTGTCCATCAACATTTCCAGGCTGGAGCCGCCGCCGCAAAGCAGTATCCGGTGCGGCAGATGATCCAGCTTGGGAAATTCGTTCAACGCCAAGTCCACGCCGTTCATCCACACGTTAAGCGTCTTATTGAGCGCTTTTTCAATGTCCGCCCGGTGTTTTGATTCGTGGGTTGATAATCCTAATTTAAGGGCTTCGGCTTTTACGAAATCGATATCCAGCTGCCGTTCTATGGCATGGGTGAATGCCCGCCCGCCGATACCGAACATCTTGGTGCCTTCCACGCCGCCCTCATTAACTACGGCGATGTCGGTAGTGCCGCCGCCGACGTCCATCAGGATGGCGCTGACAGAAGCGTTAGGGTCGTCGCCGACTACCGAACGGGCGACGGCGAACGGCTCGGCGGCTACCGCCAGAAGCTCCAGGTCAAGTTCAGCGGCGGTCCGTTCCAGTGCACCGATATGTATCATTGGCGCGAAAGCGGTATACATTTCTACCACCAGGTCGCGCCCCTGGAAGCCCACCGGATTAGTGACTTTATATCCGTCTATGTCTATCCGTACCAGGGCGCTGTTAACCAGCCGTACTTCCACGTCTTTACCGCCCAATTCCCAGGCCAGCTCCTGGCGGGCCTTGGCTTCGGCCCGTTCCTGGACCAGATCGATAATGCGGGTCATCTCATCGATACTTATCTCGTTTGATGAGTTCTTGCGGGTAAATCGGACCGTACTGGTGGTGCCTTTTACCAGCTCGCCGGCTATGCCCACCATTGCCGTACGTGCGCTGACGCCGGCCTGCTGCTCGGCGGCGGCCAAGGCTTTGTCGCAGTTAGCCACCACGGCGGCTATATCGGCGATGGCGCCGGCCTGCATATCGGCCAGTTCCTGGTGCGCCCGGCCAACGCCGATGATTTCCACCTCGTCGCCGATTACCTGGCCAATCAGGGCTTTCACGAATTCGGTTCCCACATCCAGGGCGACCATATATTCGCCGGCCGGCCCGGACCGCTTGGCGGTACCGGCCTTTTTGGGAACTTTGTTTTTCAGGGAATGGGCAGCAGATTTGGCCCTGTTAAGCATAGCCATAATTCAGATTAGATTATAGCACGCTAACCTCTGCTCCGCCCCGGAAGATGGGCTACTGCAGGACAGCTTTGATACGGCGCACGCCGGCGGAGCTGGCTTCTTCTTTGGTGATTTTGAACTTTTTGCCGCTTTCGCCTATCAAGCCGGTATGCTCCACGTGCGGCCCGCCGCAGATTTCGCGGCTGAAGGGGCTGTTTTCGTCGCCGATGGTATAAACTTTGACCACGTCGCCATATTTATCGCCAAAAGCTCCCGACGCGCCTTTTTTAAACGCCTCTTCGGTCTTTTCTTCTTTCCAGGTTACCGGCAGGTCTTTAGCTATCTGTTCATTAACGATGCTTTCCACCTCGTCCAGCTGCTCGCGGGTTACTTTTTCGGGGTGGGAAAAATCAAACCGGGTGCGTTCGGCCGTGATGTTGCTGCCCCGCTGGACCACGTGGCTGCCAAGCACATTCTTGAGCGCCTGGTACATCAGGTGGGTAGTGGTATGCAGTTTGACCACTTCCGGCGAGTGGTCGACCAGCCCGCCTTTGAACATGCCGGCGCTGGCCGTCTGGCTGCGCTGCCGCTGTTCTTCCATCAGTCTGTCGAAGTCTTTTTGCCAGTTTTCGTCTACTTTGACTTCTTGAGTGAAGGCCTCTTCCAGGCTTAATTCAGTTGGGAAACCATACGTGTCGTAAAGTTTGAAAATTACCTCTCCTGTCAGCTGCTGTTTGCCCTGGGCCATCTTTTGGAATTCCCGGACACCGGAGCGGAGGGTTTGGCGGAAGATTTTTTCTTCTCGGGTAAAAACTTCCAGGACTTCTTTTTCGCGCTGGGCGACTTCCGGAAAATCAGTTTTGTATAGATTGATAATCGTGGGTGCGATTTTTTCGCATAAATCCTGTTCTATACCAAGCTC
The DNA here is from genome assembly GCA_035688135.1 of Saccharimonadales bacterium (SeqCode). Classification (GTDB taxonomy): domain Bacteria; phylum Patescibacteriota; class Saccharimonadia; order Saccharimonadales; family UBA10212; genus JAIFWC01. The sequence goes on along the minus strand of DASSNG010000048.1, from coordinate 24,360 downwards.
GAAAGCGTAGCGGATAGCCCGCCGCATCAGCCGGCGGAGGACGTAACCCTGCTGTTTGTTGCTAGGGACGACGCCGTCAACCGCCAGGAAAACTCCGGCCCGCAGATGGTCGGCGATTACTCGCATACTGTTCTGATGGCTTTCATATTCTTTGCCGCTGAGCTTTTCCAGGTCCTCGATTATCGGCTTGATAAGGCTTATATGGAAGATATCGGGCGAGTTGATAGCCGCGGCGGCGATTCTTTCCAGGCCACCGCCAAAATCCACATTAGGCTTGGGTAATTCTTCGAACTTATCGGCGGTTTTGCGGTAGGTCATAAAGACGCTGTTGCCGATTTCCAAAAACCGGCCGCAGTCGCAGTTAGGGTGGCAGTGTTCGCCGAATTTATCGTCGTGCGGCGTGCCAAAATCGTAAAACACCTCGCTGTCGGGTCCTCCCGGCTCGCCATCGCGCATGTTAGCCGGCACGCCTTCGCGGCTCCACCAGTTCTTGCTGGCGTCATAATAAAATATCCGGCCGCCGCCCATTCCCTTGGCGTATCCATCGGCTTCGCTGCCGATTTCAACTTCGGCGGCGTCTATTCCTTCCTGCGCGAACAGATCTTTCCAGATTTTGGCGCTGTCGGTGTCTTTTGGGATATCAAACTGAGAGTCGCCGATGAAACAGCTGACATAAAGCCGTCCCGGATCCAGCCCGACGATTTTTGTCAGGAAATCCCAGAACCACACCAGCTGGTCTTCTTTGAAATAATCCCCCAAGCTCCAGTTGCCCAGCATTTCAAAGAAAGTCGTATGCCGGTTGTCGCCCACCTCGTCCATATCTTCTGCCCGGAAGCAGGTTTGGCTGTCGGCCACCCGGCTGCCCTGGGGATGGGGCTGGCCTAACAGGTACGGTACAAGCGGCTGCATGCCTGAGCCGGTGAACAGGGTTGTTGGGTCATCCTGCGGCACTAAAAGTGCCCGCGGCAGTATCTTATGGCCGCGTTCCTCAAAGAATTTCAGATATGCTTGGCGGATTTCCTGGGCTGTCATTCAGCATTTATTTTAACAGATAAGAAGCAGCGGCCCTCTACCGTGACGGCAGTATTTCTTTTGGCGGCCATTCCATAAGATTCTCGCTGTCGGGGATAGGGTCGGCCAGATGCAGGCTTGTGCGGATATCGTTACCCGGCGAATAGACTACAAGCTTCCATTTCAGACCGGCAATCTCATGCCGGGAAACGGCCTCTTTGACCCGCTGCAGAAGTCTTTTATTGATTTCTTCTAAAACCTCTTCCGGCTTTTTGATGTCATCCCGGAAAAAAAGGACGATGCCGAATTCGTCGCTGCCTTCAGCCAGCCTGCCCACCAGGTCGTCTTCGTGAGCCACGCTTTCAAGCAGCCTGCCGATATTGAACAGCATCTTATTTCCCGCCTCGTGACCGTATTTATCATTTACCAGCTTCAGCCCTTTGCCGTCAATGCTGCCTATGATGGCCCCGTTTGGCCGCATGCGGCGGCGCTCAGCGGGATTTATAGCGGCGAGCTTATGGTCCGCTTCTCTTCTGAAGACCGGCCCTTTGAGCACCAGTGTCGTATCATCATAGATATCGGCTTCTCTTCTTGTCAGCTCGTTCCTGGTCTGGCGTTCCTGAAAAATAATCTGCGCTATATCCCTTGGATCCATTTTTTGGGCGGCTTCAAAATCCCCCCTGGTAGCAGGTCCTTCGAAATGCCCGTGGTTAGTGGGCGTTGCTTGGGGAAACTCGGTAGGCTCTTCGGACATTATGCTTTTGTTTATACCACATCCTAAGAAACGATGCCGCCGCCGAGGCATTCGGTATCGGTATAGAAGACGGCTGACTGCCCCGGCGTCAGCGCCCGCACTTCTTCTTTGAGTTCCGCCTCGTACTCAAAATTACTTAACTTGTTAAGTTTTTTAACCGGGATGAGTTTGGCTCGGTGTCGGGTGCGCACCATCAGGTTTTCTGCGGGCGGCGGGCTGCCAATCCAGTGTGCCGCCCCAAACCTGATCTTATCGCTCCATAGTTTTTCGTCCTGCAGGTCTGTCGTTACATACACTTCGTTCTTGTCCATGTCTTTGCCGGTTACGTAATAGGGCAGACCGCCGCCTACATCCAGGCCATGGCGCTGGCCGATGGTATAAAAGATCGCGCCGTCATGCCGGCCGATAACTTTTCCGGACCGGTCAATAATGTCCCCGGGCCGCTTCTGGACGTACTGCTCCAGGAATTCCTTTATACCTACCTTGCCTACGAAACAGATGCCCATGCTTTCCTTCTTCTGAGCCGTGACCAGGCCGAATTCTCCGGCAAGCTCCCTGACCTTGGGCTTTGTTAAGTCGCCCAGCGGGAAAATCGTCTTGCCTAGAGCCTCCTTAGTAACCCGGTATAAGAAGTAGGTTTGGTCTTTGTTGGCGTCTTTTGCCATAAGCAGCCGCCCGCCGGCCGTATTGGCATAATGGCCGGTAGCTATATAGTCAGCCCCGTCTTCCAAAGCGATATCCAGAAATAGCTTGAATTTGATTTCCTGGTTGCACATTATGTCCGGGTTGGGGGTTATACCCGCCCTGAATCCATCCAGCATATAATCCACCACTTTCTGCTGGTACTGCTTCTCAAAGTCATACATCTTAAAATCGATGCCCAGCTGTACAGCCACCCGTTTGGCATCGGTAAAATCATCCTTCCACGGGCAAGGCATGCCCGGCAAATCGCGGCTCCAGTTTTTCATATAAACGCCTACCACGCCATAGCCCTGCCGTTTCAGCAGAGCGGCGCTGACAGTGCTGTCAACTCCGCCGGAAAGCCCTACGAAAACCGTCTTTTTCATCTGTTAGATTCTACCATGCTATCGCCGTATCCAGCCCGGGATTGAAAGAGCCCCCTGGCCTCAGAAGGGAGCGTCGCCTTTTGACAGCCGGTTGCGTATAGCTTCCAGCTGGTGCCGCAGCCCCAGCCAGTATGATAGTAAAAGCAGGGCGAACAGTACCAGGACCGGCCAGATAAGGACCTTTGTTTTCTGGCTGGTGATAATACTGTTTTTGCTGTTCGTGCCCGCCTGCTGGACCGGACCGTTGGCGATTCCCACCAGCTGCAGGAACGCCGAATTACCCTTTACGTCCGTGGCCTTCACTGTCACTTTATATACTCCGGCCAGGGTGTAAGTATGCTGAAGATCGATATTCCCCGGCGCCGGACGGCTTATAAGATCCGGGGTAGTCTTATCGCCCCAGTCAATGCTGAATGCGTAGGGCCCTGTACCGCCGGTCAAGGTAGTCGGCCAGGTCAGTATCGATCCGGGGTCAGCGCCCCGCTTGGCGTATTGCGTGGTAAGAGTTATACGGGGGCCCCCGATAGGAATAGCTGACGAGAAATTAACCGTGACCGTTTTGGAATCCGGCCCCTGCTGGTTAAGGCTGTCGAACACTTTGGCCACTAAGTCGTTGCGCCCGTCAAAAAGGTCCACCTGCAGCGTGTAGCTGCCGCTTTGGCACTGAGCCGAACCGGAAAAGACATTGTTCTTATATATCTCTACCAGCGTGTCCGAGGGGCAGAAGCCGGACACCGTGATAGGCGTAGTGCTGAAGCTCTGGCCGTTCGCGGGTATATCAATCGTAGCTGCCTGGGCGGGCGCCGGGCCGGGCACGGTGCCCGAGACTCCGGTAGACCCCGATTGGGTGGTTACCGCCAATGCCGGCGCTGCGGCTGCCATTAAGCTTAAAGTCGTCAGCAGCCCGCCTGTCAGGACCCTTCTTATTTTTTTGGCTTGAGACATCGGTGCCACCCTACCTGGAAGGTTTATCGCCGGCGAGAATGCTTAGCATCTGATTTGTAGCTGCGGTAAGCCCTGTAAGCCAGGTACAGAAGACCCAGGACGACGACCAGGAATACGACGATGAACCACAGCGGGATATACCAGATGTTTTTCTGCAGGCTCAATACCTGGGAGCCCTGGCCGTAACTGACGCTGGCAATAACCGTGTAGCGGCCGATACTGTTGATGCCCTTTATATTCTGCGTGAATTCACGGCTGCTTCCCGGCAGGATGTTGCCGGGCTGCTTGGGGTTATTCAGCTGATAACTGATTACCGACTTGTTGAACATATTGTGGACTTCCACGTTGCCGAAAGGCTTCACGAAACCGTTGCCAAAGTTGGCTACTTCCACGCCTATGCTGGTTGGGGGCTTTATGAATACGCGGCTGGCGCGGGCCCCGCGGTAGATGTTAAGGCTCTTCAGCTGGACCTGTTCATGGATGCTGCCCGGCACCGTTACAAGCACGATAGTGCCTACGCTGGCCGTAAGGGCTACCTGCCCCGGCGCAGGGGCGCCGCCGCCGGCGGGCACCGCCTTATAGCGGATAATTCCAAAGTAAGCCCCGGGCGTGGTGCCCTGAGGCACCTGTAGGCCCACGGTGACGTTTTTCTGTTCGCCGCGCTGAAGGCTCACATCGGTAAGGCCATATACGAAATTACGGATGCTGTTCTGGGAAGGCTGTTTTTCGTTCGTCAGGATCTTTGGATTGCCGGTAGTGCCGTCAGACGTGAAGTCGTTTACGAAACCTTGGGCCGTAACGTTGTCGACGGTAATATTCTTAAGCGTAATCTTAACCGTGGCTTTGTTGCCCGGCTTGATAGTGAATTCGGAAATCGTAGGCGAAATACTAAGGCCGCTGCCGGTTGGGGTCCCGTTGGCGGTCTGCGCCGAAGCGAAGGGTGTGATAGCGAATACAATAGCCAGGCAGCTGAGTGCCGCCACGAGTCTTTTAACAGTCTGCATCTTTCCTCCGGTTTGTCATTTTTGAGCTTCTTAAAGCCTAGTATACCAAAACGGCATATCTATTTAAAACTGGACCGTCGCAACGTAGGTTATGGTGGTGCTGTATATTCCCGGCGGCTGCGTCTTGGGTACGTTGGCCATGTAAGAAACCGTCATCCGGTTGTAATCACTGGGCAGAATCGATGTCGTGATGCTGTCACCGTCTATATAGGTGAAACGATTAGGGATGTTATAAGCGGGAGCCGGGGCCCCCGTACCGATACCCACCGGGTTCTGGCCGATTACTGGGTTAAGATTGGCCCGCAGGTTTATCCCGAACTGGCCGGTTCCGGGGATGCTGGTCGTAGGGGTAGGCAGAGCCGGGATTATATTACTACCAGAAGTCAGAGTGGTGCCCATAGCGTAAACCACGTATCCGTTCGGGTCATTAGTGGCAATAGCGAACTGCGACTGGCCTTTCCCCGGGCGAGTACTTAAAAGTAATCCCAGGTCCACGCTGTCCCCGCTCATAGAAGAACAATTGGGCGCCACTGTCACTCCAACGCACATCTGCAGGAATGGCGGCACGTAGGCGTTGACGTTAAATATGCTTTGCACGGCGAAAGCCACCGCCCCGGTATCGATATTGGCATCAGAAGCGTCCTCGGCGGTGTGGGTGGAAATCTTTACAAAGACGCTCTCGCCGGGAGTGGAAGGATTGGTTATACCGCCGAAAACATACTCGCTGGGGACCATCAGGCCGGGGGCAGCGGTACGGTGGATGATTATCTGGTTAGGCGTACTCAGAGCGGAGTTAACCGTAAAACCGGGATTGCCGGATTGCGATAATAATGACGCCGCCGATACATCCAAACCGGCGGGAACCGTGCAGGTCTTATAAAAACTGGGGGAGTTAGAGCAGTATTCGAATTTTATGGAGCCGATGTCGGCGGTTGATGGAATCGTGAATTTAAAATCGTGCGACGCTGAGGCGGATGGCAGATTGGATGAGAGAACGATGGAGCGGTCGGTGACCGTAATTGCAGATGCAGGATGTCCTATCAGCAGGCTGGCGGCGCAAAAAAAAGCGGCCAGGGTAAGGAATGACAGCCGTATTAACCGTTTAGGCATTACCGTTATATTTTAGCCTACATTCCCCTGTTTGGCACAGGCGCCGGCTAGTAAGTAGAGACGGCTATGAAGTCGGCTTGCGACTGGTAGGTACCGAATGGCGTGGTAATCAGCGGGTGGGCCGCGAACTTCAATATCAGAGCTTCGTCATCCACCTGTTTGATGGTGCTGCTGGCAGAGCTGGCAATCGGGACGGCCGTGCCGGATTCATCCCACGCAAAACCTTCCGTGGTAGGGCCGTTTATCTGGTCGATATCCGCGGACGCATAGGTTGTGGTGCCGTCGCCGTTATAGTTAGTGTCCCTTACCAGGTTGGAGTCTGAGGTGCCGGTGCAGGTATAGGAGGTGGTGCTGCCGCAGTTGACTCCAGCCACCGTCATCCCAAAACGTTCCGTCACAGAGTCCAGCGCAGTTTTAGTGGTGCTTACATTAAAACAGGCGTCGGTGTTGCTGGTAGAGGCGTTGTCGGCCGAATTATCACAAGTAGAGCCACTGACGCGAAGGGTGCCTAAGTGATGGGTGCCGGCCTGCTGCACGGCGTCGTAGTACACCACGGTACCGTTGATGGCATTGCTGCGCACCATAGCCACGCCGTTCTTACCGCAGTCGGTGGTCGTGCAGTTGGTAGTAACCGGTGTTACGTTGATTTTGCTGGAGTCCAAGGTGCCAAGGTTCACCTGGGCATCAGTGACGGTAGAACAGTCAGTAGCCACCGTGCCGGTGCTGTCGCTGTCCACCGTAGTGGAGCCCACGCAGAATTGCAGCGTTTCCGCCACCCGGGCGTTAACCTGCAGGGTTGATACGATAGCCGCTGCCGTCGTACCGGCGTCCACTATATTAGCGGCCGTGTAGACATTGTCGCTGTAGGTCATGATGCCTACATAGAATGAGGTGTTCGCGGTGGTGGGGTTTGTAATTCCTGTGAACTGGATTGTTTTATTAGTAGCGGTATTGGTGTCGTTGCCGGAAGTGGTAGCCCGGTTCAGACAAATTATGTTGTGGTTGGTAGCAGACGGGACGCAATCGTTGGCCCCTGTAGAGTCGAAAGTGAATGCATTAGTAGTGTCAGTAAAACCGGCCGTGGCGGCGTTATTGAAAGCCCCGACATTAAAGTTTATACCAGCCGGAGCCGTGCATGTACCGCCTGGATAGCTGCCTATGGCCGTGGTGCAGGCTATGAATTTCAGGCCCTTTATGTCAGCGGTAGTAGCGGTGCGGAAGCTGAAAGTGTAAGTAACCCCGGTCTTGCCAGGCACCGCCGAATTCAAGGTAAGGCTGCGGTTGGTAATCTGCCCGGCAGCCAAAGCCCGGCCGCTAAGAACTGCTGGCAGGAAGCTTGCTGACAGAAGCAACGCTATACCCAGATAAAACAGCCTGCTGACAGGTGTTTTAATAACAAAAAAAGACCGGACCACTTTGTTTTCCCTTTTAAACTCTCTCTGTATTGTTAAAAATAACGCTCATACAAGATATAACATGAGCGTTATTAATTCACAAGACGCAAGCTAAAAGATTTCCACAGAATACCGTCTGTTTATCTGGACGACGTTGTGCTTTTTAGGATGTTCTGGGAGCTCTAATAAGTGGGGACGGCTATGAAGTCGGTCTGGGCCTGGTAGGGGCCGAATGGCGTAGTGATCTGAGGCGTCGCCGCGTACTTTATCATTATGGCTTCATCGTCCACCTGTTTGATGGTGCTGCTGGAGCTTGAGGCGATGTTGACCGCGGCGCCGGATTCATCCCAGGCGTAGCCGTTGGGACATAAGGTAGGATGCTCATCGTAAGTCTCCGTGCCTGCCCCGCCGTCGCAGATATATCCGGCTAACGGTTTCATGTTGCAGGTGTCGCCTGCGGCAATTGAGGCGGTGACATCACCGTACTGGCAGGAGTAAGAAGTAGTGCTGCCGGAATTTATACCGCCCACGGTCATGCCGAACATCTCGCTACCAGCGGTGAACACGGTCTGGACAGTGCCGGCGGCGTTTATACAGGGGTCGGTCTTGGTGTTGCCGTTAGCGTCAACGCCGGGGTCGCCTGTCGTATTGCAGGTCTGGCCGCTGATACGCAGCGTTCCCTGGTGGTTGGTGCCTGATTGCTGGATAGCGTCGTAGGCCACCGTTACTCCGTTACCGGCATTGCTTCGGACCAGGGCGACGGCATTTTTGTTATCGCCCCCATTATCTGGTACCGGCGACTGGGTAATCACGGATGTGTCCAGCGTACCCAAGTTGATTGATGTGCCGCTTAACGATGTGCAGTCTGTAGCTATGGAAGTCGTCGTGTCGTCAACAGTCGTAGAACCAACGCAGAAGTTCAGGACTTCAGCTACGGCCGCATTAGTGGTCAGCGTCTGTACGACGGCGGATGCCGTGGCGCCGAAATCTTCTTCCGGAGCTGTGTAGGCGTTGTCAGTGTAGGTATAGATACCGATGTAGAAGGCCGTGTTAGCCGTGGTGGGGTTTTTTATGGTAGTGAACGATATATCGCGCGATGTCAGGGTTTGGGCTGTGGCGTCAGTACGGTTGGCGCAGATGATGTTGTGGTTCGCCGCGGAAGGCGTGCAATCGTTAGCCCCGGTGGTGTCAACCGCGAAAGCGGTGGCCCCTTGCCAGTTGTTCTGGCTGCCGTAGGTGACATTGGCAAATCCGCCGCCGGCGAGGCTGAAACCGTCTGGAGCCACGCAGGTACCGGTATTGCCTGGGTAGGTTTCCACGGCGCTTTTACAGGCTATTAGTTTGATTCCCTGTACCGTACCCGTGGACGCCGGGGTAAAGGTAAATTTATATGTCACCCCCGTTTTTCCCGGCACCCCGGACGACGTGGTTAGAGAACGAGAGGTTATCTGGTTATAAGCTTCGGCTTTGCGGCTGACCAATAAAGGCGCCAAGCTGGCTCCTACTAACAGAAGACAGGCCATCAGCAGTGGGATTTTATAAACGTGTTTTGAAAACCGCGCACTTTTCATTTTCATTTTGTTTTTTGTTTTAGTGATTACTTACTTCAAATCTATACCATAACCATTATTGTGTAAACAGTATTTTTAAAAAGTTATCCACAGTCCGTTAATACGTGGCGACCACTACCAGGTCGTGGTACATCACGTAATCACCGGCCGGCGTCAGCACTCCGGCGCCGGCGATATAAGAGATGGTGTAGTCTGTAAGCCCCCAGCCGCTGCTGCCGGCCGGAGTCCCCGCAATGGTGTCCCCGACATTGTACTGGAATTGATTGGCGGTGTTATAGCCGGCGGCAGCCACTCCGGTCGCAAAAGTGCCGTCCGGCTGCGGCGACGGGTCCGACCCGAAAGATACCGGGGCTGTATTATGCGTCAGGTTTATCCCGAACTCCTCGGTACCGACCGAGGGTGCACCCAGGGTGGTTTTGGCCGCCAGGGTGTGAGTTTGGCTGCCGCTAGTATAAGAGGGTGGCTGGCTGACCGTCTGGACCGTATAGCCGGTGTTTATATAGGCCCTTACATAAAACGAGGCCGTCCCGGTGTTGGTGTGGGATGTATCAATTACCCCCAGATCCACTATTGGCGTATCGACGCCCAATTCCAGGAAAGGCTCGTTTGGCGACAGGAAACCTGAATAAGCTTGGTAGTTAGCGCTGCTGCCGCGGCCGACACCTAGCGCGCCGGCGCTGGCGGTAGCGCGAAAATTGGCAGAGGACTGATTATTATCGCCGCCGGCTCCAAAGAACACCTCGTTCGTCTTATATTTACTGGAGCTGTACTGGGCTAAGGCTACACCACCAAAGACTACCAGCACCAGAGGTATCATTCCCAGCGACCATAAGCGTTTCATCTAGGATGAGTATACCAAAGCACCTAAGGTAATTACCTGGTTTTGAAAGAGTTGGCTATATTCAGGATGGAATCCGGCTGCGGGTCGAGCCCCAGGTCTTTATAGGTTATGACGAACTGTATCGGCTGGCCGCTGGAGCGCCTGAGCTTAAGCTGGTAATCGCCGTTGATTTCCGATAGCACAATGTAATACTGCGGTGAGTCCGGATCGCACAGCATCGTGGCGTGGTTGATTTCCAGCTCCTTAACCTTGTGAAGCTCGTTTTTAGCATAGGTATTGCCGCATGGGTCAGAGACATCGGTGGCTTTCAGGCTGTTATCATTGACGATTCTTACCGGCAGAACTCTAGGCGTAGCCAGGTATAAAGGTATGGGCACCTGGTTTATATAGACCATCATCTCAGCTTCCATGACGTTCTTGCGGAACTTATGGTAGACAAACTTGGTAGGAGTGCTGTTTTTCTTATCTACGATCCAGGTGTCCGTGTCTTCGAACTGGAAATAATCATTAGTGAAGGTGGTTTTGTTGCCGGTTATGACGCTGTTCTCAACGGCCGAGGTCACCGGTTTCGTCTGGTCGGGCTGGCGAAGACCTAAATATATATAGGTCCCCACGGCGATGAAAGGGATCAGAGCCAGGAAGGTAAATATCATCCGGCGGCGGAATTCGGCGTGCCTGGCCCTCCGCAGCCGCTTGCGGTAAACGTAAGCACTGCTCATAATACATGCTAGTTAAACATAAGCTTACAAAAATGCCCAGTGACGAAAACAAGCCCGCTGACGGCGCGCAGACCCCTGTGCAGCCGGCGGCTCCAACCGAAAGCGACAGCCTGGAAACGCCGGCCGGTGGCAGCGCCCCGGCGCCTTCAGACGCTCCGCCCCCCAAGCCGGGCGGCTGGCACAATCTGCCATTTATCCGGAATATGTGGCTGATGGTCTTCGTGCTGGTGGTAATAGCTGGTGCGGCGGTGGTTTTCGTAAGCCTTAAATCTTCCAAATCTACCACCCAGGTCACCAAGGCCGGTTCGCTGACCGACCAGCAGCTGGCCTCTTTAAAGGGGAATACGACCCTGGTAGGCGACGCCAAACAGACATTAGATGTCCAGAGTAACTCCATATTTGAGGGCGAGGTGCTCCTTAGGTCCAATTTGGACGTAGCGGGTTCTCTTAAGGTGGGCAGCGGCATATCCATCCCTTCCATAACCGTCGGCGGCAACGGGACATTCGGCCAGATAGGCATTAGCGGCGGCCTTAACGTGGCCGGCGACACGACCCTGGGAGGCCAATTGACGGTCCAGAAGAATCTGACAGTGAACGGTTCGGCCAGTTTTGGCAATCTGAGCGTCTCGCAGCTGGGAGTCACGACCCTGCAGCTAAGAGGGGATCTGAATATCAACCAGCACATCAACGCCAGCGGCGGAACTCCCGGCCGGTCACTGGGCACCGCGGTGGGGAGCGGCGGCCAGGCATCAGTCAGCGGCTCCGATACCGCCGGCACGGTCAATATCAGCACCGGGGGCAGCCCGCCGGCCGGGTGCTTCATAACGGTTCAGTTCGTCCACGCCTTTTCCAGTACTCCGCACGTAGTTATCAGCCCATCCAACAGCTCTGCGGCCGGGCTGGATTACTATGTCAGCCGTACCGCCAGCAGCTTCAGCGTTTGCACCGCTTCCGCTCCATCCGCCAGCACGACGTACACTTTCGACTACATCGCCATCCACTAAATACTTAACCTGTTAAGTAGTTTTAAACGTCCAGGAAGACTTTGACTTCGTCGGCTTTGACGTGGATGACGCCGCGGTTGACGTTCATCTTAAAATCCTGCTGGCTGGGCTGGCGCACGGTTATCTCTCCGGGCTCCAGCAGTGATATGAAACTATGGTGCCCCGGCAGGACATCAAAAGGGCCAACCCGGTTCAGGGCCGTCACGCTGGTCCCCGGCCCATCAAAATAAATTTTGAATGGCGCGTATATCTTCACCTTCATCGTTCCGGATGTCTGGGGGGGTTTGTCGCTCATTTACCGTGGATAATGGCTTCTACGCCGTTCAAGGTTTCATCACGGCTGGAGTATTCGCCTTTTTTGTTAGAGAAAATCTCAGATACGAACATATTCTGAGAAAAGTATTCTATAAGCTTCTTGGCCTTGGCGAAGTCGCTGCGGTCCTGCGGGGACAGTTCGCTTTCACCAATGATGGCGATGATATTCTTAAGAGATTCGTATTTCTGGAGCAAAGCCTGGACTTCCGCGCTCAAGGCGTAATGGCGCTCGCCGACGATGTCGGGGCTGAGCAGGCTGGACGTGGTTCGTATAAGGTCTACGGCCGGGCGGATACCCTGCTCGGCTACTTTACGGGAAAGGACTATCGTACCGTCAAGCTCGTGCTGGATCATCAGCACGGCCGGGTCGGAAAGGTCGTCAGCGGGGACATAGATAGTCTGAATTGATGTGATTGAGCCGTTCTCATTCGAACTTAAGCGGTCCTGCAGCAGCTTAACATCGCTGAATATGGTTGCTTCGTAGCCGCCTTCGGATGGGATCTGGCCAAGGATGGTCGCCAGCTCGTTGTGGGCCTGGATGTAACGGTACATATTGTCGGCAAAGAACAGGATGTCCTTTTTTTCTACATCGCGCATATGTTCGGCGGCGGCCACCGATGAAACGGCAATCAGCATTCTTTGCACCGGATTCTGGTCCATCTGCCCGAAGAACATGCAGGTGCTCTTAAGCAGGTCACCTTCTTTCAGCGTTTCATAAAGTTCATGCCCCTCCCGGATACGTTCTCCGATACCGGCGAACATGCTAAGCCCCTGCCCCGACTTGGCGACATTATGGATAAGCTCCATCGTCAGAACGGTCTTTCCAACGCCGGCGCCGCCGATAATACCCATCTTCGAACCTTTAAGGAAAGGAGTGAAGAAGTCAATTACCCGCAGGCCGGTCTCCAGGATGTCGCGCTTGGCTGATTTGAAAGATGAATTACGGCCCGGCACCATCATTATCTCGCGCATCTTGGTATCCGGGGTTATATTCATTTCCAAGCCGTCCAGCGGGCGCCCCAGGGCGTTCAGCACCCGCCCGATGGTTATATCACCGACAGGTATCTCGATTCCTTTTCCGGTACGTTCCACCGCCATGTTTTTCTGCAAAAAGACATCGCCGGTTACGTTCAGGCAGACCGCGGTATTGCCTTCCGTAAGGTGGTCCACCAGCAGCAGGCCCTTCTGCGGGCTTTGAGCTATCAGGACTTCGCCGATACCCGGCGGGTCCTCTTCGAACTGGATATTGACCACCAGCTCCTTGATAGCCTGGATGGAGCCGGTACTCATTCTCTAGCCCCCCTAAGGCCGTTAATAACCTCTTTCAGGCGTTCGTCCTTTTCGTGGCGGCGGGCCCTGTTGTACATAAGCCCTACGTCAGTCAGAGTGTCTTTGGCCCTTTCTTTGGCAATGCTCATCGCCCTGAAGCGGCTGGCGTACTGAGCCAGTTTTGACTCAAGGATGACCTCGCTGAGGCTGATCTGCAGCATGGTGGTTTCAAGGTGGCTGACCACCGCGTAGACGTTCGGCTCGAAAATATAATTCTTCTCGCTGATGATCTCACCGCCGGCTTCCACTGTATTGCCCATATCGATGACTACCTTGCTTAAGCGGATGCTTTCGATACTCTGGGACATAAGCGACTTATAGCGCTGGTAATAAACGAGCGTTGAACGGTAGTTCTGGACTTCGGCGACTATCGGGGAGGTGTTGATATTCAGGTCGTGTTCCGGTGTTTTAAAGCTTTTTACGTAGGGTATGCGTTTTTGGTTTAACAGCAGCGCGCCATGATGGCCGATGATCAGGACATCGTTTTTTGATGAATCATAAACCTTGGCCACTTCATTGACCAGGCGCTGGTCAATGTCGCCGCTAAAGCTGCCTTCGCTGGCCACCAGGATCATCAGCTCCTTATCGCTGACCTTGCCATGGCCTTCGCCGCGGCCAAAGCGGAACAGGCCGTCTACTCTGAGCTGGCTGTAAATCCGCCACAAGTCGCCGAAGAACTGCTGGGACTGCAGCACCTGTTCGCGGATCTGGGCGATATGGGCGCTGGCGATACCCTCGAAAGCGCTTGTCAGCTCCACCATCGTCGACATAGTCTCTTTTTCGGCCGCCAGTTCCTTTGAGCTGATCATGAGGCGTGCACCTCCTGCTGCGGCGAAGATTCAGAGGGCTGCGCGGTCGTCGCCGGTTGGTCAGGAGACGCCGGCTGAGCCGGCCCGGCGCCGGGAGCAGCTAGTAGCGGCAGGGATTGTGTCAGCTGGGCTTTTACCGTATTAAAGTCTTCTTCGGCCTTGATGTTCTTAGCCAGCTCGATGACTTTTTTCTTTACGGCGGGTATATCCAGCGGCTGGGTGGTCGGGGTCTCCAGGATGACACCCATCAGCAGCTGCTGGGCATTAAGGCTGTAAGTCTCACCGGGAATCTGGGTGAACGCTTCTTTCAGCCAGGTACCGCGGACGATGTCGGCTCTGGCCGAATCGGAGAGTTCAGCCCCGAAGTGCGAGAATTCCTGGGCCTGCTCATAAGCCGCCAGGGCTTTAAGGAGCGCCGAGTTCTGGTCTTTCTGTCGGTCGTTATAGCCGCGGGTACCGACCCGCGTGACCGACAAGCCCGTATTTAGCGCCGGGCGGACGCCTTCGCGGAAAACCTTCATGTCCAATATCCACTGGCCGTCCGTAATGGACATGATGTTCGTTGGCAGGAACGATGTGATATCGCCGCCGTCGGCGGTAACCAGCGGCAAAGAAGTCAGGCAGTGGTGGTTGGCCTTCAGGCGGCCGGCCCTTTCCAGAAGGCTTGAATGCGCGTGGAAGATATTGCCGGGATAAGAATCGCGACCCGGGCTGGTGCCGGACAGCAGCGAGATTTCGCGCAGCGCCTGGGCATGGGTGGTCAGGTCGTCATAAACGATAAGGGTGTCAATCCCCTCTTTCTGCCAAAAATATTCGGCCATAGTGCAGCCGACGTAGGGAGCAAGGTAGCTCAATACCAGGGATTCAAAAATAGAGGATACGATGACTATGGCTTTATCCAAGGCTTTGTTATCACGCAGGCGCGTCAGCAGTATGTCGACGTCGCTGCGGCGTTTAGCAATCATCACATACACCACTACCTGGTCGGTGTCGCGCTGGTTGATAACCATCTGCGTGGCAAGGGTGCTTTTGCCGGATTTGCTTTCGCCCAGCAGCGACATCCTCTGGCCGCGGACCAGCGGGAATAAGGTATCGATGGAATTCACGCCGGTCTCCAGCTGCTGTTCCAGCATTTCCCGGGCATAAATCGGCGGAGCATCGTTAAATACCCTCCAGGCGTCTTCGGCCGCTATCGGGCCGCCGCCGTCAAGCGGGTCGCCGGTGACTGAAATCACCCGCCCTATAAAATCCTTACCGACTTTGGCCAGCAGCTCATTATGCTGGAGCACCACCAGGGCGCCTTGTTTCATGGGATGGTCGCCAAGGTGCAGTATCAGCACCCTGTTTTCCAGGACGTGGTGCACGAAGCCTTTCGAACCGTCGTCAAACACCACCAGGGCATGGACATTTACTGGCTGCAGGCCGCGCACCTCCACCAAGAAGCTGTTGACCGACGTGACCTCGCCAACCGGATTTCCGCGGTCAACCAGGGCTTTGAAGTTGCGTTTTACATCCTCATCCATTCACGGCCCCGCTTATAAGCTTGGATAGGTACTCAGTTTCGCTGTTCAGTTTTGAGCGCAGGCTTAAATCCAGAATCCGGTTGGTGGTACGCAATATGCAACCGCCGGCGATAGCGGGCTGCAACCCTACCTGCAAAAGGACCTGCGGGTGGATGTTCTGCCTAAGCCACACCAGTATCCGCTCCAGGCTCTTAGGCGAAGCTTCCACGGCAAAGCTTATATGGAAGCTTGGCGCGTTCCTGCCGATTTCCTCAAGCTGTTTAAGCAGCTGGTCGCGGGATTTTTCGTCCAGCAGGCTGATTCCGTTCTCCTTGGCCAGCAGCTCCAGTGAACGTGATGTCTGCGGCGGCTGCACGGGAGTTCCTGACTCGCGCGCCTGGGCCCCGACGAAAAAATCACTTAGGGCCGACAGTTCGCGGCTTAGGCGGATAATATCCACCTGCCCGACTATGGACGGCGGTAGTTTAAGAGGTTCCATTCTTCATGTCCTCCAGGATGGCTTGTTTGTTGCTCTCCAATTCACTGATGATAAAGTCCAGCTGATCCGACAGGTCTATCTGGCTGCCAATGGCTTTAGTGATGTAATGGTTGAAAATACCCGCCATCTCCGACTCGAACCGGGCCAAAATACGCTTTTTCTGTTCTTCGGATTGGGTTTTCATTTCCTTTTCCAGAAACTGCCGTTGCTGTTCAATCGTATCCACGGTTTTTTCTATGGACTCCATGGCTATCTGCTTGGCGTCAGCGATGGATTGCTCGTATTTCTTGAATTCTTCCTGCAGGGTCCGGGTTATTTCCGAACGCATGTAGTCGTTCAGCTGGGTTGTCGTGCTGCGGAGGTCCTGCTGCAGGAACATAGCGTTCTCGCCGATGATCTTTTCAAAGTGAAGCCGGCCGCGGTTACGCAGCTCCTCCCGGAAATCATCGTTGAAGATATGCTCCACATCCTGCTCGGCGGCGTTGGTATAACGGGGATCGCGGTTATGCCCGGCAGGAGCCGAACCGCCTTTTTCCAGCTTGAAAGCCATGTACAGGAAGGCCGCCGCTGCCGCGGCCAGCGATCCGATTATCAATATAAGCCCACCTGTGTTCATCTTTTGTTTTTCCTATATCTTCAGTAGTAAATATACCCCAGCCATGCCGATTATGAAAACGCCAAGCCCGGTGAAAACGGTTTTATACATACCGCTGAATATGGCTTTTCGGCTAAGCGGATTGCGCCCAAGGGAGATAAGACTGCTCCGCACCCCGCTATACAGCACCGTCAGGGCCGCCAGCAGCGATATCAGGAATATTAGCAAAGCGGTGTACACGCGCACGACCGGGACGTTCTTGTTAGCCAGGCCGTTAGCGGCTTTCCGCAGGAATGACGGCAGGGTGGGCTGGGTGTTTGATAGCGGGTTCTTGGTCACGGATAAGTTAACGTATATGCGGCCTATATTCTTGCCGTTGTTGGTGGTCACCACGTTATTTGCCCCGTTAAATCCGCTGACCGCTTTCCCTAAAACCGTGGGCTGGCTGGGCGTAGCTTTGGCGCCTATGCCGTTTACCGTGGACATAGAAATATAATCGCCGGGGTTAATCACCCCGCTGCTGACACTCACCAGAACCTGGTAAGTGCCGGTGGTGGCTACGAACACTTTGGAATCCTGGCCGACCAGCGTAATCGGAGCGTCGCTTGGATCGACGACCACCCCGTACATGGTGTTCGCCTGGTTCGCCGGCGTAGTCTTGACTACTTTTTTGGTGGCGTCAGTAAGTGAGACGATTTCGCCGGGCTGGATAGTCTCTTTGGATGTATAGCCCAGCACGACGTTGTCGGCCTTCGCGGATGTGCTAAAAAAAGGCGCTACCAGGACGGCCAGAAAAACCAGGGCGGCTGCAATAAACAGGTTGTTTTTGCCTTTTTTTATTGTTTTCATCTTGGCAATAGTATAGTGCTAATGCCTATAAAAGTCTAACCTCTCTAATCTGTTAGAGACGCCAGAACCTGCAGTGTTTTTTCGATGTCATCAGCGCTAGTGTGCCGACCCAGGCTGAAGCGCAGCGTGGAACGTGCTTCTGACGGGCTAAGGCCGATTGCCGACAGCACGTGGGACGCTTCTTCGTGGCTGGCGCTGCAGGCGCTGCCCACGGCGCACTGGATGCCGCGCTCATCCAGTTCCATCATCAGCCTCTCATTGTCGGTCCCCGGCAAAGTCAGGCTGATGATATGAGGTGAGCGGCCCTTGGGGGCGCCGTTTACTTTGGCATTCGGCAGGCGCTCCGCTATGCCTTTTTCGAACATGCTCCTAAGTTCGAATATCCTGCGGCTTTCTGATGCCTTGTTTTCAGACGCCAGCTCAAGGGCGCGCACCAACCCGGCGGCCGCGGCCACATTTTCGGTTCCCGAACGCATGTTGAATTCCTGGCCGCCGCCCACAATCAGCGGCTGGAGTTCCGTACCGGCTTTGATATAAAGGATTCCGGACTGCTTAGGCCCGTAAATCTTACCGCCGTTGATACTCATCAAATCCGCCCCCAGCCGGCTGACATGCAGGTCAAGGCAGTTCCCGGCCTGAGCGGCATCGGTGTGGAGGTATAAGGGCAGCGAGTTGTCCTGCTGCCGGCGTAAAATACTTAACTTGTTAAGTAATGAGGCGATTTCACGCAGTGGCTGGATAGTGCCCAGCTCGTTATTCACCAGCATCACGCTGACCAGGACGGTTCTGTCGCTTATCATTTTTTCCAACTGCTCCATATCCACGACTCCCTGTTCCGTAACCGGTATCTCCCGGTTAGCGAACAGCCTGGCGGGCCCTAAAACCGATTCGTGCTCGACGGAACTCACCAGAACTTCGGCTTCCGGGTACTGCCGCATAACACCCTGAATGGCCAGGTTATTGGCTTCCGTGGCGCCGGCGGTAAAAACGATTTCGGCTGGGCGCCCCCCCAGGACAGCCGCCGCCCGGCGGCGGATATCTTCCAGTTCCTGCCGGGCTTTCCGCCCCGCCAGATAAGCGGCCGACGGGTTGTGGAACTCATCTGTGAAAAAAGGCATCATAGCCTCTAAGGCTTCGCTGCGAAGCGGCGTGGCCGCCGCGTAATCCAGATAGATGCTTTTCATCGTATGCGGAACAGCCTTTCGGCGTTATCTGTCGTTTTAGCGGCCAGCTCCTCGAGTGATTCGCCCCTTAGCGCCGCGAGGAACTCAGCCGTAACCCGGATGTGCCTGGGCTCGCAGACAGCCGGCCTTTCCGGAGCCGGTCCCAAGAAAGGCGCGTCGGTTTCCAGCAGCAGCCGGCCGGAAGGCACGTTTTTGGCGGCGGACAGCTGGGCTTCGTCACGGGTAAAGGTCATTATGCCGTTGAGCCCTACATACCAGCCCTTTTCCAGGACCCTGTCCAGCTGTTTCTGGCCGGCCGTAAAGCTGTGGACTACCGCGCCAGGGACTTGGTAGTCATCCATGATGCGCCAAAAATCCTTCCAGGCGTCGCGGACGTGGAAGATAAAAGGCAGCCCGAATGGCAATCCGGCTTCCAGCTGCATCCGGAACAGTTTCTCCTGCTCGTCTTTAGGCGAGTAGTCTTTATAGAAATCCAAACCGATTTCGCCGATAGCGACTACTTTCGGTTTGGCGGCCAGTTCTTTCAGGAAGCTCAGGTCTTTGCCGGGATTAAATTCCTTACCGTCATGAGGATGCGCGCCAACGGCGGCCCAGACATTATCGAATTCCGCGGCGTAATTTACGGCTTGGCGGGAGTCAGCGGGAGTCGTGCCAACACAGATAATACGGCCAACTCCGGCCTTGGCGGCGGAGCTTATTACCCCGTCGATATTATCGGCCAATTTTGGGAATTGAAGATGGCAATGCGTGTCTACAAACTGCATAGGTCACTTATGAGCGGGCGGCTGCTTGGCGGACTGGTGTTTAGGGAAAAGCGGCTCGGGCTGTTTCTTTATGACGCCGCTGGCGAAGGTATCTTTTATCCTTGCGGCCGTAGACGGCATGAACGGCTCCAACAGAACGCTTATTTCCTGCAGAGCGCCTACCATATAGGCCAGCGTTTCTCGTAAATGGTCCTGGTCGCCGGTTTTGGCTATTTCCCAGGGCTTGGTTTCTTCGATGTACTGGTTAAGGCCTTTCACCTGTTCCCAGACTTCGTCTAGGGCTTTATCAAAACGGCATTGGCCCAGCGCTTCCTGATAAGGGCCCATGTCGTGTTCGGCCTCCGGAATCGTGCCGGTCACCCCCTCCTGGTAGCGCAGTACCATAGCGGCCGTGCGCGACACGGCATTTCCCAGCTGGTCCGCCAGTTCGTTGTTATAGGCCGCCTCCAGGCGCTCCCAGCTGAAATCGCCGTCGCCGTAGCTGGGGATATGGCGCAGGAAGAAATAGCGGAAGGTATCCGTGCCGTACTTCTCAACGATATCCTTTGGCGCCACCACATTGCCCAGCGTCTTGCTCATTTTCTGGCCGTTAACGGTAACGAAGCCGTGTACGTACAAGGCTTTTGGCAAGGGCTGTTTAAGCGCCAGCAGCATGGCCGGCCAGATTGCCGCATGGAAACGCAGGATATCCTTGCCTATTATCTGTACGCTGGCTGGCCAAAAATCCTTATAATCCTGGTGTTCCGGGTACCCCAGGACGGTTATGTAATTCATGAGGGCTTCGAACCAGACATACATGACCTGGCTGTCATCGCCGGGCACCGGAATGCCCCAGGCGATTTTTTCCTTTGGACGGCTGACGCTGATATCCTCCAGGCCTTCGTTCAGGACAGCCAGTATCTCGTGCTTGCGGGTCTGCGGGTAGATTGCCAGCGCGCCCGACTCTATGGCCTCTTTGACCCCTGCGGTAAAAGCGCTCAGCTTGAAGAAGTAGTTCTCTTCATGGATTTTTTCGTAGGGGCGGTTATGGGCCGGGCAGATACCTTTGTTCTCTTTGACGACGCTCTCCGGGAAGAAAGCTTCATCGCCTGTACAATACCAGCCGGTATAGCTGCCTTTTTGGATGTAGTCGCTTAAGTCCGCCCAGATAAGCTGGGCCCGCTGTTCATGGGCTTCATCGGTCGTGCGGACGAACTTATCATTGCTGATATCCAGCAGTGGCAGGATATCCTGGAAGCTGGCGCTGATTTTATCGGCGAATTCCTTCGGGGTGATTCCGGCTTCAGCCGCTTTTTCGGCGATTTTGCCGCCGTGCTCATCGGTGCCGGTAGAAAAGACAGTTAATAAACCCCTTTGCCTGGCATACCGCGCCAGGACATCGGCCTGCACCAGCTCCATGGCGAAGCCGATGTGCGGTTCGCTATTCACATAGGGAATAGACGTAGTTACATAGAAGTTAGCCATTCAGTTAATTGTATCCGATAGATAATGATGTGGCTAGAACAGAGAAGGCTGCGGCGGGGGCGGCGGTATCTCTTCGGCGCCGAAAGAAACGCGCAGTTCATTGGCCAGCCGCTCCAGAAAAACCCTGTTGGGAGGAAACAGTTTTACGCAGGCTTGGGGCAGCGGGAACCACCCGCCCCTATCTATTTCCGGAAACCGCTGCAGCTTGCCGCTTCTTGGGGGCCACTGCATTTCAAAGGTATTACTTTTCAGCTTGGCCGGATCAACATCGCCTTCCGCAGCCCAGGCTATGACATCTTTGCCGCCGCTGGGATATTCGGCCCTGCCCAAATCTATATAAGGCCCTTCCGGAGCCATAAAACCGGTCTCTTCCGTGAACTCCCGCTTCGCCGCTTCCAGGGGCTCCTCGCCTTCGTGTATCTCGCCTTTGGGCAGCGACCACACCCCGTCATCCTTTTTGGCCCAATAGGGCCCGCCGTTATGCACGATGAAGACTTGCGGCAGCCCATCTTTAAGCCTGTATATCAACAACCCGGCGCTAAGTTTCTTCATAATCTTGGTGGGTAATACAGGATTCGAACCTGTAACCTCTTGAATGTGAATCAAGCGCTCTAGCCGTTGAGCTAATTACCCCTGCAACAAGATTATATATTAATTCTTATCTATGAATTCGCGGCAGAAGTACTCAAAGACGGAGTTCGTCCAGCCGAATCCGGTCTGGGAAGGGTAAGCGCCCTTGGCCGGCGGCTTGCCGGGCTGGACCACGTTATATTTCTCTAAAAACACGCCGTTCTTGTTAAACCAGTCCAGATTAGTCCGCAGCCATTTCATGGCGATTCTGCGGGCTTCTTCCTCATAGCCGTATTTCCGCAGGCCTTTTACGACTAGAAAATGCAGCGGCGCCCAGCCGTTCGGGTATGCCCACTGCGTAGGCATGGCGCCGGGCACAAGGTCGGTGACCTGCAGGGCGTCCGTCACCGACAGGCCGCCTTTTTGCTCGAACTTCCTGAGCGAATTGACCAGTTTGGAAGCCTGGTGTTCATCGACCAGCCCGGCCCACAGCGGGTAATAAGAGGCCAGAGAGCTGACGTTCCCCCGGTGCTTTTTTACGAAATTATAATCGTAATATAGATCCTTAAGTTCGCTCCACATCAGCTTGTTCATGTTCAGGCGGCGGCTTTGGGCGGCTTCGTCCCACTTCTGGGCTTTTTCTTCCTCTCCCAGCAGGCGTTCGGCGTAAGCGAAATCCCTTTCATACTTATAAAGCAGGCTGTTTAAGTCTACCGGCAGGAAATTCAGCGCCTTATGCCCGAAGCGGGGTGTAAAATCCCAGCCGCTTTCGGCTTCGGCTAAGTCATGCAGGTAGTTGACATCGTAATATCGGCTCAGGCCTTCGTAAGCCAGGCGGGCGTTAGGTTTGGTCTTGCCCGTCCAGACCGTGCGGTATTCGGCCTCAGCTATATTGATTGCCCGCCTAAGCCACTTCTTTCCCGGGTTATAAGCCTTGTATACGTCCAGGATGAAGCTGCTTAAGAAAGGCGGCTGGCTGCGGCCCATCAGGTATGTCCGGGAGGCATTCGGTATTATTTTGAACCGCTCAAAAGTGAACAGCAGGTTCTCGAGCACACCCATGACCAGTTCCTTATGCTTATCGTCCAGTAGGCCCTGGACCATAAAGTAGCTGTCCCAGTAGTAAAGCTCATTGAAATCAAACTCGTGCCCTTCCTCATAGGCCGGTACCAGGTACGGGTGAGGCAGGCCCAGCAGGGTGTCGTCATCCTTATCGTGGAACCTGGTGAGCTTAGGCCAGTAGCCGGCAATATATTTACGGGCGGCGGCAACATCTTCGGCGCTAAGTTCCTTCTTTGAGGAACGGTTGAGTTTTGGGAGCGTGCGGGGAATTTTTGACGCGATTTTTTTTGACGTTTTTATCACCATGTAAAGCCAGCGTATGCCCCTATTACGCTTGCGTCAAGCAATAATTCCCCTTAGAAATCGTAGTTCTGGTTTATTTTCAAAGCCACCCAGATGCCCACGGCCGTACCGAGGATGCCCCCCAATATACCCCAGAATGAAAAAAGCCCGGCGTGCCAAAGCGACGGTATATAGCCGCCTATCGTGCTGAAAATAAAGACGCTGGCGTAAACGAGAGTTTTCATATGTTAATAATACCAAGTTGTTAAAGAAAGAGAGGGAGGCCCTCACGGGGCCAGCCGTCACTGACGGCTGGCCCCGGATGGCTCATCGCGCTCGCGCTCCTGTCCGCCGCTGGCGGACTGAAGCTCCGCGCGTATGAGCTGGATGATGACCGGCGGGCGCCGGTCATGGGTGAAACGCCGAGACTGCTCGATCAGCTTCTGATCCATCTAACCCCTAGGCTCGCCACCCGCTAGGAATAGGAGGCGACGAACCCGGAGCTCTCGCGGCGGCCGCGGAACCGCGACCAGCCGCCCTTCACCGGGCGGTCGTCCGGCCGCGCTGAGCGTCCTTCGGTGCGGGCCTGCCTTTCGGCGGCCACCGCCGCGGAGTACGCCTTCATGAACTCCTTCAAGGTCTCGCCGTCGAAGCTGTGGCGGGCCCACTGCAGGATCCTGCGGGTGGCCGTGCCGGTGCGGTGACGGCTGTCACTGCGCATGAGCGCGGCCTCGGCGGCGAGCTCCTTCAGGCTCATCCCCTTCAGCTTCTCGATGTAGGACTCCGGCAGGATACCGATGTGATGGCTCAAGACTCCTCCTTTAAGACGGTTGAAGTTCCTGCTTTGCCTGCGGGTTAAAGCCGGTTCGGGCCAGCCTCACCTCTCTTTCTGATTTTTTGCTCTCAAACACCGATGTGGAGAGCTGGTGCTTGAGACAGTACTTAACCACAACTTTCAGCCGTGGAGCTTTACTGCCCCACCGCTAGGCTTTTCAACTTTGGTGCTTTGTTTAGAAGCCTAGCGGCAGAGCAACAAAAAAACCGGACTTTTCTGCTGTAGTCCGGTTGTTGTTTCTTGCTTTTACGCGCGAGCTTACCAAACTACAGCATCATCCCGCTTCACGAGAATAATGCTAAAGTTGGTAAACATGTAATTACGCACGATGCTATCTGTTATACACGTTGTTAATAATATGTGCAAGTGTTCCGTGAGATGGAATATAATTACAGGACATGCATAATCTTTTTGATCCGGCCCACCTGGTGAAGGATTTCGGATACGCCGGCATCTTCCTGGCGCTGTTTTTAGAGTCCGGCATCATCTTTGGTTTTTTCCTGCCCGGTGACAGCCTGCTCTTCACAGCCGGGCTGCTGGCTTCGCAGCACTATTTGAACATTGCCGCCCTGATAGTGATAAGTGTGGCGGCCGCCATCCTGGGCAATAGCGCCGGTTATTATACGGGTAAACTCTTCGGCCCTGCGCTATTTAGCCGCCCCAAATCCTTTTGGTTCTCGCCTAAGCGCGTCCAGGAAGCCCATGAATTCTTCGTAAAAGAAGGGCCGCAATCTTTAATACTGGCGCGATTCATCCCGGCGGTCCGCACTTTCGTACCCATCGCCGCGGGAATCGGCCGGATGTCTTACCGGATTTTCTTAACGTTCAACGCCCTAGGCGGGCTGCTGTGGGGTATCCTGCTGCCGCTTCTGGGCTACACC
>DASSNG010000065.1:0-3303 GCA_035688135.1 Saccharimonadales bacterium (SeqCode) | reverse complement strand
GTTTCGATTACCAGAGCGGCGGCGCCTTGGCCCATAGTTAATCCGTCGCGGGCGGCGTCGAACGGCCGGGCAACGGCATCGGGATCAGTATTCTTGCTTACCGCCTGTGCGGCGCCAAATAGACCTGTCGTATAAGGGGTGATATCACCTTCGACGCCGCCGGCCAGCACCACATCGGCCTTTCCCAGCTTAATGGCTTCTATTGCCGAGATAATAGCGGCGTTCCCGGATGCACACTCTTTTAATACTCCCTCCCAGAAGGCCCGGGCGCCAAACTCTATAGAAGGGGTGCCGGCTACCCGGCCCGGCAGGGTTTTTAGGATGGTCTTTGGATTAAGCCTGGTGGAATTAAGCATCATATCAAGTGTTTTTTCATCACCATCAGCCAGGGCCTGCGCGTACTTAGCCTTCTCTTTCTCTAGCAGGACGGCCGCCGCTGCCAGATGGTTAGCTCCTCCCACCCCTGTACCCATGTATATGCCGAACCTTTTTGGATCAAAACCGTGCTCATCCACCCTGGCGCTCTCGGCCGAAGCCAGCCTAGCCTGTATAAGTGCCTGGTGGCCGGCCCACAGAACAAACTGCTGGCTCATATCCCATGAATTCCGGGTTTCCTTTTTGCGGTCGGCAAAGGCCGGGTCGCTTAATAAATCAAAGTCCTTAACAGGGGCAGCAACAGAAATCGGCAGGCTTTCGTAGCCTGCAAAAAGGGTGTCGCGCACATATTGTATTCCGTGTTCTCCGCGCAGGACTGCCTGCCAGGCCGACTCCGGATCGTTGCCCACAGGGGAAACCATGCCCAGGCCGGTAACTACGAAACGATTGTTATCTTCAAATCTATTCACGGTATTCGTATAAAAATGGTGGGCGGTACAGGATTCGAACCTGTCACCTCATCCACGTCAAGGATGCGCTCTAGCCAAATGAGCTAACCGCCCGGAATCGCCTAATTATATCATCTCAAATAGGGTATAGAATAAATACTCATATATGATATAAAAATTATAAAATGATTCTGTTTAAAAATCTATCAAAAAAGTACTAGCCAAATAAGGCTAGTACATATATACTCGTTCGTAGGTTGAGTTTTGCCGAGTTGTTAACAGCTCGACAGAGGCTGGGATTTGAGGAAAATTGCGAGATTTCTCAAAAACCAGCCTTTTTCGTTTATTACGAGCTTAAAAAGCGGGCTTTAAGGTGTTATTATGAGAATCGATTATGGATGAACCGCAAAAAGAACAGCCGCAGGCCCCGGATCACCGCCGCTTAGGTTATGAGCTTGAGTTATTTACTTTCAGCGACCTGGTAGGCCCGGGTTTGCCTCTATTCACGCCCCGCGGCACTGTCTTAAAGGATGAATTATGGGGCTTTTCAGAGGAGTTACAGCGCAAAAACGGCTTCCAGAAGGTAGCCATTCCGCATATCACCAAGGAAGACCTGTACAAGACCAGCGGCCACTGGGATAAGTTCGGCCACGAGCTGTTTTTAGTCAAAAGCCAGGAAACCAAGGACCAGATGGTGCTAAAGCCCATGAACTGCCCTCACCACATCCAGATTTATGCCAGCCGCCCCCGCAGCTACCGCGAACTGCCTATCCGATATATGGAGAACACCATCCAGTACCGGGATGAAAAGAAAGGGGAGCTGAACGGCCTGATGCGAGTCCGCTCCATCTCCATAGACGACGGCCATATCTTCTGCCGGCTGGACGAAATCGAGCAGGAATTCCGCACCATCATGGAGATGATCAAGGAGATGTACCGGGTATTCGGCATGGATTTCCGGGCCAGACTCTCGTTCCGCGACGACTCCGAGGGCTATCTGGGCGAAAAAGACAACTGGGACCGCGCCCAGCGGATTATCGAGGACGTAGCCAAGAAGTTAGAGCTAAAGTACGAAATCGCCGAGGGCGAAGCCGCCTTTTACGGGCCTAAAATCGATATTATGGTTACCGACTCCTTAGGGCGCGAGTGGCAGTGCGCCACCGAACAGCTGGACTTCGTGATGCCGGAGCGCTTCGGCCTGACATATATAGATAGCGACGGCACCGAAAAACCGGTGGTCATGATACATAAGGCATTACTGGGGTCGTTTGAGCGTTTTCTGGCGGTTTACCTGGAGCACACCAACGGGCATTTGCCGCTTTGGCTGGCACCGGAACAGCTTAGGGTAGCCACCGTCAACGACGATGAAGGCGTTATACATAAGACCTGGGAAATCCTGGATAAGGCCAAGGCCTTAGGCCTGCGCGCCGAGCTGGATAATTCCAAAGAGTCGGTCGGCAAGAAAATCCGCGAAGCAGAAGTAATGAAGATTCCTTACACGGTAGTAATCGGCGCCAAAGAGGTGGAAAGCGGCAAACTGGCGCCCAGGAACCGCTCGGACCTGCCGGAAATCCCCGAAATGCCAGCGGACGAGCTCCTGGAACGTCTTGCTCAAGATGTCCGAGACCGTAAATAAGCAATTCCGGGACAGGATATACGCGCTGGTGGCGCAGATTCCAAGCGGCCGGGTGATGACCTACGGGCAGCTGGCGGCCCTGGCCGGCAGCCCTTATTCAGCCCGAGTGGTCGGCGGCATAGCCCATTGGGGCGACCCCGGCCTGCCGTGGCAAAGGGTGGTCAAGAAATCCGGCTCTCTGGCTGAAGGCTATCCCGGCGGCTTATCGGGCCACAAGCAGGTGCTGGAAGCCGAAGGAGTAGAAGTAACGGATGATTTCAGGGTGGACGTAGAAAGGTTGCTGTGGTGGCCGCCAAACTAAAACTCATAGCCATCGTAGGTGAAACCGCCTCTGGAAAATCCGATTTAGCCCTTAAGATAGCTAAATCTTACAGAGGTGAGATTATCCAGGCCGATTCCTGGACCGTTTACCGCGGTTTTGATATCGGCACCGGCAAACCCACTACTACGCAACAAAAGGCCGTAAAACACCACTTAATTGATGTCAGGGAGCCTTCTGAAGGCTTCAACGCCCCTCTGTTCAAAGAGATGGCCGAAAAAGCCCTCGCGGAAATCCGCGGCCAGGGAAAGCTGCCCATCTTAGCCGGTGGCACAGGGCTTTATATAGACAGCCTGCTTTATGACTTTGGCTTTCTGCCAAACAGTGATGAGCGGGAGTGGCTGGATAACCTCAGCTTGGAGGAACTCCTAAAGCTGGCCGCTTCGCGGAAAATAGACTTGGACGGCGTGGATACCCGTAACAAACGACGGGTAATCCGGGCTATAGAAGCCGGCGGCCAGAAACCCGGTAAAGGCGCGCTGCGCGCGGGTGCGCTGATTGTCGGTCTGAAACTGGATAACGAT
>DASSNG010000064.1:0-6014 GCA_035688135.1 Saccharimonadales bacterium (SeqCode) | reverse complement strand
TGTCTTCAGTCGCCTTGTAAATCCCGGATTCTTCCCAGATCTTCTGCCAGCGTGGCTCAATTTCCTTAGGGTTGTACCGCCTCATATTGTTTTAATTTTAACAGAGAGAAGCGGCTATCGGGGTATCCGCAGATAAAATGGCTTATGCATCACGAAAAGCAAATTCAGATGTTCGCCTTCCGATTTAATCAAATGCGTATGCTGATGAACGACAGTCTTTATCTTTGAAGCCGGCGCGCGCGCGTATATGTTGTATCCCTGGCTCTCATATTTATCTATGAGCTTCAAAAACTCGCTGGACTGAGCGGGAGTCAAGCTGCCCAGGTTATCTATATGTTTTTTAGGGACTATCATAAGATGATCCGTCACTCTTTGGCCGTCCCAAACTGAATAGGCGAATATATTCCTGATTACTTTAAAGGACTTTGACTCGGCAACGTATTGCTTATCCCCTTCCCCGATTTCGCAGAACTGGCAGCCGTTTTTATTATTCTGGTCGCGGTAGCGGTTATATATATTGTTTTCTTTTCTGGAACGGTAGACGGACATTATTTACCGCCGTTCAGCGCTGAACCGCCGAGCCTTCTGGTGATATTCGTCGTGGTAAAAGGCCCTCCCAGAAGCCGGTCGCTATAGAAATCGCGCCCTGTCAGGACTAAAACGTCCATATTTGTGAATCTTCCGTTCTCATCGCTTTCTATGGCGTCAATGATATATTGCGACTCAAAGTATAATGACCACACATCCGGCTGAAGAAAAGCGGCTATCGACATTATGTCGTTATGAGGGGTCTCCGCGAGCTCCGGAATGACTTCATCATGAACCGTAACGGCATCTGCTAGCGGCAGAACCACCCCGGCTTCAACTTCTACTGAAGCGCTCATAACATCCCGAGCCCGGGTCTCCCAGTCGTAAATAGGCCGGGGGGCACCGCCTTTTTCGGGTTTATTGCCTTTACGCTCTGCTACCGAATCATTCCCCCGCACGCTGACAACCTGCTTGAGGCGACCCTCTAAGAGTAGTTGCTTTGTGTAGTCCGCGCGTTCTTGCGGACTCAGGTCTTCCCATTTGCGCCCAGCACTATCTGCCGAAAACTTTTTCCAGTGGGTTCCAGCTCCAGCCATCCTGGTATGGAGCATGAATGCCCGGTGGTTGCCGTGCATCAAATCATATACACCGGAATTGAATATGACTGTCCGTCCCTCTGCCTGCCATTGCCTGCAAAGTCTGAACAATCTTTCGGTAGCCGTGGGGTCTTCTAAGGGATTGTAGACTCTTCTTTGATAAGCTTCTTCAAAATATTCTTTGACGTCGTCGCTCGGCGTAGCGTCATAACCTACGGCCGCCGCGGACGTATCAGAGCCACAGAGTGCTTCGCCGCCCAATTCCGCCGCCCTGCCAGATACCGGATTGCTGCTCATAAATACTCCTCGTAAAATTGTATGCCCTTTGTTTCTTTCCTCAAACCATTAGCGGTTAGGTAAGGTTATAGTCCCTCTTTACCAGCTCTAAAAACTTCCGCACCAGCTGCGGCATGGCCAGCCCGGCAACGGCTGCCGATTTAGGGTAAAGGCTGGCTTCCGTCATCCCCGGCATGGTGTTTATCTCTAAGACATACAGGCTGTCGTGTTTATCAATCATCATATCCACCCGGGCCAGATGACGGGCGCCCATGGTTTCATAAACTTTTTCTGCAAGCTCTCGCGCATTCTTCTGCAGCTCTTCGCTGACGGACTCCGCCGGTACCAACTCCCGGGTGCGGCCGTTATATTTGTTATCGTAATCAAATTCTTCGTTCTGCGGCGGGACGATTTCTATTACCGGCAGAGCCTTACCGTCCAGTACCGGTACGGTTACTTCCCTGCCTTCAATCAGTTCTTCCACCACCGCCTTGTCTTCCATGGCAAAGATTTCGCTGACTGATTGTTCGTCTTGCGCCTCATCCTTGCGCACTATCAGAGTGCCTATGCTTGAGCCCCCGTGGACTATCTTAAGGGCGTGATGTCTTTTGCAAAGCGGGCTTGCCCCGTAGCTTTTTTCATCGACCAAAGCGCCATTGGGCATTGGTATGCCGGCTGCCAGCAGTTCCATGCGGGTAGTCCATTTATCAAAACAGGCGATTGAGGCGGCGCTGTCCGAACCCAAGAAAGGCAGGCCCCTTGCTTCCAGTTCTTTTTGGATTACCCCGTCTTCTCCGTTTTTCCCGTGCAGGATTGGAAAAACTATAGTATCGGCCAGATTATCCAAGGCATCCAGCCCATCGGCCGGGTCGGCCGTTTCGACTTCGAACCCGGCGGCCCGGGCGGCTTCAGCTACGGCTTTGGCTGAACGCAGCGAAACCTGCCGTTCCGGAGAAATCCCGCCTCCCAGGACCAATATCTTCATCCGTCAAAGGCCTTCTGTTTTATCCTGAGCCACTCGGGGCTCTGGCGTACCAATTTGTTGACGTCGGACGGAATCGGCAGCAGGCTTTTGATGGACTCCTCGGCAAAGACGCCGTTCTGGGAGCCTTTCACCAATATTGCCGCCCCGGATTCGACCAGGGGCTTTACGAATTCCCCGGCCTTATACGGGCTGTCGAACCGCTCTACCCGGCAGCCTTTGTTTTCGGCGGCCTGGGCCATGTATCTATTGGCATCATGGCCGATCGTAACTACCAGATTGAGCTGGTTCGGGTCGCAGTAGCCGCCAATCTCCTCGTGGGCCTGGCGCGAATGCCTCCCAAGCTCATTCATATTGCCCAGAATCGCGATTTTCTGCGGAGCTTTCTGAGAATAAAGGAAATCCAGGGCCAGTTTCATGGCTTCCGGGCTGGCATTATACGAATCATCGATGATAGTGGAGCCGTTTATCCCTTTGAGCTGGCGCATCCTGCCGGCAGCCGGCTGTATTTTCATAAGCCCCTGAGCCATCAGGTTCTCATCAAGGCCCAGCTTCTTAGCCACGGCAACAGCCGCCAGCCGGCTATACTGCTCAGGTTTGGAAAGCCCCTGGACATCCAGTTTCAAATTGCCAAGGTTGTAGTCAGCGGCGGTTAGGCCGTATGTCAGCTTATTGTCTATGGCTGAATAGTATTCCGCCGGACAAAGATCGGCGTTAATAAGGCCCAGCGTGGCATAAGACAGCACCCTCAGCTCCTCTTTGGCCACATCATCCAGGCTCTCAAAAAATTGCATGTGTTCCGGCGTAATGGCGGTGATGACAGCGATTTCCAGGTTAAGATATCTTTTAAACTCGGCAATCTGGCCGGGGCCGTCGCTTCCCAGCTCCACTACCACCACGTCGAATGGATAAGGTTTCCGTACCTGTTTTTGATTTCGCCAGAAGACCGCCAGCCACGCGAAAGGGTTGAACAGACCGGGCATATTCTCGCCAAAAAAAACCAGCGGAACGCTGACCAGGTCGTTATAGTTGCCTTCCTGGTATCGCACCCTTAGCCCCGCGCTCAGAACGCTGGCGATGGCCAGTTTGGTGCTCGTTTTGCCGATACTGCCCGCTACGCCAATCACTTTCAGGCTGTTCTTGCGGCAGAGGCGGCGTACCTGGTACCCAAGGATGGCGGCTACTATTCTCTTGGCTATTTTTTTCATATCGTGGCTTCAGTTTAGTATAGCAAGCGCTACTTGGGAGCTTTCTCTGCCGACAGGAGTTCCAGATTTACCAGAAGCAGCAAGGTCACAGCCAGCCACACCAGGGCTATGGATTCATTTTTAAAAAACAGCACTACCTGGCCAAAGAAGATGTTTACCAGCAATCCCTGCTCAAAGTATTTATAGGCTTTCTGGGACCGGCCGCCGTTGTATTCGCTGATAGCCGCGGCCGCGAAGACAGCCGAAACCAAAGCGGAAACGCCGCCGATAATGTCAGATTCGTCGCCCTGCAGGAAGTTAATCACATGCACCTCGTCGTTCAGGGCTGCGCCGGCAAAAAAGAAAACCGCGGCCAGCAAAGAGGCGGCGCCGTATATGGTAGCGATTTTTATTACCAGCCTTGGAAAATATGGCTGCCGGCTCAGTGTCAGTAGCGGCCATTTTACGGCGTTTATTGCCTTATCAAGCAGGGACGGCCGCCGCACTTCAGAAGGCTTTACGCTTTCCAGCATGACTTTAGTGGGCTGGTATAGGACATGTTCGGGCGAAACGTGCGCCAGCAGCTGCTTGGCGTGCTCATATTCCCGGGTGTCCAGGTCTTTTATGGCGGCGTCCTTGAGCAGATCCAGTACGTTCGCCATGTAATCATTCTCTGTAAAGCGGCGCTGGGCCGAATAGCGCACCACCAGGTAAAGCACCACGAACGTCAGGTATATAAGCCCTGGTGTCGCGTGAAAGAAGTAATTATTATCCTTGGTGATAAATTTGCCAAGCTCATCCCAGATCAGCCCGAATCCCAGCCCCGCCAGAACGGCAGCGAACCCGCGGGCCGCCCGGTTGACCGCCGCCAGCAGTACCAGGACCGCTACCAGCATCAGGATCGTGCCGGGCACAAGGTGGGAGATATGCAAAGTGGTACCGCCAATCTGCGGGTAACCGGACACTTTAAGGTAGGACCTTATGACCAATATCGTGGTGATGGCCGATATGAAAAAAGTATCGAAAAGCTGCGCGAATTCAACGTTTCTGACTATTCGGACAAGGCGTATCATATTTTTTACTTTAGCAGTTTTAGTTCGTCAGAAGATAGTTCCCTAGACTGTCCGGGCTTAAGGCCGTTTAGGGTAAGGGGGCCGTATTGGCTGCGATGGAGCTTTATGACGCTTAAGCCAGCCGCCGCCAGCATCCGCTTGACCTGGTGGTTGCGGCCTTCGTGGATGGTCAGTTCAATTTTATCGTCTGATAACTTACGGGCTTTGGCCGGCGCCGTTTTACCGTCCTCCAGGTCAATTCCGGCACTTAATTTATTAAGTATTTCACCGGTGATAGCGCCCCCGACCGTAGCCTCATATACTTTATCGACTCTGAAACTGGGGTGCATCAGACGGTGGGCCAGTTCTCCATCATTTGTCAGCAGCAGCGCGCCGCTGGTGTCATAATCCAGCCTGCCTACCGGCACTACCCTTTCAGGAGTATCTATCAGGTCGGTGACCTTCCGCCTGCCCTTTTCGTCCTTCATGGTCGTCACATAGCCGGCCGGTTTATAAAGAAGTATGTATCGTGAACTCTGCAGGCTGACTTCCCTGCCGTCCAGCTCCACCCTGTCCGCAGCGGATACCTCTGAATTAAGCTGCCCCTTTTGCCCGTTTACCGCCACCCGTCCTGCCTTAATCAGTTCATCAGCTCCCCGCCTTGATGATATTCCGGCTTTCGCCAAATACGCGTTTAATCTCATTTGTGGAACGCCAGATATAAGAATGAGCAGCCCAGCAGAAAAAAAATGACCATGCCTATATGATTATTCCTGGAAGTATCCGGGATGAACCTGAACCAGGAATGGCCAAATGTGGTGTACCAGTCCTTCACTCCTAGATCCTGAAGCCGGTCGCGAATCAGATGCTGAAAGCAGAATATAGCCAAGATGATAAAAATAATTTTTTGGAAGGCTATGTGTTTTATCATTTATAAACCTGGTGGAGCTAAGGAGACTCGAACTCCTGACCTCTTGTATGCCATACAAGCGCTCTAGCCAACTGAGCTATAGCCCCAAGTTAACTCCGTAATTATACAAAAATCTCTCTGTTGATTCTAGTGGTGGCCATGATGGTCGTGGCCGACGCCTTTGGACATCACGAAGCGGTTGACCGGTACGGTCAGCACGAAAGCGATAGCCAGGCTTAGCGCCAGGCTCCACCAGAAAAGAAAGTCTGCGAGTTTAGCGTTAATGGCTCCCGGGATCAGCCATTCGGAAACGTTATCGATGATTTCCATAGAGATTATGGATATGGTATCGACCGCCAGGGCCAGTTTAACGGCCTCTTTCGCCGTCATATCTTTTCGGGCGCCCCAGAAAGTAAGCCCGTAACCGATAATAAATGCCAGCACTACTGCCAGCACGGTTTGAACAAGGTTGTTCATATTCTG
>DASSNG010000027.1:0-2000 GCA_035688135.1 Saccharimonadales bacterium (SeqCode) | reverse complement strand
GCTGATGGCCACGGCGGTGCCTGCCGGCTTGGCGGCCGCCTACACCGAGAAGAAAGCTTT
Source organism: Saccharimonadales bacterium (SeqCode) (assembly GCA_035688135.1). GTDB lineage: Bacteria > Patescibacteriota > Saccharimonadia > Saccharimonadales > UBA10212 > JAIFWC01. Next base: position 1,940 of record DASSNG010000027.1, on the reverse strand, counting down.
GCAGCACACCATATCACTTCCTCCCCGTAACCCGAATCATCAGTACCGAGAGGCACAGATACAAGTAGCTGAAGCACTTACAGCAGGCACAACGACCGCGGTTTTGCTGATTACCGGCGGAATATTGAAATATCGTGCGGCTCGCAAGGCCAGGCAGGAATCCTAAGAGTCTACCTATTCGCCGCTTGCCTTTATAAATAAACTATTTCTTTTGGTGGCGTTCCTGGTCGTCTAAAATCCGGTTAACTTCTTTGTCGGCCGTGGCGTTCAAAGCCCGCGGCACGTATTGGAAACTTATCTTCTCGAACGAATCGGCCAATTCCTTCAGCTGCTGGTGCAGCGGCGCCAGCTCCTGATTCTTAACCTTATAAAAACCGTTCATCTGGTTGACTACCAGCTGGCTGTCAGAAAACAGCCGGATCTTGTCTATACCAAGGTCCTGGCAGCGTTCCAGGCCCTTTATCATGCCCTGGTATTCAGCCTGGTTGTTGGTGGCCACGCCCATATAGTAACCTGACTTTTCTACAACGGAATCGTCCAATTTACAGATTACGAAAGCGCAGGCGGACTGCCCTGGATTACCCCGGCTGCCGCCGTCAGTATAGAGTTTTGCTTCGTCCAGCAGCATCGCCTGGGACGGCGTATCGCCGTTGGTGGGTTTAAAGTCAAAATAGACCATCTTGACCGGCGTATCCATGGTCACCCGGCGGCCGTAATAGCCGCGGTAGTGTTCAAGGATTTCTTCCCGGCTACCGAATGCCTCGTGCGACTGCATGTCTTGTTCGGTTATATTCTTCAGCAGTTTCTCTACCACCTCCGTGACGGTTCCCTGGCCTATTACTTTCCAGCCTCCCGGGTCGTCGGGGTTTGATTTGTCGATTATCTTAAGCTGGTCGGTCACCGACAGGTCCTTGTCGTCGAACATCCGCCAGGTAGAGCGTTTTTGGCCCGATAAGATAAGTTCGGCCTGTTCGTGGTCGAATTTAAGCGTTTTCATCCCGTTAGACTCCACTTAGCTTCCGTACCATATTGGGCGATTAAACCTCGGTGCTTGGTTCTACACGTAAAATGTAGGCTTGTCATCTTCTGGAGTCTAATGGGATTCACTGAATATCCTGTCTATTTCTTGGGCCAGATGATGGTCCTTATCTGTTATTTGGCCGGCATCGTGGGTACTTAGCCAGATTTCCACCTTGTTGTATTCATTCTGCCATCTGGGATGATGATTGGCGTCTTCGGCAGCCTGGGCGACTCTGGTCATAAATTCAAAAGCCTGTTTAAAGTCTTTGAAATCGAACTGCCGGTATAACTCTTTGTTTTTCTGTTGCCACATTCATCTATCTTATCAGATAAGAATGGTCGGGGTGACAGGACTTGAACCTGCGGCCTCACGGCCCCCAGCCGTACGCGCTACCAACTGCGCCACACCCCGACAACAGGGGTAATTATACCTTAAAAATCACCATTTATAATGGTTTATGTATACTTGGGCTATGAATACAGTCCTTCTTTACCTCCCTTTATTTATATCTTTCATCGTATTCATCTTAGGCTATACCCTTAAGGTGAAGACCGGTAAAGTACTCCTATACGGCGGGACGGCCTTTATTATCGGTCTAGGCTACGTAGTTTGGCATTATAATTCGGGCGGTTTTGATTGTTCTGGCAACTGTATAGGCGCTCCTCAAGGGGTAAGTGCCGCTTGGATCATTTTAATCGATATATTCTTAGTTTTTCTGCTATCCAGGTCAAAAAAAGACAATAAATAAGCAAAAAGCCCGTCCGAAGACGGGCTTTTTGTTGGGCCGGGAGCATTCAATTTACCTCTGCTAGCGTTTGCAAAGTGGGTGCTCTCACCGAAGGGCCACGGCCCGAGCGGCATAATTTGAGCTCCCTGGTAAATCGTATTGAGAAAATTAAATTGCTCAATCCGACCTATT
>DASSNG010000028.1:0-3473 GCA_035688135.1 Saccharimonadales bacterium (SeqCode) | reverse complement strand
ACTGCCTAAGTCAGGGGTTATATGCGCCGATTGCATTTTCAGACATGCTCCCTAGAATTCCTTGGGATTTTAACGTCCGGCCGGACGCTGCATGGCCTGCCTCCTTTGCCCCGGCGAGGGCGCGCTGGCGGCATCGGTCCTTGCGGACTTCTGCTGCCGGCGCATCGTTATGTCAGGAGACATTCCTGCCCCTAGTGAAGCTCGCTGTCTAGAACGGCTTGCTTCCTATAAGACCGGAATTTACTGCGGCTCACGAGTTTGATGTGCTATCAGCCATACCTGCAGGGCATAGCTGGTTGCCAATTTGATAGTATCCCTGCCTAATTATGCGGTCAAGGTGTAAAAATAAATTCTACAACATAAAATAAACACAAGCGCAATACTAATTTATACTTCTCCTCCGGAAGATAGCCCGAGCAAAAATCACACTTTTTGCCCGGCGCGATAAGGAACCGCGAAGGGGTCCCTTATCCTTTCTAGGGCTCGCGCTTCTGGTGCTGTTTCATGGTGTCAGTAATGGCTTTTTTAAGCAGTTCTAAATCTTCCAGGCTGTTTAAGCGTACCGCGGCCACCACGTCGCCGTGCAGATGGCCTTCGTGCTGTTCGCGGGCCTGAAAAAATAAAAGTGTCGGCACACCGTTATCATTAATCGCCACCACGTTGCCGTCAGATGTAACTACCGGCACGGCGTATCTTAGGTTCAAGTCATTCTGAGGCTGCTGCATACCACCTATTATACAGTGCGCTTTATCACACCGGTTTTTTTCATAAAAGAGTAGGATAAAAAAATGAAGGGCGAGCCGGTCGAGACTGCGGTGGACCCCGGTAAAGAGGCAGTCAATACCTGGGTTACTGCTGATGGTGTGTGGCATGCCCGGCCCCAGGGCGAAATAGATGAATTCACCTCTCCGGAGCTGCGGCAAAAACTGTTTGAAGCCCTGTCTCAGAACCAGGTAACGGCCGTAGAAGTAGATATGTCCCAAACCACATTCGTAGACAGCTCTTTTCTGGGGGTGGTGGTGTCGGCCGCCATGTACGCCAAGTCCCAGGAGCTGCCTATGGGCTTAGTGGGCATGAACAACCGTAACATCAGAAAAATCATAGATGACCTGGGACTGGACCCGGTGCTGCCATACTTAGATGAAACCGAAAGCCGGGACCCCCAAGTTATAAGGCAGTGGGCGGAATCATATGGCGCTAAGCCGGCGCTGCTGGAACACAGCACTTTAGAGGGTGAGATGCTGGCCTTTATGTTTCCGGGCCAGGAGCAGGACTGGCGCTACCGCGAAATCAGCTGGGAACAGTTTTTCGGGTGGCTTCATGGCAACAGGGTGATTTTTCAGCTGCGGCCGCCTCCGGATATCCGCCATCCGTTTTACGAAATCATGGAAACCGAGGACATGGATTGAGTTAATAAAGGCGCAGCAGTCGACAGCCGTACAAAAAAATTGTACGGTATTGTTATCTATGACTAGCGAACACTATGCGGGCCGGGAAGCCGATAACGCCCGCGGCCGTGCCATTAGCCAACTAACCAGAAAAGCCACCTTCTTAGTAAAAGAAAAATACGGAGCCCGCAGCCCGGATCCCAGGCCTTACCATGGCATAGAGCATACTCTCTGGGTAATGAGCGCGGCATATATGCTTGGCCGCCGGGCGGTCCAAAACGGCAATATCCCCGCCTGGCAGCTGGAACTGCTGCTGTTAGACGGTGCCTACCACGATGTCTTTCACGAACGCGGCGCCACCAATAACGAGCATAAAAGCGCCCAGCTGGCTGCTGCCGATATGGCGGCTGCCGGAGTTTTTTACGATCAGGAAATCGCGCTGGTCCAAGATGGCATCATAGCCACCCAGGTCCAGTCCGCTACCAGTAGACGCATCGTGCAGTCGGCGGAAAGCCGCAGTTATTTTGCCAGGCTTATGGCCGATGCCGATCTTTCGTCATTCGGCGCTCCGCATAACGTTTTTTGGGATTTTGCGCAGCGGTACTTTGCAGAAACTAATCCCGGCGTGGAGTTTAAAGGGCAGGCGTTTGATGATTTCGTGCGCCAGCACGTTCATATAGTAGGCGGCCACAAATATTACACGGACGAAGCCCGCCAGGTTTTTCCTTATCAGGCCCAGAACGTTGATTTCCTTACCGCCCAGCTGGCCGGCCACTAGCGGGCTGTTTTCTTTTATAAAACCGGAATATAATTATCAGCATTATAACGAGGTGCTTCGGATGCATGATGAAGACGAACTCTTAGACCTGGTTAATGATAAGGACGAGGTAATCGGCACGATTGTCCGCAGTCAAATCGGCCAAAAAGACGGCTACGTTCGGGCCGCAGAAATGCTTATCCAGAACGACAAAGGCGAACTTTGGATTCCCAGGCGCACTATGCAAAAACGTATCGCTCCGGGCGGACTCGACTTTAGCGGCGCCGGCCATGTATCCAGCGGCGAGGATTACAAAACCTCGCTTTATAGAGAGATAGAAGAAGAGCTAAACCTCAAAATAGACGAATCCAAGCTTAAACTGCTCAAAAAATTCGCTCCCCGGCCGGATCTGCCGCCGTACTTCCGTGCTGTGTATATGTATTACGATAACGCCGCGCCAAACTATAACCCGGATGATTTTAGCGAGTATCTATGGATAAAACCGCAGGACCTGCTTAAAAAGTTAAAGGCCGGCGAACCGGCTAAACAGAGCCTAACGGAAACAATTGAGTATCTAGTGGCTCAAGAAGGGGTGGCTTAAATGGCGGATTTGGCTGATTTGCAAAAACGGGTAATAGAATTCCGGGACGCGCGGGATTGGGAGCAGTTTCATAACCCAAAAGACCTGGCCGTATCCATGCTATTAGAAGCGGCCGAATTCTTAGAGCACTTTCAGTGGAAATCGTCAGACGAAATCAAACAGCATTTAAAGGTAAAAGGGGACGATGTTAGCGACGAGCTGGCGGACGTACTCTATTGGGTGCTGCTAATCGCGCATGATATGAAGATAGATCTGCCCAAAGCCTTTGCCCGCAAAATGGAACAGAACGAAAAGAAATATCCGGTCCAAAAAGCTAAAGGCAAACACACGAAATACACTGACCTGTAGTACTTTTACAAAAGTACTCAAATTTTTGCCACTTTGGGCCGCCAAAGTGGCGCAAAACTCCCGGCACCATCAAAAACCGGATAGTCGCTCAGCCTTCGCCAGAAGTGAATCTGCGGAACTCGCTATCGCTCAGACAGTCCTCGATTCGTCCTTCTGGCTCAGCCTTCGCTCTTTCCGTTTTCTCAGAGCGCCGAAATGCAAGGAGCTGTATTAATCAGAATTATTGAGTATAATTTTATTAAATTCAGGGGATATATGGCTGGAGAAAGCTGGAGAGCATTTGAGCGTGATACCGCTAAATTTTTTTCGAGCGTCTTCGAGTCTCCTAATGCTGGTAAAGAAAGTGTAGCGGGATATGAAATAGACTGTCTAGCAGACG
>DASSNG010000052.1:0-14019 GCA_035688135.1 Saccharimonadales bacterium (SeqCode) | reverse complement strand
AATCTTTTAGGCTTCATCCTTTCATGGAAGAAGACCATGGCCGAGCTGAAAACTATTACCGGCACAAGAATAAGTATTATGGCGGTCAGAGTGATACCGGCGTCCCTAAGCCCGTAAAACCTTAGCAGCATCGCTGATGTGCCAATAAAACCCGATACCGCCAAAAGGGCGACTGTCCTATAGCTTAGTTTCCTGAAAGACGGGCGGTAATAAGCATAAAAAATTACAAAAATAACACTGGTCCTGATAGCGTACAGGGTTGCCGGTGATATCGAATTGGTCTGCAAAAGTTCTCCGGCTAAAACGTTCTCGATGGCCATCAATACTACCGCCAGCATCAGCATCAGCCCGTATATATCAAACCGCACTAATTTCCTGGGGCGGTAGGTAGCCGCTACCAGAAACGTCGCCGCTGCGGCCGCGAAAGCTATCCGGATGTCGAAATTCGAAGGTACTACAGCCCAGGAGAATACGATTGTCATCAGCGGCATGAGCAGGATCACGCCTTCGGTTGTATTCATTTTCTCCTTACTGAGGCCGACATAATACAAGACATTCCATATAGTGGCGGTCACTATGAGCGCGATCAGCAGTAGTAAGTTATGGGTTTTAAAAAGCGCCTCAGAATTTGCGCCGCCCCACTTTATAAGTGTCAGAAAAGAGAAGAAAGCCAGGGAAAGAAAGATACCGGGTATGTAATCACGCAGGCTGATGCGGCGCCGGGTCAGCCCATATTTAGCTACTAAAATGCTGCCCGCATAGCTTATGGCCGCCAAAAACGGGACTAGAATAGTGTTCATATATGCCGGTCGGAAGTGATTTTAACGAATTTGATGTCATTAATTTTGTAGCGGACATGCTGAAAAATATACCTAAGCGCCCGGTTAACGACGATGGTGCCAAGCAGCAGAAGCCCAAAGTATACTATGCCGTTATGCGTGACGCTCGGGAGTTTGTCGGCCGTCAAAAAGCCCAAAACGCCGCTGATTACACCTATACTCGATATGATGGTCAGCGCGTTTACTGAATCCCGGGTACTAAGACTCGAAACCTCTGTAAAGATTTGGATGGCGGAATCCAGGAACGCGGTAGTCATTCCCCAGATAGACTTTATATAAGCCAGGTTATGGTCCAGGTTGTCATACTGGAATTCCAGGACTCCGGTGAGGAATTTTTCCCAGCCGTTTTTGTTCACGATCGCTGCCCGAGTCGGTATATAAAGGTTCATCTGTTCTATACGGCCGCCTATCAGCTCTACTGTTTTCTTGTAGCCTTCCAGCTGAGAGCGCATGGGTGTGACCTCTTTGCCCTTTATGGAGCCTTTTTCTTTGATATCTTCGATTTTTTCCCAAAGGACCCGGTGCAGGTTAAGGTAATGGTGCAGCTGGGCTTTGAATTCTTTAAAGAAAATCAACGATTCCAATAAGTGCTCGTCTTTATCAAAATCACCTAGGATATTTATAAGGTAATACTTCCCACCCTTCAGGATGTGCACATTCTTGTCGCTGATTTCCGAAAAAAACGGCTGCAGGGGAGTTAATATATGCCTTGCTTCTTCTTGCGTGGCATTATCGGTTACGATGAAAATAGGCGTAGGCGTACTGACTCCGGCCAGCTCTTTTGGCACGGGCGCGCCCAGACTGAATAAATAGTTGACGGCAGGCAGGAACCTATCTTCAAAGAACCGGTTCAGGGCTTCTATATCCGAATTAAGTTCCACATGTTTCTTGGATATCAGCACCAGTCCATCCTCATATATCCGGCCGCTGATGCCGTTATCAAAAACGATATCCAGCCTTTCCAAGACATCAACGTCGGTTTTTATGGACTCAATACGTAAGGAATTCCGTAAATCCTTTAATTTGTCCTGGTTCAGGTCCAGCGGGCTTGGCTCGCCAAGCAGGAAGTCATTAACTTCAGCCAGATGCAGGCTTGTGCGCTGGTACCAGTAGCCGAGTGCCACCTTTTTTATTTTCATTTACCCGATTTTATCATATATGCTTAAGCTTATCCCGCTATGATGGGCACGATTATAAAAAAGATTAAGGCCGGATGTTCCTTTTGGTTTTAGACAATGCCTTCTTATGCAGCTGCCGAACCCTATGCAGATGGTGTTTGGCCCACTCGTATTCCCAGGAAAGCACAACCAACCCAAGGATTATGACCACAATGCCCGGCCCGGGCAGCACCAGCAGCAAGCCGCCGGCAACCAGCAGGCCGAACCCCAGTATCGTGACCCCTGTTTTCCTGAAAAGACTTTTTAACGGGCGCATCAACCCAAAATGTTAACGGCCCGGGCGGTAACCAAAACGACTGTCAGCAGGGAAATCAGCGCCTGGATGCTCATAAGGGATTTTACGAAATGGGTCAGCGGCATCGTGTCGGTTGGGCTAAAGGCGACCGCGTTCGTAATCGATACGTATAAATAGTCAAAAAAAGTCGGCTCCCATTTGCTGCCCCTGGCAACCCCGTCCTGCATATTGGGGAACTGGAATAGCGGTTCGGCGTCATGTTTTTTAACACCGGTCAGCCCGGGGCTGTCAATCTCCCAGTACCATAAGCCAAAAGCGATGATGTTCGTTATAAAGATGGTGAAAGCGGCGGTGACGAGGGTTTTTCCGGGGACGCCGGTGCCATTCAGCAGCCCGTTTATGACCAGCACCAGCGAGGCGATGTTGGCCAGCGAAACGACTACTATTAAAAGTACGGCAATGGACCGGTTAAAGCCTTTCAGGCTGAGATGGCGTTTAGGTGCCGTTACGCCGATGCCGCCTATAAGGATAAGCTCAATGACCGCCAGAATATATCGGTTGCCTACCCGCAGCTCGTGGGGAATCGTGAACTGCAGTATTACGGCCAGCAGCAGCACAAGCTGGGCATGCCACAATTCTTTTCTCCCTATCGGGTGCATCATTTGAGATTAGTATATCGTACTGCGGACAAAAACAGCCGCCTTAAGCTTCATTCATCCATCAGCTGAACCCGAAAAACAGACGTAGGCCTTATTTTCGCCCCGCGCGAGGCATAAAACTCGTGGGCGTCCTGCCTCTCCGGCCGTGAGGTAAATTCAAGGTCCACTCCTCGCTCTTCACACCATAACATCATCTCCTGCCAGATCCGGGTGCCTATACCTCCGCGGCGAATACTTTTATCCACCACAAAATCTTCCAGATAGCCTTTCTTTCCTGCTCCCGCGCCCATAATGATGCTCAGCGTCGCGGCGCCGACTATCCTTCCTTCAAGCCTCGCCACCAACTCATCATGATAGGGAGATTCAATGATTTCTCTCAACAAGCTCTCTGGCACGGGCTCTCCGGTGAACCTGCCGCTTAATGCTGTCAGCAGGGACCCTAAATCGGCGGCATCGCCAGGGCTATATTCTGTTAACCTTTCTACCCGTAAATCTTTTGTCATGAATTAAGTATCAATAAAAAATGCACCTATTAAAAGTGCTTATGTATGGCTGGCGAGGTAGGATTCGAACCTACGATCTCCTGATCCAGAGTCAGGCGCCTTACCGCTTGGCCACTCGCCATCAAAATATCAGAGGCTATTATAACCTCTGTTAGCCGCTAATTCCAGTGGTTCGGATTTATAAATCTGTTCGGCCCAGTACGGCCATTGGGCGTTCGCGCCAGGTGCCGTCTTCACGGTACCTTAAGGTGTATATATGCAGCAGCAGCCAGCCATCTGCCAGCATCTCGTTTACTTCTTCTCTGACTGACGCCTCCAGGCTTTTGGCTGTCAACTCTTTTATGCCCAGGTTCCAGATGCCATTTCCGGCTACCGCCGGAATCATGCCGATGGCTTCCATGGTCCTTTGCGCAGTGGTCTTCTTTGCCATACCTCTATCTAATAACCCTTTGAAATTTGGCGCTATGTGTTTCATCACATAATCAGCGCGCGCCGTTACTGAATCAAAACTGCTTAGCGCAACTATTAGTTATTGACCAATTGGATAGTTATTGTATAATATTCAACAAAGGATTTTTATGAAAGATAAGTTCCGGATAGTGGTGCCAGAGTTAGCCTCTATTCCAGGCGGGGCTATATCCGACACTTCAATAACCACCAGAGTAGAAACCGTACTCTGGAAAGGAGATGATATGCCGGAAGGGGCGGTATATGACGCCCTTTTAGAGGGCCAGATTTACACCAGGTCCCGGCTTTCCCTGCCTGCGCCCGGAGAAGCAGTATATACGCCTATAGGCAACGAGCTTCTGCTCCAGAAGCGGCGCAGAGTCGCGCTGTTAGGCTGGAAGACGATTAATTCGGTATTCATCCAGTAATTGCCATGAAAGACGCCAAGATAGTCGTCGCTATATCCGCTCATAACGAATCCGACACTATCCAAAGCTGCCTGGAATCCGTTCAGAAATCATTAGCCGCCGGCGCGATAAAAGCCCGCATTGAAGTGTGCGCCAACGATTGCAGCGACGACACGGCGCACAAGGTTAGAGAGTTCATTGATGATACGCGCGCCAAAAACATTTCTTTGATTGAAACTTCTACCCGCGGCCTGATACGTTCGCAGCGCCTGATAGTCGCCAGAAATTACGCTGATGTTTATATCTTCGTGGACGCCGACAGCCGGTTAGGCCGGCACACCATCGGCAATTTATTGAAGGTTATGAGCGGTAAGACCGTCTTGGCTTACGCCAAGACCGAACTGATTGCCGGTAAAGAAGCCGGATTTATAACATCGTTATATAGACTTTACTGTTCAGGCGTGATGCTCACGCCGCGCTACTACTTTCACGGCCGGTGCTTCGCCACTAAGGTCTGGAAAGTTCCCAGCGACCAAAAAGTACGGCGCCTGGCGGAAAGAGCGCCAAGGCTTAAGCTATACGGCCTGCTGCTGGTTGATGATATATACCTATCAGCCTATATCCTTTATAAATATGGCCCGAAGGCAATAAAGGAGGTGGAAAACGCCAAAGTTTACGCGTATCCCATCACGGGTGTCTATGACTGGTGGCGCACCTACCGCCGCACATCAGTTGAGGTCATGAAGGTATTAGGCTGGTTCGAAAGCTTCTCCGCTATCAGGCACTTGCTTTACAGAAAGACGGACTGGAAAAAATGGCGGGCGGCCGGCATGGATCTGAAAGCCCAGTGGCTTATTTATCTGCTTATTATGAGGGTGTTCAAACTGGCGCTGAAAGTCGAGCTTTTAATTGCGGGGCGTATCAACGCTTCTCCGGTTGACCAATGGCTGCGGGTGGATAGTACGAAGATGATCAGGCATAAGGGTCCCAAGCTGATATTTTTCGACCTGGATGAAACCCTGGTCTCAAAAGGCAGATACTATTACCGCAAGCGCTATTTCATAAATCTTCTCAGGACGCTAATGTCAGAGGGTTCTGTCATCGGGATAAACACCAACAGGGTGCTTTCCGGGGCCGCGCCTATTTACCGCGAACTTGGGCTTAACGGGCCTATTATCACCGAAGGAGGTGCCATAGCCTATCTGCCCGATAAAAAAGGCGTGTTCTCTGAGCTGGTGCCGAACAACTCCGTAAAAGGGCTCCTGAAAAAACTGATAACAGAGGAATTCGGACTATACAAAAAAAGGTACCCCCACCAGGAAGTTACGATGTCTTATTCTGAGGAGCGCCAATTTACCCAAAGCCTATATGTGAAAGCGGATGGGGAGCTTGATAAAAAGGAAGCGGATAGGCTTAGGAAGCACCTGGCGTCTACGCTGGGCGAAAAAGGGGTAGTGATTGAGGGCGGTACTATTCCGGGAAAGCTGCACGCCTTTTTCCCCAGCAATAACAAAGTCGCCGCCGCCAGTATAATCCGCGACGCTAAATACCCGGGATATCCTATATTTATAATCGGCGATGACGAAGCCGGTAAATCATATCGGCCCAAAAATACTTATTTTCTAGGAGTGAAGAATTCAGTTGAGGATTATAGGCGCCGCTGCGCGTACGTAGCTTCTAGACCCGGCGCGCGGGGCCTTAAACAGCTTATAGGCTATATTGAGGCGATGTCGGCATGAGCGCAGGAGAGTGCATAACGCTGCCGCAAGATGAAGTAGCCTTCGGGCTGATAAAGCCCGGATTTGAAAAGGACCAGGGGCCAATCATAGAGGTCATAAGGGACAGCGGTTTGGAAGTGGTTTATGCGCAAAGGTCCTGTTTGACCCCTGGATCCATAGACGTGATTTACAGAAGTTCTGTAGCCGAGCATTTTTACCGCGCGATGAAGCAGTATCTGATTGGTAAAGAAGTACTGGCTCTGATTATCACGGGTGCCGGCCCCGAATCACAAGACAGGCTCAATATCCTTAAGAAGTCTCCCGATGGGAGCGACGGTCCTATCCGCCTTATGTTCAGCAGGGACGCCCAGCTTTCCCCGGAGGAAATCGTCCTTTGGGAGAATCAGGAACACCCGCGGCAGGACGAAGTAACAGTCATTTTAACCCAAAGGAATGTCCTCCACTCGTCTGACACCAATCAGGACGCCATCGCAGGCATCCATGCCGTCTTGGGCCACAGGCTGCAAGCTCATTCCATAAACGGGACCCTGCCGGGAGAATTATCAGGGTTAGCGGGCGGGGTAAGGATATGAAAATAATCATTTATCAGCCGCGGATAAGCTACTATGTCGGCGGAGGCGAAGTGGTTCCGGCGAACCATGCGTCGGAGCTGGTAAAACTTGGCCATGATGTAGAAGTCCTTACTACCCGCGCACCTTTCATAAAAGAATCGCCGCTTTTTAACAGCCTGAAGAAAATACCGGGAATCACTATCCGATATATAGATGTACCCCAGAAATTAAAATGGATATACGATACAGCGCCGGGAGCTGATTGGGAGCGATGGGATAACGAAAGCCTGCACGTCGGCTTAATGGCGCGTGAAGTCCTGTGCGGCTCTGATGCCGATCTGATAATCACGCACCTGTTATTTGATGCTATCGCATGCCCTTCGCAGGCGCCGTCAGTGCTGCACCTGCACGGTTATCCGCCGGACTTCACTTATCACCATAAACTTCTGGCCGGCTTGCCGGACGCATTCATATCAGTATCTGAGGCTATCGCCGCAAGATGGAAAAAAATATTGCCGCCCGGCGCTCCCAGCCTGGTAGTGCAGAATGGCATCGATGAGGGCAGATATAAGCCTGCGGCGGTAAAACAAACATACGATCTTATGTATATAGGCAGGCTGCTGCCGGTAAAAGGAATAGATACCTTGATTGAAGCGGCGTCTTTTTTGCCGGGTATAAAGGTGGCGGTAGCCGGAACGGGACCTATGCAGTCAGAACTACAGCGGCTGGCTAAGAGAAAAAAAGTTGATGACAGAGTGTCATTTCTGGGCTATGTACCGGATAAGGATTTACCTAACTTGTACAATTCCGCCAAAATCGTCGCCTTGCCCTCAAAAGACAAAGAAGGTATTTTAACCACTCTTCTGGAAGCCGCCTCCTGCGCCCGGCCCGTAATAACTACTTCCGCGGGCAGTATGTCGGAGTTCATAGATAACATGGTAAACGGTGTTATAGTTTCACCTGATGACCCAAAAGAGCTGTCACGGGCGGCCAGGAAGCTTCTGGAAGATGAAAAACTAAGAGTAGATTTAGGGGAGAGGGCCAGGCGAAAAATCATGGAAGGCTGGACTTGGAGCCAAAGAATCGCTCAGCTGGAAACCGTTTACCTGGAAATCGCCTCTAAGCACCGGCGGGATATATGAAAAAAACTGTATTTAATTGGAAAGAAAGCCCGGTGGTCAGTAATCCAAAAAAAGTAAGCCAGGTATACGTGTGGTTTATTACCTATGATAAGAAAATCGTAATCGTTTCCAAGGACGGCGTTAACTGGCAGCTGCCAGGCGGGAAACCGAAACCGGAGGAAGACTTAAAGAAGGCGGCCCTCCGCGAACTAAGAGAAGAAACGGGTATCCATGGAGCGGGAACGGAGAACCTGACCCTGTTTGGATACTATGAAGTAAGTGAAAGAGGAGCCGGTAAAAGGCAGGATTCACCCAGCCTCCAGGTTCGGTACTTCCTGAAGTCGGATATCTCCTCCGCCGAGCTGAACTTTTCCGTATCCCATGAAGACCGCAATCAGCCGGCCGGTGACCAGGTGCGTTACGCGGGCGCGTACACCCTGAGGCAGGTTGAAGAGATGATACCTTGGATGAAAGAAAGCGGTGAATATAAGACGCTGCTGCGCAGGCTTCCGGAATTGGCATGAGTATAACTATAGGATCCGGTAGCCAAAAAATCCTTATAAAAGGCAGCGAAGGCCTGCTTAAGAAAATATCGGCCAGCGGTTTCGGCGCCGGATATATACCGAACTTCTCACTTATAAATGAGCAAGCAAATCCTGAATTATCTCTCTCATTAAGCCCCGGCCCTTATGATCTTAAAAATGATTATCCGGAGTTTTACTTCAGTTTTCCTGAAAATGAAGTTTCTGCGGAAGATATCTTTACGATAATCGACTATTGCCTGGAGTACGACAGGCAGCTGCATGGGGTATATACGGTGCATGGAAGCGCCTGCGCGAAAAATGATAAAGGGGTGCTTATCTTTGGCCCGGTCAGCGGCCTTGGCAAAACATCCCTGATGCTTGAGCTGTGCAAAAACCACGGATTCGTCCCACTTGGCGACGAAAAGATACTGGTCAATGATAACCCGGAGATTGTAGGCGGCGTCACCAGGCTTAGCCTGAATAAGCCGCAGATAAGCCGGATTATGGGAGCGGCTATGGAAAGCTATGATATGGCCCAGGGTGACCTGCTCCCCGCCTATAAGAAATCCGTGAAGCTGTCAGCGGTCGTTATTCCATTCATTTCACCGGGCAGCCATTTTGACTCAGAAAAGCTCACTTCGGCAGAGGCAAACTGGCATCTTTACGAGGAGGTAAGCCGTAAAATCCGCGGTACCTCCAGGAGAGTTTCTGATTTCTCCCATCCGGTCGTCAGCCTGGATACCCAACCTCTTTCCGCCAGGCGCTCGGAAGCCGTAAAAAAGATTTCATCCGATATCGATTTTTTCCGTATCAGGGGTGATTTGGCATCTGTAGCAAAAGAAATTGACCGGCTGGTAAGTTAAAAAGCTTTATAAACTGGGGCTTTGAGCTGCAAGCCCGGGGTGATAGCCTGGTATAATTGTTTTGAATATGGGAAAGACCAAGGCAGTTAAAGCTCCATCGGGGGCCGGGCAAGCATCAGAAGACGCCAACGGCAGCGGCGCTATATTATTAGTGTCGGCGCTGGATATGAGCTGGCGGCTGGCTATCGCCGTGCTGGTGCCGATAATCGGCGGCTACGAGATAGACAAGCACCTGGATACATCGCCGGTGTTTATAATAGTCGGTTTTTTGGTAGCTATGGCCGGGACCTTTTTGATAATGAAACAGACCGTAGCTGCCGCTAACAGCAGATACAGGCCCAAGGAGGGGCGCAAATGATAGCTCTGACGAATTTTGCGGCCAGCGTTCCCGAAGTCCACATAGCTCCCCAGCCGATTTTCAACCTGGGCCCGGTAGCTATAACTAACTCGATACTGTACGGCTGGATATCGGTGGTAATCATGATCATCCTGTTCATAGTCGCGGCCCGGCGGATCACAGTCCATCCCAAAGGCGGCTTCATCCAGCTGGTCGAAGTGATTGCCGACTACATGTCCGATACCGTTAAAGACGCTTTCGCCAACAAGGAGCGCTCATATAAGTACATCCTGTACTTCGTAACAGTGTTCTTTTTCCTGCTGATAAATAACATGATGGGCATAATCCCGGGCGTGGGCGAATCCTTCACCTCGCACGGCAATTCACTGCTTCGGCCTATGACGGCCGACTTTAACGCCACGCTGGCGGTAGCGGTCATAACCATGGGGCTGGTATATATAAGCTCGCTAAAAGAAGTGGGGCTAAAAGATTACTTTGGCCACTTTTTCATGGGCAGTATCAAGAACCCGCTATATCTTTTTATTGGGATAATTGAAATGGTTACCGACCTGGTGCGGGTCGTATCGCTTTCTCTGCGTCTTTTCCTTAATGTGGCCATCGTCGAAGCCATAGTAGTGGTATTCGCCTATCTGGGGCATTTCATCGCGCCGCTGACAGCCACGCCATTCTACTTTCTGGATATCTTCGATAATGTCCTGCAGGCCTTTATCTTCGCGCTTCTGGGCGTGATGTACCTGGCTACCGCGGTCAATCACGTGGACGAGCACCACCAGGCCAAAGAAAGCTTGACCGCGTAATCTCCATCTGACAAAATTATAGATAGCTTAGAGATGCCGCAGGAGGGAAAACCAAACTGTCCTTTTTAAGCTTGAAACGGCCTTTCCACTGCAATTTGTTCGCTGAAGCGGCTGCCGGACGTGAAACGTCGGACGCTCCACAGCTCTAGCGAGCAAATGCACCGGGTGGGTAAGGCCGGTATGACAGTAAATTAATAAGGAGTAAATATAAATTTATGATTGCACCCGCAGACTTGATAATCGCAGCGAGTACAACCAACGTAGATATAATCGGCAAAGGTCTGATGATCGGCGGCGGCTTTATAGGCCCGGGCATCGGCATGGGTATCGTAGGCGGCAGCTACATCCAGGCGACCGGCCGCAATCCGGAAGCCAAGCTGCTTGGCCAGGCCCTGGTGTTCATAGCCATCATTGAGCTGTATGCGCTTTTGGCGTTCGCATCGGTCTTTATCATCAAATAAGGACGCGTTCATTACTTAGGGTTCAGGGAGAATAATTAAAAAGTGCATATTCTGATAACACAGTTTGGGGATAGCTCGTCAGGCATCGGAGCGTTAGGGCTGAATCTGACGTCGTTTCTAATCCAGCTGGGCACATTCATCATCGCTTTCTGGGTGCTTAGGAAATGGGCTTTTAAGCCTATCCTTAAAGTTCTGAACGAGCGGCGGGAAACTATCGAGCAGGGCGTTACGCTGGGCGAAAGGATGAAGAAAGAACAGGCTGAGATGGAGCAGAGGGTTGCCGAAGCTTTGCAGGGCGCGCGCCAGGAAGCCGATAAAATAATCGCCGACGCGTCTGACCGCGGCCGCCAGATTATCGCCGACGCGGAGGCCAAGGCCAAAGAAAAATCCGAAGGCATCATCGCCAGCGCCGAAGAGCGTATCAGCCAGGATGTAAAACTGGCCCGCAGCAACCTGGAAAAAGAACTGGTGGGTCTGGTCGCTGAAGCCGCGGAAGCGATTATCGATGAGAAAGTCGATGCCAAAAAGGACGCCTCGCTGATTGACAGGGCGCTTAAGGGGCGGGCATGAAAATACCGAGAAATGAGCTGGTACGGGTGCTGGACAAGCTTTCCCGGGAGATGCCGGCTAAGAAATTCGCTTCCGAAGCGGCCAGCTACCTTCTAAGCCAAAACCGCACCGGCGAACTGGACAGCCTGGCCCGCGACCTGATTAATTACCGGGTAGAAAAAGGGGTGGTAGAGGTTACGGCTGTCAGCGCGCATAAGCTGACCCAGGCCGCTTTGGGCGAGGTAAAAACTAGAGTCAAGCAGCTTTACCCCAAAGCCCGCAGGATTATCATCAACCAGAGGATTGACGAGGGACAGATAGGCGGCGTCCGCATAGAGTTGCCGGGGCGCCAGCTGGACCTGACGCTAAGAAGCAAGCTAAATAAATTTAAACAATTAACGGCAGGGAACTAACTATGGCGACAGATTTTGCGATCAAAGATTTATCAAAGGATATCCGGGCGGCAATCGCCGACCTTAAGCAGCGGCCAGAAATCGAATCGGTAGGAATCGTTACCCGCGCGGCTGACGGTATTGTTTGGATTTACGGCCTGCGGAACTGCGGCTACAGCGAAATGATTGAAATAGACAGTATCGACGGCGGCAAGATTACCGCTTTTGCCCTTAACCTGGGCGAAGATGAAATCGGCGCTGTGCTGCTTGGCGAGGATAATAAAGTTGAGGCCGGCGCCAAAGCTCGGCTGACAGGCAACGTCCTGGAAGTACCGGTAGGTCCGGAGCTGGTCGGCCGGGTGGTCAATCCGCTGGGCCAGCCGCTTGACGGCGGCGAGCCCATCAAGACCAAACAGACATCCCGCGTGGAGCGGGCGGCTCCCGGCGTGCTTGACCGCAAACATGTCCACGAACCGCTGATGACGGGGCTGACCGCTATCGACGCGCTGGTGCCAATCGGGCGCGGGCAGCGTGAGCTTATCATCGGCGACCGCCAGACGGGCAAAACCGCTATTGCCGTGGACGCCATGATTAACCAGGCGCGTTCTAACTCGGGCGTTATCAACGTCTACGTGGCTATCGGCCAGAAACTTTCTAAAATAGCGGCCCTGACTGAGCGCCTGAAGCGCGAAAAAGTCATGGACCAGACCATAATTATCGCGACCAGCCCCTCAGACCCGGCCGCCATGCTGTATATCGCACCTTATGCCGGCTGCGCCATGGGCGAATATTTCCGCGACAACAAACAGCATGCCTTGATTATCTACGACGACCTGTCCAAGCACGCCGTAGCCTACCGCCAGATGTCGCTGCTGCTGCGCCGCCCGCCGGGCCGCGAAGCTTATCCGGGAGATGTGTTCTACCTGCACTCCCGCCTGTTGGAGCGGTCCGCCAAGCTGTCCGATAAATTAGGCGCCGGTTCGCTTACGGCGCTTCCGATTATCGAAACCCAGGCCGGCGATATCAGCGCCTACATACCTACGAATGTCATTTCCATTACCGACGGCCAGATTTTCCTGGAAACAAATCTGTTCTATCAGGGCATCCGGCCCGCAATATCGGTAGGGCTTAGCGTTTCCCGCGTCGGCGGTGATGCCCAGACGGCGGCTATCAAAGCCGCGGCAGGCGGCCTAAAGCTCAGCCTGGCTCAGTTCCGCGAACTCGCCAGCTTCAGCCAGTTTTCCACCGATTTGGACGAAGAGACCCGTTCCCGTATCGAACGCGGACAGCGTCTTACGGAAATCCTTAAACAGCCGCAGTATACTCCCAAAGCTATCTGGGAAATGTACTGCTCGCTGCTGGCCGTTACCAGCGGCAGTTTTGATGAAGTCTCTCTGGAAAAAATCAAACCAGCGGAAGACGCCCTTCTTGCGGAGCTTAAATCCAAGCACGCCAAGCTGATCGAAGAAATCAACAAGGGCGGCAAGCCGGCCGACAAGCAGAATGAGCAGATAGTCAAAGTTGCCAAAGCGATCGCCAAAGGCTACCTGGCCGCCCAGCCCAAGACTAAGCAGGAAGGGAAGGCCTAGTGGCCAGCATCATAACCTTAAAGCGCCGGATAGCCTCCATTAAGAATACCCGGCAGATAACCAAAGCTATGGAGCTGGTCAGCTCCTCTAAGCTGCGGCGCGCGCAAGCGGCAGCCCAGACCAGCCGGGCGTACCGCCAGGCTGCCTACGATCTGCTAGCCCGGCTGAACCAGGTCAGGGAGGTTGAACGCCAGCCGCTGTTTAAGAAACGACCGGTAAAAAACCGCCTTTATGTCGTCATTACGTCTAACAGCGGGTTAGCCGGCGCCTATAACGCCAATGTCCTCAAGCTCCTGACCCAGGGCATCAGGCAGGACCAGGCCGAAAAGGTTAAGACCAGCGTGGTGACTGTAGGTTCCAAGGGCGCCCAGTTCGTCAGGCGGATAGAACACGTTGAACTGCTCAGCCACTACCCCTCTTTTGGCGATGAGCCGAGCGAGCGCGATATCGTGCCGTTGCTTAACGGAATCATCCAAGCCTATAGTTCCGGCGAAGTTGATGAGATACGCCTGATTTATACGGAATTCAAATCAAGCCTGAGCCAGACCGCTACCAGCCTTACTTTGCTGCCTGCCGTAATTGACGGCATGCCAAAAGATTTGCCGCCGGCCGCCAGCTATATGAACTTTGAACCGGACGTAGAAACGGTCATCCATAATGCGGGCACCCGGCTGATACAGGCCCAGATATGGCAGGCCCTGCTGGAAAGCCTGGCCAGCGAGCACGCAATGCGGGCTGTGGCCATGAAGAATGCTACTGATAACGCTGATGACCTTATTGGCGATTACACCCTGGAATACAACAGCA
>DASSNG010000023.1:0-2826 GCA_035688135.1 Saccharimonadales bacterium (SeqCode) | reverse complement strand
GAAAGGGAAGCGGTTGAGTTCAGCTACCAGGGTTTTTTGAATTCGCTATACTTTCCTATCCAGATATTCGTGCGCAGCCAGAAAGTGGATTTAAGACCCTATCTGGATAAGATGGGTAAGATCCGCACCCAGCAGGAAAATATGCTGCTTGGCCTTCTGATGGAAGATTACATCGCCTTTCTGACGGACATATCCCAGCAGACGAACATCATGGATAAGAAGTTCTACATCGTCATAAAGTACCCGGACAGTAACCAGGACGTACGAAAGGCCATAAAGCAAAGCACCAGCTTCTTTACGGGGCTGGCTGAACTGTTAAGCCCCGGCAAACCCCAGAAGGTAGTCATAAATGAAAGTACCCTGGAGACCGCCAAGACCGAGCTGCGCAACCGGATCCAGGCCGTGATGCAGGGACTGGCCCAGGCCGGCATCCAAAGCCTGCCGCTGGATACCGAAGAGCTGATTGAGCTTTACTACGACGCTTATAACCCCGACACCGCCACCCGCCAGCAGATAAAGAACTTCAATGACCTGACAGCTCCGGTTATCACCCAGGCCAAGCCTCCCCAGATAAATCTGGCAGGAGGAGCTTCCTGATGGCCCTGGGCCGGAAGAAGACGCCCATAGACCCCGAGGTCCTGGAGCGGCAGGAAGTCGCCGCTGCTTTCGCCAAGGGAGTGACGGCGCTGAGGGACTTCATCGCCCCCAGCTCTTTGGAGTTCGACAGCAATTATTTTCATCTGGGCACCCGCTACGCCCGGACCTACTACGTTTACGGTTATCCGCGCCAGCTTTATACCGGCTGGCTGTCGGGCATGATAAACCTTGATGAGGTAATAGACCTTTCCATAATCGTCCACCCGGTGGACAGCCAGGTGGTTTTAAACAATCTGCGCAAGAAGGTAAGCCAGCTGGAGGCCGGTATCCAGCTTGATTCCGAAAAAGGCCGCGTCCGCGACCCGGGTAAAGAAGCGGCCGTCCAGGACGCCGAAGAGATGCGCGACAAGCTGCAGGTAGGCGAAGAGCGCTTCTTCCGGTTCGGGCTGTACTTTACGGTATATGCCAATTCCATGGAAGAGCTGGAATTCGTCAGCCATAAGGTGGAGAGCCTGCTGGGGCAGGAGCTTATTTATTCAAAGGCGGCCACCGCCCAGCAGGAACAGGGCCTGTCCAGCACCGTGCCGCAGTTCAACGACCAGCTGCAGATTTACCGCAACATGAATACCGGCGCCATATCCACCAGCTTCCCGTTCACCAGCGCCGACCTAACCCAAGAGAACGGCATCCTGTACGGCATCAATATGCATAATTCCGGCCTGGTTATTTTTGACCGCTTTTCCCTGGAAAACGGCAACAGCGTAGTATTCGCCAAATCAGGCGCCGGCAAAAGCTTTACGGTTAAGCTGGAAGCTCTGCGCAGCATGATGTTCGGCACCGAGATATTCATCATTGACCCGGAAAACGAATATCAGAAGATGTGCGAGGCGGTGGGCGGAGCCTATGTGAGGCTGAGCCTGAATTCGCAGACACGCATAAATCCGTTCGACCTGCCCAGAGTGGTAGATGCGGATGAAGCTGATAACGCGCTCCGGTCCAATCTTATTACCCTGCATGGCCTGCTGCGGCTGATGATGGGCGGCGCCCAGGCCCAGATGATGCAGCAGGGCGGAGCCACGGTGAGTATGCCGGCTCTTAATCCATCTGAAGAAGCCGACCTGGACGCGGCGCTAATAGAAACCTACGCCAAGGCCGGCATAACAAACGACCCGCTGACCCACGGCAGTGCGCCCCCTACCATAAACGATCTATACGACACACTGCTGCATATGGGCGGCACCGGGCCGCAGCTGGCCCAGCGTCTGCGTAAATATACCAGCGGTACTTTCGCCGGCATTTTCAGCCAGCAGAGCAACGTGAACGTCAACAACCCTATGGTAGTGTTCAACATCCGCGACCTGGAAGATGAGCTTAGGCCGGTGGCGATGTACATCGTACTGAATCATATCTGGAACCGTACCAAAGTGGACAAAAAACGCCGCCTGCTCATCGTGGACGAGGCCTGGCAGCTGATGCGCTACGAAGACAGCGCCAACTTCTTATTCTCTTTGGCTAAACGGGCCCGTAAGTACAACTTAGGGATAACCACTATCACCCAGGACGTGGAAGACTTCATGGCCAGCCGCATGGGCAGGGCCATAGTGGCCAACGCCAGCATGCAAATCCTTCTAAAGCAATCGCCGACCGCCGTCGATGTACTGGCGGATGTCTTTAAATTGACCAGCGAGGAAAAGAAGCGGCTAAGCCAATTCCCGGTAGGCCAGGGATTGTTCTTTGCCGGACAGAATCACGTGCACATACAGGTTATAGCCAGCCCCACGGAAAATGAATTGATCGTGACCACTCCTCAGCCGCAGCAGATGCAGCCCCAGGCGGCGCCTTTGCCGCCCGCCCCCGAGCCATCATCTCAGCCAATCGCTCCGCCGGCGCCCGCCGAACCTGCGCCGCAAGCTTATGAAACACCTCCCGCGGCCTCCGCTCCAATAGCCGGGCCTATGCCGTCATCGCTCGGCATGGAAGCTCCGGCAGCCCCAACCGATTCTTTCGGCTCTTCATCGCTCGGCATGGAAGCTCCGGCAGCACCGCCTCAACCTAACAGTTCAGGATTCGAATGGCAGAACCCGCATGCCGGCGCGGTATAGCGGCAGGGGCGTGATGTATGGCCCAGATATATGATTCGGAAGACTTAAAAAAAGCCGAAGAAAAAAGCTATAGCCCTGGCGGCCTTTCATCATCAACTCAGCCCGGCAAAATCCGTTATTCGTCATC